>CAYRKE010000033.1:5707-50164 GCA_964424695.1 uncultured Polyangiaceae bacterium
TGAGACAGGTGCTGGCTGAGACAGGTGCCGGTGCAGGGGCTCGAGTTACGTTCCGAGACAGCCCCAATTCGTCGCCCTGGAGCGACCCATGGCTGTGCGACAGGTGATCAGAACCGGACTCGTCCAGGGAGTCGACGAGTCCGGTGAGGTGCGCCTGGCATGGCGCTACGGACAGGAAGCGAGAGGCCAAACCCGGGAGCCTGACGGAGGGAACCCGTGCGTACGGTTCCGTGAGAGGCGTTCTGGGTGACCGGGGCGGCTCCGCGAGCTCTCGAAAGCTGGCGAACCGGTAGGTGTTCCAGGGGAGGTCGGTGGACGCACCGGCTGGGCGCTCTGGCGGAGGCATTCGCGTTCATTCAGGGGTGGCTCTGCTTCGCGTGGTGGTTTAGGGTGTCGCTCGGATACGAGAGCTCGAGGTTGACCATGAAGCACACCGTCCCGCATGATCTTGGACTAGAGAAGGCAAAGCAGGTTGCAGAGGCAGCGATCGGCGCCTACAAAAAGAAGTTTCCGGAGTATTCGCCGGAGTCCCGCTGGGCGAGTGATACGAAGGCGGACATCTCTTTCAAGGTGAAGGGCATGTCCCTCAAGGGCGGTCTCGAGGTCAGCCAGAGCGCCATTGCGATGGAGCTCGACGTTCCATTTTTGCTCAAGCCATTTCAGGGGAAAGCGCTCGAAGTGATCGAGAAGGAAATTCGGAAGTGGATCGGGAAGGCCAAGGACGGCAAGCTCTGACGACGACCGAGATTTGCTGGTACTGCGGTCTGTGAGTCGAACGCGTGAGCAGGCGCGTTCGACTCGAGGATCGACTGTCCACACGATTGGGGGGCAACGAAGGCAAGAGCGGTTCGAATGAACGAGTGGTTGTGAAATGGGCGGCTCAGAGATTTCCGCCAGAGTCGAGCAATTAGCGCAACCGACGAGCACCGTTCTCGGGCTTCTTGCGCGACGCATGCAGCGCACCCCTGATGACTGTGCGTATGAGTGGCAAGACAGCCCGGGATCTCGCGCTGTGGTTTCCTGGAGAGAACTCGGGCGGCGCGTCGAGAGCTTCGCGCTCGGTCTCATGCGGTTGGGGTGCAGCTGTGGCGCCCGCGTTGCCGTTTTTGGGGAGGCGGCTCCCGAATCCCTCATTGCGGAGCTCGGGTCACTCCACTGCGGGGCTGTTGTGGTTCCGCTGGGTGCCTCCGACTCGGCGGAAGACATCAGACTCAGGCTCCGAAAGACCGAGGCAGCCTACGTCGTGACCGGCAGCCGTCGCGTGGCCGAGATGCTGCGTGCCAGCGGAGCCGAACTGCCCGCGCTTCGCCGAACCTTGGCGTGGGGAGGTGCGGCATCGACTTCCGGTGTTCTGCCTCTTGGGCAGCTCTGCCTGCGTGCTGACGAGATTCTCACCGCGACAGGCTCGCGTTTGCGCATCCCGATGGCACGGCCGGAGGACCCAGCCGTCGTGGTGTTCGAGAAGGGGGAGCGCTCTGCGGCATCCGCACCTTGGACGCTGACCCACGGCGGATGCCACTTTGCGGCGACCGTGCTCGGGGGCATCATCGGTTCGGCGTCGCGCGAGCAGGTGGCTCCCGTACTGAATCCCGCCGGGTATCAGGATGGGCTCTTGCCCGCTCTGGCGTGCGTGGCTTCGGGGGCTTCTCTCCTTTTCCCCAACTCCGCTGACACGACGAGCTCCCTACTGTCTTGGGCCAGGCCGACAGTGGTCATCCTGCCCGCATCCCGGGTGGAGCCGCTGGTTGGTGAGCTATTCGGGAGAGCGGTGAGTTCATCCCGACGACTTCGGCGGCTCTATCCATGGGCGACCCGCGTTTTGTGCGGAGTCACGCGTGGTAAGCCCCAGGGCATCTGTGCGCGTGCCATGGTGGCGACGCAGGCGGGTCTTGCCCACACCCTCGTCTACTCCAGGTTGCGTGAGTGCTTCGGCGGGCGCCTGCGGGCTGTGCTCGTGCTGGGGCAGCTTCCTGTTTCCGCGGCGGAGGTCTTATGTGCCGCCCGTCTGCCGGTGACCACGGTGTGGGGGAATGCCATGTGTTCAGGTTTGGGCGCACTCGGGGACCTCGACTCGGCCCTGCTAGGCAGTGTGGGGGGAGCTCCCGCGGGTAGCTCAATTCGTGCTCACGAAGCTCGGGAGCTCATGGTTCGGGGGCCTCATCGTGCCCACCGAGGAGTTCACGGAGGGGCAGTCATTGCCTCCGAGGATTCCGTGGAGTGGCGTCTCGGTCCGCGGGGCAGAGTCGCCGAGGACGGGCGACTCTGGCTCGAGGATTCACGGGCCGATCTTCGGCCTGCCAGATAGAGTCGAGCGGCTTCGCAGGAGCGATGCCAATCCTTGAGTGCGGCCTTTCGGTCGATTCGCCGTGGAGTCTGGTTGGTTGAGCCCAAGTCGGCTCGGGACCGGCACCCCACGTTCTCGATAACCCGGGCGGCTCCGCGCTCGACGGTGATTCCCGCCGTCGCTTCTGGCTGCGGTACGTCCCACCAAATAAGCGACGAGCCGCCTCGAGGGAGGAGGCGGCTCGTCTGGGAGCGCGGAGGGGAGGAGGAGAGGAGCCTGCGCGCTCAGCAATGTCTTGGATGAGGACTAGGACTCAGGGTCGTCCTCCGTCAGTCTCGCATTGATCTCGCTTTCGCGCGAACAAGCGCTCCATTTCCCATCTTCGCAGAGCCGGAGGCCGATTGCGCAATTCTTCACGCCAGCCACCTCGGCGATCTCGATGCGACACTCCTCCACGGTTCCGCTTTCGCAGCCATCGTCTTGGCTCGGCACATCCACTTGATCAGCATCGTCAGCGTCATCGTCCGCTGTGGTTGGACTGCCTGCGGGACCCTCTTCCGACTCAATAGCCGAACCGTTGGGCCGATCATCCGCTCCGCCACAGCCGAACGCGAGTACTCCCACCACGAGGAGCCATTGCCAACCGCGACCTGAATGCTCTTGGGGACGTGTCATGGGTTGTCTCATGCCTCTCTGACAAACGGTCGATGATCCCTCTCGCTAAATGAGTGAGTCCCCATTTCTTTCTTTTTTCTTCGGTGAGACACGAACGGGGCAGGGGTCGTGAACAGGCGCACAGGATACTTCATGGTGGTGAAGACGCGCCGCGATGCAACCCCGATTGAGCGTTGGACGCGCCTTGATGGTCGCGGCGAGTCCCGGTTCAGGGCACCCAGCGCAAGTCACATCCCCACCGGTTCCCGCGCAAGGCGTGAACGCATACCGCGGGGGGCATCAGTTCAGACAGCGCGGTGTGCGTGGCTAGACCGAATCGCCTCGTTTCAGCAGCATCAACACCGCGATCAACGTGAACACCGTGAATGCGCCTAGGACCGACGGCGGGAGCCAGGTCCACTCATAGTGCGTGAAGCCCCACGCGCCGCCGAAACTGTCACTCGCTAGTTGGGCGGTCGCACACTCGAATCGTCCGCCAGAGATGAAGTTGTCCGGGCTTGTGACATCTGGCTTGGCGACTGTGATCAGCCAGGCAGGGGCGTCGGCGATCGCCACTCGCTCCTGGGTGACCATGCCCTCAAACCCCCACCGGGCTGGCATGAGGTACATGGGCCACTTCAGCAAGGGGTTGGTCGTCATCGGCACCATCAATCCACCGAGGACAATCTGAGGAATCAGGGCGATCGGTGTGAGCGACATGGCAGCTTCGCTGCTTTGCACGAGGGCGCTCAAGAGCAGACCCGTCGCCGTCGAGCAGACCGCGGTCACCGTAAGCACCCCGAGCTCTGACACGAAAGCCTGCGGCCCCCCTTCGAATCCCAGCGAGAAGAATACGATCGCAAGAAGGACGGTGCATTGAATTGTGCACAAAGTCGAAAGCAGGACGAACTTGCTCAACACGTAGTTGAAGAGCTTCAGGTTGACCATTCGCTCTCGACGATAGATGGCACGCTCGCTCACGATCTCTCGCGCGGCGTTGCTGGTTCCGAACCACACCGCGGCCACCACCAGGAAGAAGACAGCAGCCGCGTGGTCCGGTGTCGTCTGCATGCTGTTCAAGGCGTCAGTGGCATTCTCGCCGAGACCTCCGGTCCGCTTTCCGAGCTCCTGAAGGGCGCCCAGGCACCAGTATGGAATCGCATCCTTCTGCCAGCCGAACACCAGCGCTAGCAGAACGCCGATGATGGGCGCTTGGAGCAACATGATGGCGGTGCCTCCGACGTCTCTCGCCTTCACTTTGAAATAGCGGCTCATGAGCAACCCGAGCTGTCCTTGGGTGTTGGTCGCTCGCTGCGGCACGCCTTGCTGGTGTGAGCCAGTTCCGACGGCGCGACGCCCGGAGTACATCTCCTGGAAAATCGGGTTCTGTTGGTTGAAGAACTCGGCGTGCCACTGCCGTGCGGCTTCCTGCCGCGCTGCGAAGCGCGGGACTGCCGGATTCTGCGCCCTCATCGCATCGAAGATCGGACGTTCTCGTCGGTTGAGCATGTCGAACATGTCGCGCGGATTGTCCACGGTGTTCGATTCACCGAGTCGTTCGAGGTACGAGCCGAAGAAGCGGTAGCCCTTCTTCGTTGGGCCGTAGTAGAGGGGGATCCCGCCGGGACCCATGATCAGGGCCAGGTTGAACTTCTCGAACTCATCCTTGGCGGGTTGATGGATGGTCGTGATGATGGTCTTGCCGGTCTGACGTGCGAGCTCGGCAAGCAGCTGGACAAGGGCACTCGTGTCGTCAGCAGCAAGGCCGCTGGTGGGCTCGTCCAGGAACATGATGACCGGGTCAGTCACGAGCTCCATGGCAATGTTGACGCGCTTGCGTTGCCCGCCGCTCAGGATCTTCTTCTCGGGCTTGCCGATCTGAAGGTGCGCGACGCTCTCGAGACCAAGTTGGGCTAGAGTCGTCTGAACGCGGCGATCGATTTCTTCCTCGGAGTAGTCCGGGGGCAACCGGAACTTCGCGCTGTACCGAACCGCCTCCCACACCGTCAGTTCGGGGTGCACGATGTCATCCTGGGGGACGTATCCGATGGATCCCCGGAGAGCATCGTAGATCGAGTAGAGATCCTGGCCGTTGATGCGGACTTGGCCCGAGCTTGGAGGGTTGTACCCGTTCAGAGTCAGTAGTAGCGTTGTCTTGCCTGCACCGCTCGGCCCCATCAGGGCGATGAGGTCTCCGGGGAGGGCCTTGAAGCTCACGTGATCCAATAGGGTCTTGAGCTCTTTGGGGTTGTCACGATCTGGCACCTGGATCCCGAGATCCCAGGCCTCGATCTCATACAGCGGTCGGCCCGCCCATTGCGCTTGGTCCTCGACGACGACCGCGACCTCCTCTGCCTCCACCTGGAGGAGCAGAGGCATGGGGCCGATGAAGACCTTCTCTCCGGCCGTAACCGGCACGCGCTGTCCAGCCGCGATACGCTGGCCCCGAACATAGGTACCGTTGGCGCTCCCGCAATCCTCGAGGAAGAGCTGGGCTCCGAGGCGATGAATGACAGCGTGCTTGCTCGAGACTTGGGGGTGGGAGATCTGGATGTCGTTGTCGGGTGTACGTCCAATGGTCTTACGACTCGCTTGCCCGGACCCACCGAGTTGAAGTTGCCCGATTACTGTCTTGTGCTTGCGTCGGACAGGGGCGGCGCCGCCGGTACCCGCCGCCGACGCCTGTTGAACCGACGCTGGGGCAACACCGCTGCCGAGCGCTTGCGCCAGTTGCATGACTAGCTGCAGCGGGATCGGCACTGGGCCAATGCCGACTACGGCGTAGGCATCAATCGCACACGCCTGCCGTGGCTCGAGACGCACTCGGCCGAGCCAGGTGCCCCCGGATGACCCGAGGTCCGTCACACTGGGGGGCTGCAGGCCGATGGCCGCGTGGACCGCCGACACTGCGGGGTTGCGCACCACGATGTGGACCTGATTGGGATCTCGGCCAAATATGAGCTGCCCGGCTTGGGACGGGGCATTGCCTCTGTCGAGCAGCATCAGGCCGATTGCCGGGTGAGCGTTCGGCACTGCTGCCTGCCCGACGACGAAGAGCGACTGGAAGTCGAAGGTGCGGCGCTCGCCGGGGCCCATGGGCTGGCCGTTGCTCATCGACTGCCCTTGGGTTCCGTTGACGAACGTGAGCGTTCCGTCGGCTTCGCGAACGATGGTCGCATGCTGCGCCGCGACACCGGGGCCTCCGAGGCGAATATCGCATCCGGCATCGCTGCCAATCGCAATGCTCTGCTTGCCAAAACCGGGGATCATCTTGGTCCTTTCAGTTGAAGAGCGAGGATGCGGAAGAACGGGCAATTGGGGGCCGACTGGTCTCCCGCGGTGTCCGCTCCGACCCGAAACTCAACGCCGCCAGTGTCGTGACTCTACATGGCTCGGGGCGCTGCGACGACGTCCTGGCGAGGTGCGCAGCGTGCGGAGCCATCGCCGAGACTTCGGTGGGGAGCCGAGGTTCTGTGGTCCACCGTCCAACCGCTGACTTGTGGTCACCCACCACCCACCATATGGTGACGCCAAGGATCACCAGAACGGCGATCGCCAGTGCCACCAGCAACAGCACGCGAGAATCGGGGCGTGTCGATGGGAATAGCGAAGGGCGAGTGGGCGGATCCATTCCGACGAAGCGATGCGGAGGACTGGCGCCGTAGAGGGGCGGACCCTGATGCGGCGGGGGCTCCTCGAGCAGCGTTGGGGCGGGCCGAGGGTGGTGTGCCGAGAGCGGCTCCGCAGTGTTCGCACCGGCGGTCTTGGGGACCCCACCGGCTGAGCGGCGTGGGTCCGGTACCGCCATCGGGGAGCTGGCTGCCGAAGGCGGCGGCTCCTCGACAACGGTTCGATTGATGGCGGAACGGCACTCGATAATGCGTATTGCCTGTACTGTGATGTTGTCGTAGCCGCCCCGCGCGTTGGCCATTTCGACCAGGCGCTGACAAACCACCGCGATGCCGCTACCAACCCACTCGCGCACTACGGCAGCGGTATCCTGGTCTGTGAGAAGGTCGCTCAGTCCATCGGAACACAGAAGCAGCAGATCGCCTGGGCCGAGCTGGACCGCTGGAACGCTCAGCTCGACATCCACGTCTGGGAGCATCCCCAGGGCACGCGTGATTCGGTTGGCATCAGGATGACCTTCAGCCTGTTCCGGGGTGATGACCCCCGCATCCACCATCTGCTGGACCATGGAATGGTCGCGCGTCAGCTTGCGGATCGCGTTACTCCTCAGGAGATAGACCCGCGAGTCGCCCACATGCGCGATGTCCGCGACGCCATCGTGGATGACGGTTGCCACACAAGTCGAGCCAGGGCGCATCTCGATGGGCGCGTCTCCACCGACGTCGAAGACGGCGCGGGCGGCTCGTCCGATGGCGTCGCGCAATGCGTCGTGGGGGGGCGTGGCCGGTCCGAGGCTCGATATGTGGGCCAAGATGGTGGCGACAGCCGTCGAACTCGCTGCCTGTCCACCCAGGTGACCGCCCATCCCATCGCAGACGACTGCTAGGAATCCTAGTGCCGTCTCACCGTGGCCTGCGGAGTCCTCGTTGATCTGCTTGTTGGGATCGCGGCCCGGGTCACTGAGCTCGGCGAATTCGAGTGTGACCCCTCGGAGAGTACAAATCATCGATGGCTACTCCAGCCGCACCGTGAACTCGACTGGGCCGAATCGCAGGAGCGAGCCGTTGGGAACGGGTGCCCACGCGCCAGCGGCCAGACGGTTGCCGTTGATTTGAGAGCCGTTGTTGCTGCCTTCGTCTCGACACCACAGCTGTCCATTTTCCAGCTTGAGTGTCGCATGCAGGGCCGACACTCGAGGCTCGCCGAGGAGGATTGCGCACTGCGCGCCATCGCGGCCAGCCCTCATTTCGACGCCCGGGACGATGGTGAAGACTCCTGCTGCCCCCTGGAGGGTTGCCTGCCGTGCCGCACCACCGCTGCCGTAGGGGTCCGGGGGCGGAAGGCCGCCGCCCTGCGGCGGAGCCATGCCCACGACGGCGCCTGGGCTGCCGTACATGAACTCAGGATTCTGGCTGGGCTGCTGGGGCGGCATGGGGACGGCACCGTATCCGGGCTGGGGAGGTGCGCCGTACGGAGGCGCGCCAAAGCCCGGGCCGCTTGCCACGACGGGAGCCGGCGGCGGTGCCGCGGCATGCTTCTTCTTCCCACCCGAGCGAAGGATGACGACGAGCAGAAGGATGACGACGATGAGGGCGAATGCACCTCCGAGCACGAAGAGGATCGGAAAGGGAGCTGTGGTTCCCTTTAGCTCGATGATGCTATCTGCGGTCACGCCGCTCGCCCGACGCGCGGTGTTGTCGTAAACGACTAATCGGGTGACAGCGCGCTCGCCCGAACCCTGGAGGATCTTCTCGTTGTCCGGCGCCTCGAATTCCACAGACGTGTCGGTCGCTTCGATCGCTTTCCCCCTCATCCCCATTTCGATGAGCTGTTGTTGGGTCTGCTTGGCCTTCTCGATATCTTGCCCGGTCAGCGCCTCTGGTGTCTGGGTGCCGGAGGGTAGGAAGTAGACTTCGGCGCGTTTGGTGTCCCCTCCCCAACAGAAGTCCCCGTACACCTTGACTGTGCCGCCAGGGTACACGCCGCCTTGCTTTCGAGCGCTCTCCTGGGTGAGCTGCATGTTGATGTCGAGCGGCCACTTCGTGGGGTCGATGCCCATGGGGACGTCCTTGAAGGTGCTGTCCCCGGCGATCGGCGGCTGAACGTTGTTGAAGACGAGCTGGAAACTCTGGTTGACGGTGGGGGAGATGCACGACACTCGCCACTTGGCGATGTACATCCCGGCGAACCGGGTTCGGACAGCATTGACGATTGCATCCGCGCGGCCACCTTGCCCGTCCCGCATCACCGAGAAGAACCCGCCAATCTCTGGATTGGGAAGATTCTGCATGAACTCGAGTGAGTTCTGGCGAAACTCTTCCCAGGTACTGTGGGGGAAGAGAACGCTGATCACCGGGACGGGGGCTTTGGGGAGCGCGGTGTTGTCTTCAGGGATACGCCCCTGGGTCATGTAGCGCTGCAGCTCCAACGCTCCCGGGCCCGTGGATGAAGGATCGGCGCCACCAAAGCCACTCGAGAGGAGTACCATGGCCTGGTGGAGCGGAATCGTGACGTTGCCCTGACCGACGTTGCCGAGCGCCTTGAAGCTGTCCGTGACCGCGTTCTTGATGATGGTGAGCAGAGTCCGATTCCGACCCTTCGACGCAAATGTGGAAGGGACCGACATCGCGAAAGCCTCTGCCTCGCCCCGTTGGGCGGCAGTGAGCCAACGTGAGTCCTTGATGATCTGGCGATCATTGAAGAACATCAGGTTGACGATGTCATTGGGGCCCATGCTGGAGACGAACCGCTGCGCGAGTGTTCGTGCCTCATCGAAGGCATTGCCCATCCGGCTGTCAGCATCGATGAGGATCAGCCATGCCGTGCCGACTCCAGGCTGCTGCAACGAATCGCCCCACTTGGCCTTGCTGACGAACTTCGCGGGCATGTCCGCTCCGTCCACCCGAACCGTGAATACCGCATTGGCTTCGGGGAACGGGAAGGGCGTGTAGAGCGCATAAGGCTTGTCCATCGCGGCGCCCACGCAGTTGAGCTGGCTCTCCCAGCCGAGTGCTGCGCAGTGCGCCGTCGCCTCACTAATCCGCTTGCTCTGGATGACCTCAACCAGCGTCGTCAGCACGGGGCTGCCCTGCTCCTGTGCGGTGCGAGGATCGACGCGAAGGATATGGGCTTCCGGTGCCGCCCACGCTGTGCCTGGAAGCAGCAGTGCAAGGAGGGTCAGAAGTGCCACCCGAATCCGCCGACAGGCGAGCAGACCGAGGCCGAGAGAAGCAGGAGAGGGCTCGTGTTGGGTTCGCATGGGGTCCTGTTGGCTCATACCGTAACGAGTTTCGCGATCGTGTTGAATCCACCAAATCGAATGGAGTCGCCATCGGCGAGATCGACTCTCTGGCCAGGATCGATCCGCTGCCCATTCACGAAGGTGCCGTTCGTGCTTCCGAGGTCCTCGAGCATGAGGCGGCCGGGATGCGCCATGGCCACGATCCGCGCGTGATGGGAAGAGGTCGTGGGGTGATCGATCTCGACGTGGAGGCCGGATGCCGCTTCGAGGCGGCCGATCTCGTTGACTCCCTGATGGAGCGGCCAGAACACGCCACTCGGGTTGCCGTCGAAGCTCACCAGAAAACCGGCGAGAACGCGCGTTGTGGTGGCTCCGCTCGCGCCCGATTCCGTCGAGATGCGCGGGTGCGGGTAGGCCGGCGTGGCGGAACGCCCAACTGGGACTGCGGGAACGATCTGCGGCGCGCCACCATAGGGGAGTCCGAATCCCGCATCGCTGTTGGGGCGCACCGTCACATCGAACGCCGCGGGGTCCTGTCGATTCCCCGATGGCGTCGCGCCCCACGGCGGCGGCATGGGAGGGCCAGCGGCGGGGAGCGGAGATTCGGGGTATCCGGGTGAGGCTGCGACGACGGGCGACGCTCCCGGGTAGCTGTACTGGAGCTCTGGAGCAGGCTGCCCCCAACCCGGCGTTCCTCCCCATCCTGGGCTGGGCGGGGTAGCTAAGGCTTGCGACGGGTAGGAACTAGCGGCTGGCGATGTGACGGCAGAACCGCAGTTCGCGCAGAATCGGCTACCAGCATCGTTCCGATAGCCGCACCGTGGGCAATGGATCATGCGACCTCCGAGCGGTGCTCCCGCCAAATCGACGCGAGGGTCGCGAGAGCGAGGCCAGCATAACGGGGAACAGTGCGGGCGAGTAGGGGGACGCACCTGTGGATTGGCTTCGGGCGATTGCGCCCACCGAAGCGCTGCGAGCCTGACGGACGCTAGGCCGGTGCGTTGGGATGCTCCGATGTCGGGTGAGGTCGGTGCCGAAGGTCTCGGGTGATTCGAGCCAGTGCACCCGCCACCGACCGGTGGCGTACCGCTCGGCCCTTCGGGTCGGTCCCCCAAAGCGCCAGCTGTCTTCGGTCGCTTGGCGCGACGCTGATCGAGCGCATTCAGGCTATCAACGATCGACGGTGCGGGTCGATCTGGCTTGCTCCTCGAATCCGGCGAGCCCCCTCGCTGGCGCGACTGTGCAGATGACGACCACGTTTCGCGACGGTCGCACTCCAGCGGGCCCAACTCTCAGACCGTGCACTCCTCGGAGTCGGCGCGTTACGAGCTGCCACGGACTCCGCCCGGCGACTCCACCGTCACGGACCCAATGGCTGCCCGAAGCTACGCGCCACGCTCGCTCGCCGACGTCACACGAGTCGCCAGGGGAGCCACTCCTGTGAGTGGTTCCAATTGCCGCCCATCACTCGACAGCCACCCCAACCGGACGCTCAACTCTCCGGCGTCGAGGCAGAACGGCTCGCAGCGAAGCAAGCGGAACCGCATTCGAACGGACGGCCATAGCGACCGCACCGAAACCCCCCGTTACGAACAACGTGCTCGACCGCGCCCCTCTTCGCGGTCTGTCACGAAAAGCACGGATGGGAACCGTGATCGCGCTGCGTGGCGTCTAGCGATCCTTCGCGTCACGAACGCGGGCGGCCTTGCCACGCCGACTTCGGAGATAGAAGAGTCGCGCGCGCCGCACCACGCCTTCCGATGCAACCTCGATCCTCTCGATACGAGGAGAATGAAGGAGGAAGATACGTTCGACGCCGACGCTAAAGCTCGTCTTGCGGACCGTGAACGTACTGCGGACGCCAGCGCGGTGACGCTGAATCACCACGCCACGGAAGACCTGAACGCGCGTCTTATCGCCTTCCACGATCCGATAATGCACTGCCACGGTATCTCCGATGCGGAACTCGGGCAGATCACTACGGAGCGCGGCTTGCTCCAACGACTGGATTTGGGGACAGGTCATCGACATGACGGACTCCGCTCGGGGTTTTTGAGGTGCGGCATTATGCACTCGATCCCGGTCCCGTCAACGGCCGACTTCAAGGCGATGTGCCGTGTTCGGCGCACACGCTCGGGCTTGCCTCGATCCAGCGGCCTGGTCGACTGCCCCTAGCTCGAAGAACGGTTCACGGGGCAGAGGTTGGGGCGCCGGGCCGACCCAGCTTGCCAAGCTGGACCAGATCCTTTGGGCCAGCCGTAGCGCCTACCGCTCAGCCGGAGTTGCGTTCGAGGTTCTGTCGGCCGAGCTAGTCGCTTGACTGTGGAGAACTCCGGAGCTATGTCCGCGAGCCCCCTGAGCCGGACTCCCCCGTTGGGAGAGCCGCTTCGGTGAGGCCAGAGACAGAAATCTTAAGGAGCAGCGCGATGAATCAGTATCCCGGCGTGATTGGGCGCAAGCTCGGGATGACGCAGATCTTCCTCGAGGACGGCACTGTGGTGCCTTGTACGGTCGTGGAATCGCGTCCCGTCGTCGTCGGCAAGCGAACCCAGGAGCAGGACGGCTACGACGCCTTGATCCTCGGGTTGGGCGACCGTACGGCGAAGCACACCTCGAAGCCTCTGGCGGGGCAGTTCTCGAAGGCGGGCGTCAGCGCGCGCCGCTTCTTGAGAGAGTTCCGCTGCAGCGCGGACTACGTGGCGAAGTACGAAGTGGGTCAGGAGCTCGCTCTGGCGGACATCTTCGAAGAAGGTCAGATCGTTGACGTGCAGGCTACGTCATTGGGTCGGGGCTTCACGGGCGTCATGCGCCGGCACAACATGAAGGGCGCGGTTTCGTCTCACGGGGCGCACGAATACAAGCGTCACGGCGGCGCGATCGGCACGAACATGACGCCGGGTCGCGTTCTGCCGGGCAAGAAGATGCCTGGCCAGAGCGGCAATGCGACGGTCAGCGTGTTGAATCAGCGTGTCGTCAAGTTGATGCCGGAGCAGAACCTGATTCTGATTCGTGGCGGCGTTCCCGGGTCGAAGAACGGACTCGTATCCGTTCGCGGTGCGGTGAAGCGTCGCGGCGGTCGCGCTGCCTAGGCAGTGCGCCGTCTCAGGGTTTGCGACTGCGAAGAGGCTGGTCGTTCCAATAGGCGACCGGCCTTTTTGCGTGTCGCATGGTGTCGTGCCCCTGGGGGCGAAGCGTCTCCGCGTGGCACAATGGGCGGGTTCGCGCCAGGCTGGGGGGCGATGACAGCCCGACCGAGAGATGTCTTGTGGTGGAGCGAGCGTCGGGGCGCCACTCCCGCCTGAGAGGCCACCGCGTGGCATTCGAGCCAGCCTTCGTGAAGCTTCGTCCGGAAGCCGTGCTCCTCGACAACGAGGACTGGGTCGTCGTCAACAAACCGGTGGCCATCCGACTCACGGCGCGGGGGCAAGGCGTCGACGAGAAACTCGAGTCTGCCTTGTGCGAGCTACTCGGGGGGGAGGCACCGCATCGGGCTGCCGGTGACGCACATCCCATCGACGACGCGACGAGCGGGCTGGTCGTGGTACCGCGAAGCCCTCGCGCAAGAGCCGTGTGGGCGAACGCCGAGCGCGGGCGAGCCGTATTCGAATACCTTGCCTTGGTCGACGAGGGCGATCTCGGTCGCAGTCGGGCGCTTCGTCGCTCCGCCCACGAGCTGGGGATTTCCGTCGTCGAGCGAGCGCGCGGGACGGCAATGGTCCGGATTGTCTCGGACCGAGCGGATGCTCAAGCGGTCCGCTCGTTGATGGCTCGCGTGGGGGTGCCGGTTCTGGGAGATACACTGCATTCGGCGCTTCCGGCGTGGCGGCTGATGCTCCACCTGGAGCGCGTCCATCTTCGCGATGCCCGCTTGCCTCGAGCGCCAATACCGGCGGACTTCGTCCCACTGCTGTCGCGTCCGGAGAGCGAGCAGCTCGCCGCTCTAGGGCAACGGATTCTCGATGCCACGTGGCGTCGGCAGCCGCTTGCCGAAAACGGCGACGCATACCGTCTGGTGAACGACGAGGGCGACGGGCTGCCCGGCATCACTGTGGACCGGTTCGGAGACTGGGCGGTCCTATCCCTGTCGACTGAGCTTGAAAAGGATTCGGAGCGGTGGCTTGCCGAGCAACTCGTGGGGCTGGGAGCACGGGGGGTTTACGTCAAACGCCGAGCGCGGTCCGACCTGCGTCGGTGTGATGTTGCCCGCCTCGCTCCGACGGTGCCGGTACTCGGGGATCCTGCTCCGAGTGAGCTTGTGGTTCGCGAGGGGGCTCTCTGTTTGTCGGTCGCGCTGGCTGAGGGGCTCAGTTGCGGTCTGTTCGTCGATCAACGCGAGAACAGGGAGCGCCTCTTTGGTCGAGTGAAACCCCAGGAGACGATGCTGAACCTGTTCGCCTACACGTGTTCGTTTAGTGTCGCCGCGGCCAAGGCTGGGGCACTCACCACCAGCGTTGACCTGGCTGCCCCCGCTTTGGCCTGGGGGCGGCGGAATTTTGAGCTGAATGAACTCGATCCGGGTCGGCACGAGTTCTTCAGAGCCGACGCGACCAGGTGGCTCGAAGGCGCGCGCCGCCACGGCCGGCGCTATCACTGGGTGGTCCTCGACCCTCCCAGCTTCTCCACGAGTGGGCGGGGGGCCACATTCTCCGTGGCAAAGGACTACTGCGCACTCGCCGCGATCGCACTGTCTCTCCTCGAGCCCGGTGGCCATCTGCTGGCGGTCACCAATCATCGGAAGACGACTGTATCCCGACTCGCTCAATGGATAGGAGAAGCCGCATCAGCGGCCGGGCGGCGCATTTCGGGGCTCGAGCAGCCCCACTCTCCCCTCGACTGTCCCGGCGCGGGGGATGGCCCTATTCCGAGCAAGAGCCTCTGGGCTAGAGTGGAGTGACGATGAGCCGCGGCAATCCCTATCTTGGTGATCCGAGAACACGGCGCGCCCGTGCGATGGGTTATCCAGCGCGCAGCGTGTTCAAGCTTGAGGAGATCGACGAGCGTTGCCGGCTCCTGCGGCCTGGTCTGCGCGTGCTCGACCTCGGGGCTGCTCCTGGATCCTGGACATCCTACGCGGCCAAGCGGGTTGGTCCGAGCGGGTCGATCGTGGCGGTCGATCTGCAGGAATTGCGCATCCCGTCCTTGCCGAACGTGCTGTTCTTTCAGGGAGACGCCTTCGATCTTTCTGCCGAGTTTGCGGAGCATGCCCCCTATGACCTGATTCTGAGCGATATGGCCCCCAGCACGTCAGGTTCGAAGGTTCGGGACAAGGCGCTGAGCTTCGAGCTCTACATGAAGGCCGTCAGCATCGCTGCAGAACTTGGGACCCCCAACAAATCCTTCGTGGGCAAGCTCTTCATGGGGCCTGACTTCGAGGCAGCTCGGGACGAGACAAGGCGAGTCTTCGGCGCTTGCCGGGTCATGAAGCCGAGCGGCACTCGGCAGAACAGTACTGAGGTGTTCCTAATAGGGCATCCGAAGCCCTAAAGGGCTAGTCCTACCGCAGAGAAACCTCCAGCAGTCCGCCCGTCAAGCCGGGTTTCGGGGGAGGTCTGGCGAGAACCTCCGGACCGAACCGTGGCCAGCCATTGTTGCGCCAGCGTTCGACGAGGTGCTCTCGCTCGGCCAGCTCAGCGTGACCCGCGAAGGCTGCTCGCGCGCTGGCCACGAAAGAGGCTCTGATGTGGCGATGCCTCTGTGCAGGACATCACGAGCGGCGCGGACGTGGCGGAGATCTCGCCCAGCAACCGCGAGCAGGGGCGAGGACGGATCATCCAGCTCGAGGCAGACCGTGGAACGGCACCCGACCGAGACCCTGCAACGCGAGGGCGCACTTCGGGGGGCTCGAGAGGTGGCTGGCGTTGAGCCTGCTTCACGGGCCGTCAGACGGTGGTTCCAGAGCGACCCAGTCTTGATTGTTGGTCGGCGGGGGGGCCCGCCAGAAAGTAATTGTCTTTTTAGGCTCTTACTGATCACCGGGATCGCTCCAGCCACACGTTAGCCGCCTCGTTTCCTCTCGCCGATCCCACCCCAACTGCCGCTTTCGACCAAGGACGGCAGACCTTCGTCAAGGACGTTCCGACGGCCAGACGCACACCTGATTTAAGTGAAATCAAAAAAATAACGCCATCGACCTCAAGTCTTCACCACGTCAGCTCTTGACGTTCCTGCGCATCTGGCGATGATGCGTGCCGAACGGGGAACCTAGGCCTGTGCAGTGATCCACGAGGGAGCTGACCTATGAAGACATCTCGCAAGCCCATGATGGGAGGCATCGCCCTCTCGCAAGCAGTGCTGTTGTCGGCGGTAGGCTTGGCTGGCTGTGGCGGAGTAACGGTGTTTCAGGACCAAACGCCGGTTGCGGTGAATGGCACCTTGCCAGCACCACCTCCTCCACCGCCAGCGCCTGAGCCGGCACCTGAGCCGCCGCCACGCGTCGAGCTGAAAGAAGACAAGATCGAAATCCACGAGAAGGTTCAGTTCGCGTATAACTCCGCTGAGATTCTCGCGGCATCTCACAGCCTCCTGAACGAGGTGGCTGATGTGATCAAGAAGACGGCCCGGATCAAGAAGATTCAGGTCGAGGGCCATGCTAGCTCGGATGGCAACGACGATTACAACCTGAAGCTCTCGGACAAGCGAGCAAAGTCCGTGCGTGCGTACCTGGTCACCCAGGGCGTGCCGGACACCAAGGTCGTGGCGAAGGGCTTTGGTGAGACCAAGCCGATCGCCACCAACGACACGGAAGAAGGCAAAGAGAAGAATCGCCGCGTCGAATTCAATATCGTCGAGCAGGATACTCAGATGAAGAGGGTCGAGACCGACCCCAAGACGGGCAAGGTCACCGAGACCGTTGTCCAACAGTCCACCACCGCGGGCGCCGACAAGAAGCCTGCGGCTGGCGCAGCCAAGTAGGGCTACACCAGTCAATCGCGAATCCCAATTTGACTTCGCAGGAGTAATGGCGATGACAAAGTCATTGACGAAGCTCGGTCTGGTAGCCTTTACCTTTGGCGCCGTCGGTTGCAGCTTCCACGCACGCAGCCCCGAGCAGTATCGCGAGGCGACTCGTGAGCTAATCGAAGGCAACAGGCCCGCTATTGAGACGTGCTACACCGAGGCCCTCAAGAGCAAGCAGGACCTGAACGGTCGCGTCGCGATCAAGTTCAGCGTTCAACCCGAAACCGGCACCATCAGCAATACGCAGGTCGATCCAGCGCAGACAACTGCGCCGGAAGGCCTGGCGCAGTGCGTGGTGCAGGCAGTGGAAGGCCTTCAGCTCACCCCAGCGGATGAGCGCGAAGGTCAGGCGACGTTCTACTTCGATTTCCAGTCGCAGCAGCCCGCAGCCGCCCCGGCTACGGCTGGCTGATCCGATCGAAGACAGTGTCGCCGGGCCAAGAAGCCCGAGTCGAAGCGCTGCCCTCGGGCAGCGCTTCGGCGTTTGTTCACGTGGATCGTGTTGCGGCTCCGCCTTGCGCAGGCCCGCGACTGGACTCGAGCACCGACGAGTTCGCCAACTCCGCCCAGGCGCGGAGCCGATTTGGCCTGGATGCCGGGGGGCGGCTCCGCTCGAGAAAGACCGTGTTCCGCTCTTCGGGCGGTGCTTTGGTTGTGGGTCGGTCGCTGCTTGCGGCGCCTGCTGGACTTCACCCACCGCCGTCTACCACCCATGCACTCTCCACTGCGTGGTCTCGTCCAGCTCGGTTCACCTGTTGCACAGCCGCGTGTTCTAGGGCTCGACCAGCTGAGCGCGCAGTACGAAGGAGACCTTGGCGATTCTCGCCGAGGTTCTTCGGGTTTGAATGGCTCCGGTGGGGCGGAGTCCGTGCGCTTCGAGGGAGACCACCATCGGCGCGACGGTGGCAATTTCCAGAGCAGTTGCCCTGCTTCCCGATTGCCGACGTAGCCCAGGGAACTCGAAGACAGCCCGCAGGCTGACCGGCGCCTGGGTGCGGCGCATGTTCAAGTCGAGGCTGGTCACCGCTTGCCCGGTTACGGTTCGTACGACGTGGGGCATCGAGTGTCCGGCGTCGCCCTGCGCGATCGCAGTGCGAGGCGAGCTCTCCTTCAAGAACTCAGAACTGAACGATACGGATCGAGAGCTGAGATCGCGGAGCTCGGTCACCTCCACGCGTGCCCAGCGCACTTGTTCCGACGCTGGCTCTGAGATGTTGGTGCCCAAGCCGAGCGACTCGAGTAGGCGTGCGGTGCTACCAGTCGGTGCGTCGGTTGGCTCGACCTCCACGCTCGAGAGATCCAAGCGCACGGTGGCTCTGCTTCGCGCGAGATCCCCTTGGTCTACTATAAGCTTTCCCTCGAAATTTCGGAATCGTCCCCGGATCGGGATTGGGCGACGGGGAATCTCGAATGCGACCTCCCCTTCGGGGAGCAATTGGTAGTGAGCCAGCTCTTGCGCCGGCTTCGGGGATGGCCCCTCGTTCGCGACCCAGGGGGCTGTTCTCGCTGGGGGCGCTTGGTCGAGCGACTCCTCGCGCGAGCACGCCGTTGCCGCGATCATCGCCGCACGAACGACAAATCGAGCGGCGCGGCGCGAGCGATCCATCCCCGACGGATATCACGAACTAGCCGGCGCTTCACGCTTTCGGTGCGGAAGCGGTCCGACTGTTGCGGGCGAGACGTCGTTCAGTGGCAAGGACGTTGGCCAGTATGCCGACTGCGCCAAGTGAGAAGACGAGGAGCATCGGCCCCACCAACCCACCTAGCGCGGCCAGAAATGTGATGAACACGAATGTGTCGCGCTTGAAGAGCGGTTGGAGCGCACCAAGCAAGCCAGTGGCATTCGAAGTCTGGGCACTCAGGGGGTACTTGAGGAGATCCCCCGATCCGATCTGCCACAAGTATCGGTATTCGAGCCCGCTCGTGATTGCGCCTGCGACGACGATGACGGCTCCCGCAATCAGATACGGGAGTACGCCCGTCGACTGAAAGAGCCCCCAGGCCGCGCCGGCGAAGAATCCATAGTTCGAGATATCGTCTCCGATAGTGTCCAGCCACTCGCCGAGCAGCGAGCCTCGGTGCGTGACCCGGCTGAGCTCGCCGTCGCATCCGTCCAGGACACTCTGGGCCTGGAGGCAAGCTGCCGCTGCAACGAGAGAGACGTAGTCCCCCCTGGATGCTAGGGCAGCGCTGGCGACACCGAAAGCCAGGATGCCGACAGAGACTTGGTTGGGGCTGAGCGGGGTGTGCACCAGCCAGCGCGAGATTGACAGCGAAATGTACCGATTCAGCCAGCGAGAGGTCCATCCGTCCGCGGGCTTGCGCAGCGAACGGAACAACGCTCGCTCGGCGCGTCGAGCTGAATGCTGGTCGCAGACCTCAATGGGAGAAAACCCAAACGGAGCGGGCGCCGAATCCGAAGGCGACACCCCGGACGCTCCTCCTGGTGCCGCGATGGCCAGAGCGGCGTGGCGACGCAGAACCTCCCTATGAACGACGAGGTGCGCCTCCACCTCGACGAGTGCCTCCCCGGGATCTGGCTGCTCGACCACCGGGAGGCGAAGCCGAGCGTCTCCCAGAGCGGCGCGGCTTGTCTCGAGCCCCGAACCCAGGACGATGCGAGACGCCCCGGCCGCCTGCGCATCGAGCGCGAGCCGCAGGACGATGGGAAGCCCGGCAACGGGTCTCAGCGGATCAGCCTTCGGAGACCGAAGATGGAGTGCCCAGCATTTGGTCATCGGTATACCCGATCGAGTCGAGGAGGGTCCTAGCTAGCACCGCTCGGCGCCCTCGTCGGGAGTTTCCTCCCGCTTCTGACCCTGCGTCGGGGGAGGTGGCGGTCTCGCCGGCCGAAGCGTCGGGCGCAGCCGATCCGGCTCGACTGATGGTGGCTGGGCGATATAGTGGCGCCCGTGAGCTACTCGGCTGAGTTCAGGTGTTTCTCTGGGTGCGAAGGTTCTTGGCCCGTCACGCAGGCGATCTACCGGTGTCCGCGGTGTGGGGGGTTGCTGGAAGTCGTTCACGACTTGGAGGCTTTGCGCAACCGAAGCGGCGCGGCATGGATGCGACTCTTCGACGATCGCTACCGGGTGAACACCTGGCCCTACGGATCAGGCGTGTGGGGCAAGCGCGAGTGGGTCATGCCGATGATTCCCGACGATATCGTGGTCAGCACCTACGAGGGGGGAACCAACCTATTCTGGGCGGAGCGGTATGGCAGACAGCTTGGGATGAGCGACGTCTGGGTGAAGCACTGCGGTAACAGCCACAGCGGCTCATTCAAAGACCTTGGAATGACCGTGTTGGTCAGCGTCGTGCGCAAGGCGATCATGGACGGCCTCAAGGTGAAGGCCGTTGCCTGCGCGTCGACAGGTGACACCAGCGCGTCGCTGGCCGCCTACGGCGCGGCTGCTGGGCTGCCTGTGGTCGTCCTCTTGCCTCGAGGCAAGATCTCCACTGCCCAGCTCGTTCAACCGCTCGCCCATGGCGCTCTGGTGCTAGGTCTGGACACCGACTTTGACGGCTGCATGGCTATCATCAAGCAGCTGGCGGAGTCCGGTCTCATCTACCTTGCCAACTCGATGAATCCGCTTCGCATCGAGGGGCAGAAGACCGTCGGAATCGAGATCGTGCAGCAGTTCGGGTGGGAGGTGCCCGACTGGATCGTCCTGCCCAGCGGAAATCTGGGGAACGCGTCCGCGCTCTATGCGGGGTTCAAGATGATGCGGGAGTTGGGGGTCGTCGATCGCTTTCCAAGGCTCGTGGTTGCCCAGGCGGAGAACGCGAATCCGCTGTACCGTGCGTGGTCCGCTGGCAAACGCGAAGTCGCCGCCATTCAGGCTCAGCCGACTCAAGCGACCGCAATCCAGATTGGTAACCCCGTGAGCGCGCCCCGCGCAATTCGCGCGCTCGAAGCGATGAACGGAATTGTCGAGCAGGCGAGCGAAGAGGAGCTTTGTGAATCTGCGGCCCGGGCGGACCGAACCGGCATGTATACCTGCCCCCACACGGCCGTTGCCCTCGCGGTTCTCGAGAAGTTGCGAGGTCGCGGCGTGATTGGGGACCACGACCGAGTGGTGTGCGTTTCAACGGCCAACGGTCTCAAGTTCACCGAGTTCAAGGTGGGATACCACGAACGTCGCATTCAGGGCGTCAGCAGTCGTCAGAGCAACGATCCGGTGATGCTGCCCCCCAACCTGGGTCAGGTCGTCGACGCAATCAACAAGCACTTCAAGTAGCGTATCCGTGCGCGCCCTGCGTGGAGGCGGGCTGTGGTCCACCCCCCCCGCGCGCGGGGGCTGCGGCGCTGGGGACCCACTCGAGCAATACCCGGGTGGGGGCCGCTCAGGGAGTTGGGGCAGTCGTCTACTGTTTACGCAGGCACGCGACTCGCCGTTCCGGTATTCGCTTCACAGTCCGCTCGGGGCTGCCCCGAGCGGAGGCTGTCTGGGGAGGGTGAACACGCCTGTACAGCAGGAGCCTCCCCCGCACCGGAGAGCAGGATAACGAAACGCGCCGCACTGGGATTCCCGGCGCGGCGCGTGACTCGAAGCGGGTGCGTGCTGGGTGATGCCCGTGTGTCGAGCTAGAACGTGAGGCGGGCCGCAGCTCCGCCGCCTTTGTAAGACATATAGGGCGCTAGCTGGAGCTTTGCCGGTTCCGCCTTGGCGGTTTTCGGGGCTGCCTCCTCTTCGGTTGGTGCGGTCAGCAGAACGACGCCCGTGATGCCGAGTGTCACCGCCACACCGAACGCCATATCGGCGATCAGAGCATTCCGCTCAACATCGTTGGCTTTGTCGGTGGAGGGGTGGTCGTCGAAATCGCTCTTCGTGCTGAGCGCTTGGATACCAAAGTACGTTCCGACGCCCGCACCGACCGCCGCGATGCCGAGGGTGACGTACGCCGGCACGAGGCTACGTTCCTGAGGCGGTGGCGAAGCGACCGGAGCCGGAGGCGGGGGAGCGGGTGGCGCTGCCGCGGGAGGGGGAGGAGGGGGCGGCGGCGGAGCTTCGGCCATGAGCGCGACCGATTGCGCTTGCGCCTGACCACTGGCGAACTGGACTTGGAGATCCTGGGCAACGAACCCAGCCGCTTCCACTCTCAGGGTATGCGGCCCGGCCGGGAGCAGGAGTTCGTACGAAGGCGCGGCCGGTTGGGTCACGCCGTCGACGATCAAGGTCGCATTTGCCGGCTCAAGGGTCAAGGTGAGCTTTCCGTACAAAGCCGCCTTCAACTGCTGGACGCGTTGGGTCGCTTCCCCCACCTTGTCCTCGCCAGCCGCTGCCGCATCAGGGCTGCTCAAGAAGGCCTCGTAGGCTGCGAGGGCGGTAAGATCTGGCGACTTTGCGTCGGCGGTCTTGGCGATCCAGTACTTCGCTTGAGGCGAGGGGATCAGCTCGTCGGCCAACTTGAAGGAGGCTGCCGCATCCTCGAACTTCCCCTTCTTGAACGCGGCTTCGCCAGCGGAGTAGGCATTCTTTGCCTGCTTCTTGGTCTTCGCGTCAGGTTGAGGCGCGGGGGCCGCAGCGCTGCTACCCGACGCAGCCGCGCTCGGCGCCGCAGCGGGTTGGCCCGCGCCGGTGGGCTGGGTGGTTGTCGGAGCCGCCGGGGCT
Source organism: uncultured Polyangiaceae bacterium (assembly GCA_964424695.1). Lineage (GTDB taxonomy): Bacteria > Myxococcota_A > Polyangia > Polyangiales > Polyangiaceae > JAEWRL01. The sequence continues at coordinate 28,086 of CAYRKE010000033.1, forward strand.
GGTGCAGGCGCTGGAGCCGGGGTCGGGCTTGGAGCCGTGGGTCCCGAGACCTTGGCTGGGGCCGGAGCCGCGGCCTGTTGGGCTACGGCAAGTGGAAGAACGGAGCCGCTGGCAAACGCGAACGCCAGCGAAGCTGCAGGAATCCGAAGAAAATCGACCGATAGATGATTCTTTGCCATCTCTGCCTCCTCACCGGACGGGCGCCGCGCGAGTAAAGAGAGGCTAGAACGTGGAACAGCCCCGCGACAAGCCCCCGTTTCAGGATAATCTCAACTTCCCGAGCAACTACCGACGCCATGGCTCCGTCACAAAGCGGTACGACAACCCAGACGCTTCGACCAGGCAGTGGTGCAGGCGTTGCCTCAGAGCCTGCCGGACGAGCCCTGGATGGTCATGCCGTTCTGGACCTACCGGACCATCGAGAGCCGCCCGTTGCACGCCGTTCCGGCGAGCGCGCAGAGATTGCGAGCACTGAGGCGGAGCTGACGAGGGCCCGAGAGGCCGGCGACGAACGAGAGGGGCCGCTCAGCTGGAGGCTTGCGTGTGCATTCTTCCACCGAGGGAGGGCACTGGGCCGCGCCGTTCAACTAGCGCGTCGCGCCGCCATGCTCGGTGGCGTTCCTGGACTCGACGAGCAGCTCGCCCAATGGCTCGTTCTGCTCGGTAGGCATTCCCTGGCTGGGGGCATGCTTCGAGGGATGGTGGAGTCTCGGCCCGACAGAGCTCTGGAGTTCGGCATGCGGAGCGGTTTGGCGTTGGCGCGGGCCGGGCGCGCGCGAGAGGCCGCCGCGGCGCTCTTGGCGACGGCAGAGGCAGCAGCCGGCGAACCGGCTCCCCTCGAAATGCTGGGTGCGCTTGGGCCATCCGCGCCCGAGGAGCTAGACCCGGAGCAATCGAGCCAGGCGTTCGTGCTGGCCGCAGAGCGTCGTGCGAGCCGAGGGGAGCGAACGGCTGCGTTCGAGGATCAGCTCCGCGCCTTGGAGCTTAGCACGACGAGCTTGGCAGCGGCGGACGCCGTCATCGAGACGCTTGTCTGGCGCGGCCGCCTCGGGGCGGCGGACGAGGTTGCTCGCCGGCGCGCCGATCGTGAAGCCCGCCGGACAGAGCTGCACCGGGCCCGCGTTCACGAGGCTTTGATCCGGGGTGATTCCGCTTCGGCGCTGGGGGCCGCACTCGACGCGCAACTTGAGTGTCGTCTCGATTGGGACGGTCTCGAGCGAGCGCTGAGTGGCCAGCCTCGCTTCGGCGAAGAGATGAGTTTCGACGAGGTGCTCGGTCACCTTGGGCACGAGGCCTGGCTGCTTGCACGGCTGGAGGTTTTCTGCGCACTGGACGACGAACCTCGGGCCGCTTGGCAACTGGCTCAGCAGATCTCCGACGTGGAGCCGGTGAGAGCTCGCTGGCTCCTCGCGAGGGCGATTGCGCAGCCGCGGTCCGATCAATCGTTTCTGCGTCGTTCGCTGGCCTGGACAGAGGATGACCCCGGTCTGCTCGTTGACGCGCTCTGCCTTCTCGAGCTCCGGCGGGACGAATCCTGGTGTGCCGATCGCGTCGTCGCGATCGTCGAGGAGATTGTACGGCTGACCCACGCGGGTCTCGTCGAGCCTGAGGTTCTGTTGTGGGCCGTCGGACGGATCGACGAGATTCCTTCGGGGTGGCACCGTGCGCTCGAGAAGGCGGCACGGTCGATCGCTCGGCGTCCCGATTGGGTCAGTCGAGCACTGGACGAGGCCGAGCGTGGTGAGGGGGTCGAGCAGGCACTCCGTCTGACTCCGCTGCTGCCCGAACGCGAACAGGTACTGGCACAGTCCCTGGCGGACCGTCTTGAAGGGGATCCAGGGAATGCCCGGTATCTCGTATGTCTCGAGCGGCTACTCCTTCGGCGGGGTCGGGAACGCGAGCTGTCGGACATGCTCGCCCGCGTCAATCCCACTGACGCGGACTCCGAGTCAGCCATTCGGAACTCCCGAGTGAGGTGTCTCGTTCGAACTGCTCCGGGCGAGGCCCTTGCCCTGCTGCGCACGGCGCCGGGTGAGCGACCGGAAGCATCCCGACAGGTGTTCGTGGAAGCCGTGTTCGGGGCGCTGCTCAGCCAGGATCGCGAAGGACGAAACGCAGCGCTCGAGCTCGCTGCGAGCGCGCTGCCGCTGCCGGCTCGCGCCACCGTGACCGCCTGTCTTGCCGAGAATCTGGCGCCTCTGGAACCCGATCGGGCAAGGGGACTCGCCGAGGCGGCCTTGGCGCTCGATCCAGGGTCGGCCCGGGCTGCGACCGTTCTCTGTAGTCTTGCGACGGGTGAACGAGGAGCCGACGACGCTCGTGCGCTCGAACGCGCGGTGCAGGTCGTTGTTGCTCGCGCCGACGTCTGCGGGCGTCTCTCGCGCATCTATTTCGGGCTCGGGCAGCCCCTGCTGTCTCTCATCTGGGCACAGCGGTGGTTGGCGGTTCGAGCGGGAGACGCAAACGCGATCGAGCAGCTGGTTCGCTGTGTGTCCGCCGTCGAGAGCGCGGAGCGTATCGCGGAGGTGGTTACTCAGATTCTTTCCCAGCCCCTTGCGGTGGAGCGCCTTGCGGTTCCTGTTGTTCGTGTGATTCAGCAGCTGCTCAAGGTCGATCCCGAACGCGCCACACAGGCCGGATGGCAGGTGCTGGACGCCCTTGGCCCTCAGAACGAGTCGGTGAGCCGCGCCCTTCTCGAGATCGCTGATACCGGAGGGGCGTCGGGGCTTGCCATTGCGACGATCGAACGGACCCTAGCGGACTCCGCACTTCGGAGCCCCGAGGGGTTGGTCCAGTTGGCTCGCCGTCGGCGACTTGCGGGGGACCGCGAGGGTGCCGCTTGGGTGCTCTGCGAAGCCGAAGAGCTTGGTGGTCCCCCTTCAGACATACTTGCCGAGATCGATGCCCTGGGAGAAGCGACCACGTCGGATGGGATCCTGTGGCAGACCAGGGCCCGCGCCGGATGCCTCGAGCGTCAGGGGAATGCGTCCCTTGCAGCGGACACGTGGCGCCAGCTCGGTGCGCTGCTCTGGGACCTAGCTCAAGATCCCCAGGGAGCGGTGGACGCATGGCAGAACGCGGCCGCGCTCTCTCCAGGGCAGGGACTAGGTAGACTTGCGAGTGATCTCGTCGAGTTCGAGGGCCATGCGGCGGCCCTCACGCGGCTTCGCGGGCTCGCTGCCCACGAGTCCAATGCCCAGGACCAAGCACGCATCTGGGCAGTCGTGGCTGATGTCGCCTATAGGGCGGGGATGCGGCCAGATGCTTTTGACGCTGCAGTTCGCACAATCGGGCTGGACCCGTCGGCTTCTGAGCTCTTGGCGCTTGCAGAACGTTGTGCGGACGGCGTTGAGCAGTACCGCCTTCTGGCTGCAGTCTACGGGAACCTTGCAGACGTTGCGCTGGGCCGGTACGGCGAGCGCGCGGCAAGCTACCGCGGGGCGCGTTACTTCGAGCAGCGAGGAGAGCTGCTCTTCTCCCTGCCGCTTGCGCAGCGCGCTCTTGAAGCCGTACCCGCAGAAGGCGTCACGTTGGCGCTGTTCGAACGCGTCTGCGCCGATTCCGGGAACGCGGAGCGGGCCAGCCTTGCGCTCCGCAGTCTTGCCGAGAAGGCGACCACTGCTGCCGCCAGAAAGAACTGGCTTCTCAGGGCGGCACGTCTTCCCGGGGCTGACGTCGAGTCTTCGATTAGGCTCGTGCTGGTCGCGTTGCAGCGAGACCCCGACGCTGACACGGTGGACATGCTCGCGAATCAGCTGGCGGTGGCATCCGACGTGCTCAAGGAGGGGCTTCGAGCCCGCGTGCGCGAGGTTGCCGAGTCCGTTCTGGCCGGGCTCGAGGGTCCGGCGGGGGCTCGTCTGGCTCTTCGTTTCTCAAGTCTCGCCCTCTCGCAACTGCGCGACCCGCAGCTGGCGTGGCAAGCGTGCGGCAGGGCCATTGACGCCGACGGCAGCATCGACGAGTTCGCAACCGTCGTCGCGGAGCTTCCGTCCCTGATGTCCGAGCCGAATCGAGCAATCGAGTTCGCGCAGCGGCTGCTATCGGGATCCGAACTCAATCTGGGCGAACCAGCGCTCAGCCTCGGCCTCGCTGTGGCGTCGAGCCTTGGCAACGATCACCTTCGTGCGTCGCTTCTGATCAGACTGTGCCATCTTGACCCGGTGAATCTCGAGGATTGCAGTGCGGCTTTGTCGGCTGCGTTTGCGGCGGGGGACAAAGAACTCGTGGAAAGCGCGTGGATCGCTGCGGGGGGCTCTCGGGATCCTGGCGTGGTCTGGACCATGGTGGAGCTGGCTGACAAGAGAGGGGCTGAGCTCGAATCCCTGTTCTACCTCGAACGCGCGGCAACGAGCGCCGACGTCGATTCGCGTGCGCGAGCGCGTCAGGAGATCGCTCAAAGGTTGAAGGCCCGAGGCGAGGGAGCGCGACTCCGCGAAGCGATCCGTGGGTGGCTCGCAGTGGACGAACTCGATGCGGCGGAGCGGTCGAGGTGGGCGCTCGACTTCGCGGCGCTTGCGCTCGAGCAAGACGACCGCCGCGGGGCGCTCGAGGTGCTGAGCAAAGCGGTTTGCGCTGCAGAGGTAGATGTTGCTGTCGGCGAAGAGGGACTCGTTGTCGCCAGGCTCGAGGGAGATGACGACGCCGAGCGCATGATGCTCGAGTGGTTGCGCGAGCGCTGCCAAGGGAGTCGTCGGTGGGAACTAACGGCTCAGCTCGCCGAGCACTTGGAGCGACACGGCAACGTTGACAGGAGTGTAGGCTTCTGGCGTGAAGTGGCCGAAGCCAACACCAAGGATCTGAACGCACTAGCGGCACTTCAGCGCGATGCCGAACGCCGGTGCGACTGGCCCGAAGTTGAGAGGTTATTGGCTAGTCGCTTGCCCTTGGTAGACGGAGACGAAAAGAGGCGTCTTAGCATCCATCACGCTGCGGTCTTGGACCAACACATGGGCCGTTCGGAGGATGCGCGGCAACTGTTGAGTAAGCTTCTTGCGGAGGACGGCGACCATCCTAGCGTGCTGCGAGTTCTGGCGGATATCGAGGAGCGGCTTGGGGAGCACGCTTCGGCGGCGGAGCGCTGGGAACAAGCGAGTCAGCTGGCTCCGACCGCTGCGGACGCAGCGCGGCTTCGAGCGCGAGCCGCTCGCAACTACCTCGAGTGCAGGCGTCCGAAGGAGGCCGCCGCGGCGCTCGATCACGCAAGCTCCGTGCATCTCCCAGAGGAGGTTCGCAACGAGCTTCGAGTTTCGATTGCTCGTGCACTTGGGGACGGGTTGGCTCTTGCCGAGGCACTGGAGCCACTCGCCGAGGCTTCGACCGGAACCCCCGAGGAGCGGGCCGCGTTGTTGCTTGAGGCCGCGTATGGGATGCTGGCATCGGCGCGTCCTGACGACGCGCTGCGACTCGGTCAGCGCGCTGCCGCTCTCGCTCCGTCGGAGCCTGAGCCGCAGCTGCTGGCCCGTTGGCTGGAATACCTGCAGCGCGGACCCGGCACCATGGAACACGCCGCCACAACAGTCTCGCAGCTCCGGGGCACGCGAGGTCGTCTCGCGCCCGAGCAGGTGGAGCTCCGGGGGTTCCTTCTGGCTGAGGCACTCGATGTTGTTGCAGGGCGGGGAGCTGGGCTACGAGAGCTACTGCGGGCGCATTCAGAGTGCGGACCTCGACCCCTGGTGGCGGTGGGGCTCGCCGAGCGGCTGGCAGAAGGACAGGACCCTGCTCAGGCGCTGGGTCTGTTCGACGCGGCTCTCACCGGCGAACTGCGTGGCGTTCGTTCCCCTGGAGAAGTTGCGCTCCGCGCGGCCGAGACGTGCATCGAACTTGGCGAGGTCGTCAGAGGGGGGGGGTACTTGGAGCGGGCTCGCCACGAGCCTGGATGCCGTGCTGCCGCCGATCGGCTGGCGCTTCGTCTTCAAGAGGCTCGAGCGGCTCTGCAAGCCGGAGCAGGAACGCCCGCTGCGGGGGCTGATTGCGCGGTGACGAGTTCGGACGTCGATTCAGCTGCACCGGGCGTAGCGAAGGGGACCGGTGCGCTTGTCCTTTCGGAGAGCGGCTTCGACGCTGGAACCGAACCCGCGGAGCTTTCCGAATCGGAGCGTCCGACACTCGTCGGCGACGAAATGCCAGTGTCTACTGAGGAATCGGCGGCGTCGACCGTTCTGTCGGCCGAATCGGTCATTGAGGGTGAGGCGACTGCTCCGTCCGTCACGGATGCTACGCCCGAACGCAGCGCCGCTCTGCCGCATCGTAGCGATGCGGAGGACGATGAAGACGCGCTGCTTCCACCGGTTTTGGCGAGGGACGCACCAGTAAGCGAAAAAACCGTGCGCATTCTCGCGTCGCGTGAGTTGCTGGACGCGACGCGGAACCAGCCCGGAGAGCAGGCGCTTGAGGAGGATGCCGTGCTTCCGGGAGATCTGGAGCCGCCCTCCACCCAACAGCCCGCGCGTCTTCGGATTGCCGCCGCGCTCGCTGTGGCCTCCGCGGAGGAGGAACGGCTGCTCGAGGCTTTGCGGGACGGAGACATTGCCGCGGGGGAGCGTCTCGAGGCGCTACTCGAGCGGCGGGAGGATCGCTGTCACGATCGATTGGACGTCTGTCGCATGCTGTCGATTCTCAGGCCAACCGATGTTGCTTCGCTCCAGCGCTTGGTGGCGGCGGCGCTTGCCGATCGCAACGTGGCGCTCGCCTCGGCGGTGCAGCACGTGGTCGAGGTATTCTCGTGTGCCGAATGCGTGAGCTCGCCGCCCGCGCGTTTGGACCAGCAGGAGGGGGCGACGGCAGTGCAGGCCTTGCTCCTACGGGATGCAGCACCGGTTTCCGAGGTTCTGGGGTTGGTCGTCGAGGGCTGCGACCAAGCGTATCGGCAGGAGCTCTCGAAGTACGGGGTTACCGGCGTCGAAAGGATTGGCGGCGCAGGGACGCCCCTCGCCACAGCGGTGAGTGCCGCGACCCGGTGGTTCGGGCAGGCTCGGACGAAGGCTTTCCAGCGTCGTGGTCCGGGAGGGTTTTCCGTAACGGTGGCTCTTGTCAGCCCCCCCGCTCTCGTGATATCCGGGGAGCCTCCCGAGGATTCGGTGACCCTCGACTGGTCGCTGGCGTATCATGTGGCTGCGGCCATGCCGCAGAACGCGCTCGCATTCGGCATGGCCGGGGATGAGCTTCGGCGGCTACTCGTGGCCCTAACCATGGCTTTTGGGAGTCACGGTGACCGGTCGACGTCCATGGATGGTGCTCCGCATCTGGCTGAGCTGTTTTGGCAGCTCCTGCCGGGACGATCACAGCGTCGTCTTCGAGAGCTCTGCGGGAGCGGGGAGTCGCTGAGCCTCGAGGCAGCCGTCAAATCTGGTCGTCGGGCCTGTCGTCGGGCGGGGCTTCTCTACACGGGAGATTTCCGAGACGCACTCCGGCGTTGTGCGACTGAGGAGGCTGTCAGACTTACTTCCGGCGCGATGGCGGGCTCTTGGGCGCTTCGGTACTGTGAGCGCTCAGCAGCGGCGCTCGATCTGCTTCGATTGGCAACGAGTTCGGAGTACGCGGAAATCCGTTGGCAGCGACGGCTACCGATTGCGGCTCCTGAGTCGACTTGGGGAAGGCCACTGCGTTGAGCTCATTCATGGTGACAGTTGCTGCAGAGAGCGGTGGTGTGACAACCCTGTCAGGGACCCCACGCGCGCGCTGCGCAATTCGACGTTTCCGCCGGTTGGCATGCAGTTGGCTTCTCTTCGTCGCCATGTGCATGTCGTCCGGCGCGCCCGGCTGCATCGTTGCCCCACCGACCGAGCACCAGGAGTCACAACAGACCCCACCGATGCTGTTCACGGTCCAGGCCGTCCCCCCGATAACTGCCATTGTTACTATTCCTGAGTACGGTGATCCAGCCGTCCAGGCGTTCGCCGTTCCTGTACAGTCGGAGGATGCGGGGGAGCGTCTGGTCGGGGCGCTGATAGCTTCATATGGAGAGCAGAACGAGACTAGGGCCAGCAACTTCAGACTGCTGGATCCTGCGACGTTCGCAGACGGCCAGCGCGAGATGCGGGTGACCTGGGAATACCAGAGGTATCTCCCCGGTTGCTACCAGCTGAGCCTTGTCGTGACACATGAGAGCAGCTTCGACTGGGAGAACTTACGTCCCTTCCCGCAAGCCGATGACGTCGCGATCGCCACGTGGTGGGTGAGTCTCGGGGCGGACGAGGCGACTCTCTCAACCTGTCCCTCCACGCCCCTCTGGAAGCCCTAATGAATCCGACGGTGACAGCGCTGCTGGTGAGCGTCATGACGGGCCTGTCCGTTCTGATGGCGGGGTGTTCTTTCAAGGCAACGAGCTCTTCTGACAGCATGGGAACCCGCAACTCGTGCGAGCGCGATTCGGACTGCGGCGCCGGCGCGTGCCGTTTGGGGGCGTGTGTTGCGTTGAGCGCCACGCTTGATGCTCTGTTCATCGAGGTCTCCATGCCCGCAGTGGGGGCAGGGGATGCGACTGGAGTGCGTTACCGCACGACGAAGCTACTGTCGGAGGTAACCTCCGAAGAGGGGCTCGACCTGCGGCTCGACAGCGTTGCGCTGATATCCGGCATGGTGAAGTCGCAGGCGGCCGGCTGCGAGTATCGATTCCAGTCATCCGACGGCGAAGAGGCCACGCCGGCCGGCACTGATGACAGCATACCCGTAACGGCTACGTTCATTCCTCGGGAACGGCTGCTTGGGGTTGCCCCTCTGAGCTATGCTGCGAAGTCCCAGCCCCACGAAACCAAGGGCCTAACGCACCGGTTTGACGTTCGTGTGGCTCCCGGTACCTACGACGTTTACCTCGTCCCCGATAGTCCAGCGCCTGACAGCTGTCCCGTCGCTCCCCAACTGCTGCTGGGTCAGACGATTGGGGCAGGTGCCCTGGAGCTGTCCCTGCCGCTGCCCCAAGCCAGGAAGCTGGGTCTGAGCGTTGTTGTCCCCAAGGGGACGGGTGGCAGCTCGCGGTTGCGCGGATGGACGGTGGACATGATCGATCCCGACATGGGCCACGTCCTCTCCACCACCGCGGTCTTGGAGGGGGCGAGGGACACCGACGACGGAACCGGGGTTGTTTACAGCACTGAGCTACACTACTCGCCCGTCTGGAGCATCGAGGCAAACTCATACACCGGTGAGGGGAAAGAGTGGGTCCGGTTCAGTCCTCCGGATGGCGTACTCGCCCCCACAATGCTACTCAGCCGTTCCTCTCTCCAGATCTTCGGCGCTGAAGATGCCCTTGTCGACCAACTACCCGACGTATTCGCGAGTGTCAGCGTCGAAGGGGCGGTAGAGTTGCTTGAGCCAGGGACTCCGGTCGCAGCCCAGCTCACGTTCATCGCGACCCGGCTCGATGGGGTGGAGCCGGGCATTCTCGCCTCGTACGTTGTGAACGGCGCGTCTGATGAGGCAGGGACGTTCTCGGTTGACCTGCTTCCTGGGAGCTACCGAGTGAGAGCGGTTCCACTTCTGGACGGATGCTGCGACGCAGCTGCAGAACACTGCAACTGCCCCTCGGCGGTCGAGGTTGAGTGGGAGGTGTCGGGAACTCCGGCGGTTCAGGCCGGCAGAACGATTCAGCTGCCCGCCAGCGCCACAGTGTCGGGGCGCGTCGTCTCTCCTGGGGGGGGAACGGGACTGGTGGGAGCCACGGTCGAGCTGCAGCCTTCTCCCGCCACCACACCGCAGATGGACGAGCTTCTTCGTGGCGGAGCCTTCACGCCCCGTGTCGCTTCGACAGTCACGGGACGTTCCGGCGCGTTCACAATCGCTGCGGATCCTGGTTCGTACCGGATGTGGGTCTGGCCGGGTGAGGACAGCGGATTCTCGTGGCTGGTCATGCCCAATCTGGCCGTCAGTGACGAAGGGAGCTCGCCCGACGTCGGCCACCTGAAGATGCCTTTGCCCGTCGCATATCGCGGCAAGGTGACTCTGCCGCCGCAGGATGACCTGGGGGAGCCCATCAAAGGGGCCGGAGCCATGGTGCGCGCTTATGCTTATCTGAATGCGGCGCTGGATCCGGTAAGCAATCCGTCGGCGGCAGAATCAGCGATTCCCGTGAGCGAGGCCCGTGCCGACGAAAAGGGGAACTTCGTTCTCCTGATTCCGGATTCGCTGTACGGCTCTGAGTGATACCCCTCAAGTACGACCAGACTGGAACGTCTGGCAGCGCGCGGAGCAGAAGCGGGTGGCGAGACACCCATCCTGCTTGCTTCCGCCTCTCCGCCAGCGTAGCGTCCGGCTGCTGCGGGAGCTCACTGCTCCTTGGCGGTATTGCTTCATTCTGGTGAGCCATCGTGAACGCGGCCTCGCAGTCGAGATCTGGGAAGCTGCACGGAGTTCCTTCGCGTCTCTTCATGCGATGTGTCATCTCGGGTGTACCCGTTGGCCCATGGGTCGATGGGTGATCCGTTGACTGAGCCGCGTCCGTCCACGTCTGAGATCAGGTTCTCCGGCTGCCTTATAGCCGGCCCGGATACGAGGTTCGCAACAAGCTCGACTTGCTCCCTGGCCCCAACCCCCAGCTACTGCAATAATACTGCTGACGTGAAACCAACTGAGGTACTCCGATCGGGCTCACGCGCTGCTTCGCTTCCCGAACACGATTTGGCGGGGGCACTTCACGAAGTGTCCAATTCGCTGACAGTCGTTCTTGGCTGGCTCGATCGGGCGATTCAGGATCCGGAGTCGGTTGCGCGCGCACTCCAGGTAGCGCGGTCTCAGGCGTGGCTCGGTTACCGAGTAGCCCGCCGGGCGATTGGGGCTGACGTTGTGGAAGACTCCCCGCGTGACGCCTCCGAGGTCGCGTCAAGTGCGCTTGAGGCAGTGCGGTGCGAGGCAGCCCGAAAGAATGTCCTGCTGGAGCTGCGCGAGTCCAAGGAAGAAGGACCTCCCGTGCTCGACGCCTCCGCGGTAGCGCAGCAGATCCTCCTCAATCTGCTTCTGAACGCCATCGCATTCACGCCTAGTGGACGATCGGTGTGTTTGGCGTGGCAGCTAAAATCGGGTCGGGTTGCGTTTACGGTGAAGGACGAGGGGCCCGGAGTAGAGCGCTCGCGGGCTGCAACTTTGCTGCAGGGGCGCAGCTCGACCAGGCCAGGTGGCGCTGGTATTGGCCTATCGCATTCCGTAGGCCTTGCGAGAGCGCATGGCGCAGACCTCACCTTGTTGAATTCCGGGCCAGGATCCAGTTTCGAGCTTCAGTGGCCCGTGGGTGAAGCGCGCTCCGGCGCCCGACATGCCGGAGTCGTCGCTCCCATCGAGCAACGGCGGATTGTCGTACTCGAGGATGATCCGACCGTTGCAGAGCTGCTTCAGCTATCCCTGGGCGCCAAGGGCGCTCACGTGTGCATCGTGAGCAGTCTGGACGAGCTCTGCGTGTTGCCCAGGGAACAGCGCCACGCCGATGCCGCTCTGGTCGATCTGTCTCCCTTATCGGGAGACATCGTCGGAGGGCTCGAGCTGACCCAAGCGATGGTTGGAGAGGCTCCTGTGGTGTTGATTACGGGGCGCGCGAATCCCCTGCCTCCCGGGGCTGAGCACTTCGTTGCGGCGTGGGTTCGCAAGCCTTTCGACATGGATGAGCTCGTGGCAGTCCTCGGGGACGTCATTCAGGCGTGAGTTGCGGCGCGGGCCTTCTCGTTCCCCAGAACACGGGCTGCTTGAGCAGGGCCAGAGGTATCCTGGTTGAGACGCCAGATAGCGGGCCGCCAGCACCTTGTGGACGAGAGCTGACAGGGGGGGCTCGCCTCCACCCGCCGGGAGCAAGGTCGGAATGAGATGCTGCTTGAGATGCGCGGCCTCGGCTCTCGCTTGCCATTCCGCCGCTCGAGCCTCAGTAACGGTCATCGCCTTCCTTGCAGGGGAGATGAGGCTTTGCGGTTTGACGAGGAACTGGCTGGCCAGCAGGGCGGTGTTGGGGCGATTTTCGATTTCGAACGCATCCTGCCCTTGCAGATCCTGGGGTGCGTGAGGTAGATACCCCGCGCTCCGTAACGGGGCTTCTAGAGGTTTGAGAAACCACCCTGCGAAGGTGGCGGAATTGGCAGACGCGCTAGCTTGAGGTGCTAGTGGGGTAACTCTCGTGGGGGTTCAAGTCCCCCCCTTCGCACCAAGGACCAAAAGGGAATGAGTGGTCATTCGAAATGGGCGACGATCAAGCGCAAGAAGGGCGCTACGGACGCTGCCCGCGGCAAGGTGTTCACGCGGCTCAATCGAGAGATCATGACTGCTGCTCGTATCGGCGGCGGAGATCCCTCGGGGAATGCAAGGCTTCGAAAGGCAATTGCTGACGCCAAAGCCCAGCAGATGCCCAACGACACCATCAAGCGTGCGATTCAACGCGGAACGGGTGAGCTCGACGGGGCGACCTACGACGACGTCTTATACGAAGGGACTGGTCCTGGCGGCACGCTCTTCATCGTCGAGGGGATGACGGACAATCGAAACCGAACTGCGGCCGAGATCCGGAAGATCTTCGAGAAGCATAACGGAGCCTTGGGGGCGCCCGGCACCGCACAGTGGGCCTTTGATCGATTTGGTACCATTACCCTCGACAAGGCTGCTGTCTCGGAGGATGCCCTCATGGAAGCGGCGCTGAGCGCCGGTGCTGACGACTACCGAGACGAGGAAGACGTTTGGGTCGTCTACACGCCTGTCGAGCGGCTCGATTCGGTGGTGGCGGCCCTCGAAGCTGCCAAGGTTCCGATGCAGGAGTTCAAAGCAGCATTTGTCCCCAAGGTCAAGAAGGCCACATCGGGGCGTGACGCCGAAGTGTGCTTGAACCTTCTTGACGCCCTGGATGATCACGATGACGTCCAGAACGTCTTCGCCGACGCCGACGTAAGCGACGATGAGCTCTCCCGCATAGCTGGGGCATAGTTGTCCCAGCCGAGACGGCTGGTTCACCGCAGATCGTGCTTTGTCCTGACGCAAACGGGCGCCAGTGACGTGTGAGGCGAGCGCGGTCCCCCCAGCGACGGGTTGTCGCATCCGTCGTGTCTCTCAGGGTCACATTCCCGGCACGCGGAACTGGGTCGTCGAAAAGTAGGTGAACACCATGTGGGACAGTATGGCGGCGGGGAGACGCTGCGTGCGGTTCACCATGAACCCCCAGACGAGACCACAGCCGAGTGCTGCCAGGACCAGCAGCGGGTTCAAGCCTAACCCCGGCACTGCCAGCATGTACGCCGTCGGTAGCGCGGCAACGCCGTAAAGGACGGCCGAGACGGGCCAGGCGCGCCGCTGGCCGAGCTTCTCCGTCAGCTCCTCGAGCACGAGTCCACGCCAGACCAGCTCCTCACATACGGGAACGAGGAGTATGAGTCCGGTCATGAGCAGGGATTGTTGCAGCTTCGTCGGGTCGCCGAGCCTCCAGAAGAGCTGCGCTATCCAAGCCTGCTGCACGGACCCGGCTGGCATCAGGTGGGCTCTGCCGGCCCAGGACAAAGCCAGGAGTAGCAGGCCGGTGACGGCGCCAAGACTAGGGTCTCCCCAGCGGGGGGTGAGCCGCTCAGCGAGCACCCCTCTACGTTGAAGACGCACCACCGCGATGGCCGCCATGCAAGCGTTGGGGATCCCGACGGTGAGCCACATCGCCAGCTGGCTGCTTGACGACGGGCGCATTGCGAGTGCAACCGAGCTGCCAGAAACCAGAAGCGCGAGCAGGACCCAAATCACTGGTCCCCCTCGGCCCAGCGACGCGCGAGCCACTCGAGGATCTCGTCCGCGAGCCGCTCCTTGGAACAACGCGGGAGGGCACGCGGCGCGGAGGCTGCCGTGACCAACACTGCTCGGTTCGAATCGCCGCCGAAACCTTCCTCCGCGCTATTGGCCACGACCATATCCACCCTCTTGCTCGAGAGTTTGGACTGAGCGCTCGACACTAGATATGCGTCATCTCCGGTCTCCACGGCAAAGCCGATCAGCGTGGGGCGGTCGGTTTGGCGCCGGGCACCGAGCTCTGCCAGAATGTCAGGGTTCTGGATCAAGTCCAGGGACACCTCGTCTGGTCCACGCTTCATCTTGGTTTTCGGTGCCGTTCTGGGTCGGTAGTCTCCGACCGCGGAGCTCATGATCACCGCGTCCGCAAGGGGGGCGCCATCCTGGCTGTACACGAGGCTGTTGAGGGCCGCTTGCATCGATAGCGCCGACCGCACATCGATCCGCTCCACGCCAGTGGGTGTGGGCAGAGCGACCGGACCGGTGACGAGGCTGACTCGCGCTCCTCGACACGCCGCGCGCCATGCGAGAGCAAATCCCATCTTGCCCGACGACCGATTGGTGAGAAAGCGAACCGGATCGAGGTCCTCGACGGTAGGTCCGGCGCTGATCACGATATGCCGACCGCGCAGATCGTGAGGCGTGGTCGCAACCACCGCCGCTTCGAGGATGGCTTCTGGCTCTGACATTCGGCCTTGACCGATTTCGCCCGTTGCCACTTCCCCCACGACCGGGCCTACCACACGGACACGGCCAGCAACCGCGAGGTCGGCGACGTTGCGCTGCGTTGCGGGATGCATCCACATTGCTGGATGCATTGCGGGCGCGATGACCACTGGACAACGCGCGCATAGCACGGTCGCGCTGAGAAGGTCATTGGTTCTTCCCATCGCGGTGCGCGCGATGAAGTCGGCCGTGGCTGGTGCGACCACGATGAGATCACTCTCGGTCCCAAGCTGTATGTGAAGCTCGCCCGCCTCCGTCTGATCGAACATGTCATCGAGCACACGCTGCCCACTGAGGCCCGCGAAGGTTGCGGACCCCACGAACCGGGTCGCTGCTGGCGTGAGAACCACGCGCACGTTCGCACCCTCCTTGCGGAACAGTCCGCAGAGGGTCGCCGCCTTGAATGCAGCGATGCTACCGGTGACACCAAGTACGATACGCTTCTGAGCCAGACGGTGATCAGGGGTGTGGGCCATGCGTGAACCTCACGCTAGCGTCAGGCTTCAGGGGACGCAAGAGGACGCCGCACTTCGCGGCGTCCCAACGTGATTCGTGCGAGGCGGGGCGCCTCCCACAAAAATGCGTGGGACTGGCCACCCATTCACCCGAAGCGCGATCGTCATCCAAGGCGAACGGGACGCTGGCGCGGTCTCCGCCAAGATCGACAAACGGCTTTGCGACAGGTAAACCGAGCTGTGCGAGTCCACTGAGGTAGACGGCGCTGGGGAAAGCTCAGCGGGCGCCGTGGGCGGCAGTGAGCCGGAGGGGACGCGCGCAGCCTGCTGCACGAATGAAGGAAGGCCAGCGACTCGAGCGCAGCAA
Organism: uncultured Polyangiaceae bacterium; assembly: GCA_964424695.1. Taxonomy (GTDB): domain Bacteria; phylum Myxococcota_A; class Polyangia; order Polyangiales; family Polyangiaceae; genus JAEWRL01. The sequence continues at coordinate 43,359 of CAYRKE010000033.1, forward strand.
GGGAGCGTCGAAGGCGCAGTGGACCGACCTGTTGCGATCGACCAGCAACCCAATCAGCGAGCGCGATTCTCGAACGGTTCGACCTGGCCCCCTCGGGGTGAGGGGAGGCCAAACCTGTCGAGTCCCGAAGCGTGCTTGAAGAAGATTTCCCGTCTTTTCCGGGACCCTCCCGAGAACACTCGCCCCGCAGGGTCCAGCGGCGCGGGTGCCCACTCAGCTTCAGCTGAGTGGGGGCGCCGGGGGTGGTGCCCCACCCCAGAGGGATGCGCCGCTTGACGCCACACCTTCTACTGTTCGAGATTCGTGACCGCTGATTCGCAGCCCCGACCCGTGAGCGGGGTACGGGATTCTGCGAGTGGTGTCACCGCCGCACCCGAGGTCGGGGCGGCTCCGCGGGCACCCGAAAGCTGCCGAACTGATCGGTGCGCTAGCGCTGCTTCGCAACGCGAGCGCGGCGAACGCGCTCTATGGGAGGACCCGGGCGTGCCAAGTCCCCTCCCAAGAGCTCAATACGCGACTCCCATCCAGCGATATCGTGTGCCAGTTCGCCGGTTCTCTTCTCCGATCTCGGTCATGTCATGCCTGAGATCAGTCTGCACGGTGCAGGCGCTGTGGCGACCTGTCACTGTGATCCTATGAGGCGTCGTTGTGGTCGAAGACGTTGCCTGGCGTGCAGCGCCACGCGGCTGTGGCGCGGCCGGAAGCGCCAGTTCGGGCCTTGGTGCGGTCCATCACATCGGCGATGACGGAGCCCAGCACGGTGAGCATCTCGCTCACCTCTGCCTCGGTGATGCGCAGGGACGGCATAAACCTAAGGATCTCGTCGCGAGCGGCGTTGACCAGGAGACCCCGCTCGAGGCAGAGGTCGCGAACCAAGGGTGCGGCCGTATTGCGGAATACCAGTGCCTGAAGAAGCCCAAGGCCGCGATGCTCGACGAGGTCATAGCGTGTCACGAGCTCCCTGAGCCCGCGCGCGAGTTGGGCGCCCCGAGCGACGACGTTTGCGAGCAGATCCGGGTCGGTGATCGCGTCGAGAACGTGCAACGCGACGCTGCACGCCAAAGGGGCGCCGTGGAAAGTGCCGCCTTGCTCCCCGTGCTCGAGACAGCTGGCACGTTCGTTGGCCAGCGTCGCGGAGATCGGAATGCCTCCACCGAGTCCTTTGCCGAGCGTGAGGATATCGGGCTTCACTGCAGCCCAGTCGTGCGCGAAGAGTCTGCCAGTTCGCCCCATCCCAGTCTGAACCTCGTCCAGGATGAGCAGGAGTCGACGTTCGTCGGCCAATGCCCTGAGGGCGCTGAGGTAGTTGCGGGAGGGGACGACAACTCCTGCCTCACCCTGAATCGGCTCCACCAGGATTGCCGCGGTTGACGCGGTTACGGCATTGGCGACTGCCTCGACACTGCCGTATTCCACTTTGACGAAGCCGGGCGGCACAGGCGGGAAGAGCGCGTCCCACCCCGGCTTGCCGCTGGCTGCCATGGCCGCAAGCGTTCGGCCATGGAAGCTGTTGCGGGTCGAGATGACCTCGAAAGCGCCGCTGCGGTGTAGCCGCCCCCATTTGCGGGCCAGCTTGAGGGCGAGCTCCGTGGCTTCGGCCCCCGTGCAACTGAAGTAGGCCTGGTGCAGGCCGCTCAGCTCCACGAGGCGCCGAGCTAGCTCAAGCGTGGGGGCGGTGTAGTACGCGGGGCTTGCGGTGACCAACAGTTCTGCTTGCGCCGAGAGGGCACGAGCTACTTCCGGCGCAGCGTGGCCGAGGGCATTCGTTGCCCACCCTTGCACGAAGTCCAGATACTCTCGACCTGCGCTGTCCCACAGTCTCGATCCCGAGCCACGCACCATGACCGGCTCCGGACGGGACGTGGTAGACATCAAATAACGAGCTTCGCTGGGATACATCGGACTCTCCTCGCTGGGCGAGTCCGCGCGTTTCGGCACAGCCACCCAGCACTTTGCTTGGCGGCTGCGGCGTGCAGCGGTTACTTGACTAGATCGCTCGCGCACGCCCGCATCCGCCGCTGGTAGCAGCGGCAGCTCGTCGGGCGCGTCGCGAAATCATAGTCACGAAGCTCACCGTAGCTTCGCCCTCGGGGCTCGTCAAGGTCTTATGTGCGGTTTCGCGCAGGATTCACTCATGCACGATGAGAGTCGTGGCTGGTTCCAAGTACGGTAACCACCTCAGGCCGTGCCACCCTGGGGGCACCTTGGGCTCCGTGAACTCGAACAGCCAGATGCCGTCTTTGGGGGATACGTTGATACAACCAGCGCTCTTCAACTGACCCCAGTCATCGTGCCAGTAGGCGCCATGAAGGGCGTGCGGACCGCTGAAATTCTGCGTCCAGGGTACGTCCGAATGAATGTACTCGCCTGGGGCTTCCATGGTTGCGGTCTTGAACTTGCCCGTGATGCTGAAGCGTCCCGTTGGCGTGGATGCGGTCTCGAGGGGCGGTCTACCTTTTACGGGTGTGCCACCGCGACCGGGTGAAATCATCGTCGCGTAGACTGGTGTGGTCCCCTCGTAGGCAACCAGCCAACCACCAAGAACACTCACCTCGATCCAGGTGCGTCTGCCCGGTGGCGCGTCCGGCGAAGTGTCTGGCTCGCCCACGCGGGCTCCCCACGGCGTCTCCCTGCGTGGGGTGGGGATGACCGCATCGGACTCGCGAATCCAGTGCCCGTCGGTCGTTTCGAGGTAAGTGACGGCGGCGCCGTCACGACCAGCGTCTTCGGAAGCCCATTTCTCGGTTCTTCCGCTCAGGGCAACCCAACCAAGGCGCGGGTAGGTTTGACCCGTGTCGGTGAAGGTACCTGCCTCGTTCCGACGGTATTGGGGGCGCGCCTTCTGTCGAAAGAAGGCCAGGGGCAACTGAGCCCTATCATCCAGGTGCACCCCTTCGAACGTCACCTTCGGGTACATCTTCACGCGGTCTTTGGGGACCCATCGCAGATCACCGCCAAGAAGCCACGATCGGCCGTAGGCGAGCGCCTCGGTCGAGTAGGCAACCGTGGAGCGTGGCCTGAGCATCTCGAGGTGCTCATACATTCCCTTGGGGGGCGCGGGGAACTCCACGGGCGGCGCAACCGCCGGAGACAAGTCGATGCCCTCGAGGTCGGACGGGATTTCGCCCGCGCGAGCCTTCTCGATGCGTGACAGATGGTAGGAGAGATCTCCCTCTCTTGCTCGCTGTCCCGCGTCGTCAGGGACGGTTGGATAGCGCACGAGGCCGATCGACTCCCCGTATCGGTGGGGCCATGGCGAGTCCACCTGGGGAGCGTAGGGGCGCACGGCCTTGAGGAACGGGTCGTCGCGGTTGAGCGTCGCCTTCTTCTCGTCGACACACACATAGCCACGGGGCTCGATGGCGACGAACTTGTCGCAACCATTGCCGACGACTGTCTCGGGCGAACGGAGTCTCACCGATCCTCCGAGCCAAAGGAAGCCGATCCACTGGGAAGTGATGTCGGGCCGCGGCCAGATCCAGACGAAGCGTGATCGCGCATACACCCGCGGAGCCGCGTCTTGCTCGGCTTGGGCGGGGCTCGCGCTGGACGGGCTAGCAGCGTGACGCGGAGGCGGGGCCTCGACCGAGGAGACTGGAGTCGCGGTCTGGTGAGGACGACTGGAGGTCGAATCCGAACCCCGTTTGGGGAGCGGGTGGTCGGTGTTGCAGCCAGACACAGCGGCGACGACGATGACCGGCGCCAGTGTCCTCGCCCGTGCGTGAAGGGTCAGGCGGCCAGGGCGCGCCTCCCGTAATGATGCCGGCTCTCGTGATCTCGCTCGCATGGACAACGCGGCACCGTAGCGCAAAAAGACCAATCGGGTCGCTGCGTGTGCCGAATCGCACGACACGTGGCGTTGGGCCGAGGAACAAGGGGCCATCACTCCGAGTGCATTCGCGGCTCTGCCGGCCGTCTGGCGCAATTCTGGGAACAGAACGCCGATCGGTTTGCCAGCCTCGCTGAGCTTGCGGTGACGTCTCCGCCTTGGGTGCAGTGGCGCCTCGGCTCGACGCATACAGGATTCTGCTCTGCGGGCGGAGCTCTTGGTATTAGCGGGTTGCCACAATTTGGATTGCCCGGCGGTGAACGGTACGTCGCTCTGGGCTATGCTCTATCCGTGGCCGAGGATCCGGTTCGGGCTCCGCTCAGTGAAAGTGCGCTGTTCGAGCGCGCATCGGAGTGGGCAGGTGCCACGCTCGGCGACGTAGCCGGTGCGGTAGGGGTTTCGGTTCCGCGCGAGACGCTCCGAGCCAAGGGCTGGGCAGGGCAACTGATGGAGCGAGTTCTGGGCGCCACTGCCGCGTCCCGGGCGCTGCCAGACTTTCCTGAGCTGGGCGTCGAGCTCAAGACGCTCCCTGTAACACGCCTGGGTAGGCCCTGCGAGTCCACCTTCGTGTGCACGATTGCCCTCGATGAGATCGGAAGCGTGGAATGGATGGCGTCCCGCGTCAGGCGCAAGCTGAATCGAGTGCTGTGGATCCCCATCGAGGGAGAACGCGAGATCCCACTCGGCGAGCGACGGGTGGGGCAGCCACTACTCTGGAGCCCGAGTCCCGAGCAGGAGGCGTTGCTCCGCTTCGACTGGGAGGAGTTGGCCGGGATGATTGGCAGGGGCGAGTTAGAGGGGATCACCGGCCATCTCGGTCAGCATCTCCAAGTTCGACCCAAGGCCGCAAACGCCCAAGCAAGGCGTAGCGCCAGGGGTCCCGATGGGGAACGCTCAACGGCAATGCCAAGAGGCTTCTATTTGCGTGCCCGATTCACCGGAAGGATCCTCAGTGACCACTTTCATTTGCCGACGTAGGAATCCGGGCGGTCGACGTCCGAGCGGTCTGCTGCGCCTTCGGTGTGCCAGCAGAGGGGCGGGGGCTTCAGAGGTTCCAAGCCGCAGGGGTGGGCCTCACAGTGTCTGAAGTGCGTCGGCCTTCGACGCGTCCAGTCTGGCAGCTGCCCCAGGTCCGGTCTCGGAGCGAGACTCTTCGGCCTCCAGACGACGAGGAGACAGGCGCTGGCGGGGTCTCTCCTGGCGTGCGTCGGCGCTGGGGGCGCGAGCTGCGTTCGGGAGGTTTCTGGGCGGTGGGAGGCTTCATGCCACTGACGGTGCTGGCAGCTGCGCTCGTTGTTCCGCTCGTGGGTTGGATCTCTGGGCGGCTGGCCAATGAACAGCTGCTGCTCGAGGCTCGGGCTGTGGCAATGGAGCAGCAGACGGTTGCGGCGCTCAGGTCGCTCGGCTGGCGGAGAGTCGAGGGTGAGTCAGGCTCGGAGTCCGAGGCCGCAGTCAGTGGCGACCTCGGTGTCACGTGGATGCAGGCAGTCTTCCGATTCAGCGCCGACCTGGGACACGGCCGAGTCGAGTGCAGTCCCCCTTCTGAGCGCAAGCTTCGTGAGGCCATGGAGGCGCTTCGCGTTGAGCTCGGTCGCTACCCGCCGGGTGTGCTTCGTGCTGCGCGATTCCGGCGGGTTCTCGCATGCGCTGGCCTCACCGAAGCCGGGTCACCCATCCCCTCTTTACCAAACGTGGAGCAGAGTCTGCTGCTCGACGTGGACGCTCCCGTTGCCTATCTGCGCCGACTGCTGCACCACGAGATCTTTCACTTCATCGATTTCGCGGATGACTCCCAGCTCAAGCGCGATCCGGCGTGGGAGGCGCTCAACGAGGCGGGCTTCGTGTATGGTGAAGGTGGTCGCTCGATGCGCCAGGCCGGTAGCGCTCGGTTGACTCCAGATCTACCGGGGTTCGTGACGCTATACGCCACATCTGCGCTTGAGGAGGACAAGGCCGAGCTCTTTGCGTGCCTCATGGTGTATCCCCAGGGGGTGTCGGAGATCTCCAGGAAGGATCGGATTGTTGCAGGCAAGGTGCGGCTTCTACGCGCCCAGGTGGAGAAGAGCATTCCGGCGCTCGGTCGCGCGTTCTGGTCTACCGTTCTGCCAGAGTCCTCCTGAGTTCGGATCTGGTGGATGGTGCGGCTGCACAGTGCCCGCTGGCGAGATACGTAGCGCGAAGGCGGGAGTGGCCGCCAGGCTTTGACAAATGCGGGATTCCACCTGCGGGCGCGCCCCCGACCGGTCGCTGCGGCAGCCGCGAATTGGGGGGGAAGGCCGCAAGTCGCAGACCGGACACGTCGTACCGTGTCCATGGCGACGTCACCACGCTGAGTGGGCCCAGGGGTATGGGATAGCGTTGCGAGAACGCGAGGGATTGGCTATTCGGTAGAAGGCAATCGGGGATGCAGACGGACTCCAAGTCGAACACGTCAGCGGGTACCTCTTCTGACGAAGACGCGGCCGGAAATGGGTCGGCGGCCTTCGGCGCACCTGGCAGAGACCATGATGCGAAGGGCGGTAAGCAATTGGTGAAAGACTCACGAGAGCGTCGCGCCTCACCAAAGGAGGGGGAAGTGGCCGGTGAGCCGGATGCGGCCCGTCACGGCCCTTGGTCGCCCGTCGAGCATCCACGAGGCGGTGAGATTGACGAATCTCTCAGTCTCGGTGACGGCGACATGACGAGCACGCGCTTCTTCTCCACCGCTCCGCCTTCCCCGTCGCAGTCGTCGTTGGTCATCGAGGACTGGAGTGTCGCCGAAGCCGAACCGAGTCAGCGCCAGCTGGAGCACAAGGGACGACTTCGGCGCATCGCGTTGGCTGTGATTGCCATCTGTGCAGTGGGTACGGCCGTCGCCATCGGCATCCAAGTGTCGCGGAGCTCCAGCCCCGAGCATTCATCTCACCGGGGACCCTAGTTCTGCTGCGAGAGGTTGGCAGAAAGCCCGCCCGGCAAGCCTGGTTGATGGCGAAGCGGG
>CAYRKE010000034.1:0-49787 GCA_964424695.1 uncultured Polyangiaceae bacterium
TCTAAACCTTGCATGGCGGACCGGCCGTGATCCGCCTCGCGCGGAGGAACCACGGCGCGGGTCCCTCGCGGGGACTGCTCGAGAGGAGATCGCCCGGCAGTTGCGGCGGTGCTCTGATGCTCGCGTCCCGGCGTGACTATCCGCTCCAGGGCACGCTGTGTCTCGCGCGCCTGGCGGCCCCGGGCATTCTGAGGCGTGAGCGCATGCCTCTCAGACCTCAAAGACTCCCCTGGGATCAACCGGCCGCGACGCTACGCGGATACTCCTGCGCCGTCTTCATCGTCGAACAACACGAGATCGGTCAATTCACCTGCCAGGTCATCAATCAGCTCATCGAGTTCCGCGGCCCGTGAGACTGGAGCAGCCAGGACGACGGAACCGTCGTGGTGAGCAAATAGAATGCCGACTCCCTCGCTCGCCTCAAAGACCCCCTTGATGAACACGATATCTCGTTGGTTCGCTCGAACGCGCCTAGTCACCAGGCCTGGGCCTACGAGGATCTCTGCAACCATCCCACGGCAACCCTAGACGATTCCTTGCGCCGCGCAATCCGTTCACGACTTTCGGCACCGCCGCGGGATTCCTGCTTGGCTTGACGGCACTGCTGCGCAATGCTTGTGTCGTGCCAGAGCACCGAATAGTCACCCGTCCGTTCAACGACCGCGGAGCCAGACCCACTTTGGTTGAAGGCGCTGCTCAGCGCCGGGCATATCGAGATCTACTCACGGGTCGGTGCTCAAGTCGCATGTGGATCTCCGCCAGGCGCCTTGCCCAACCGTGAACCGTGTGTCGCGTCAGCCGTCCGTCGAGAGTCCCGTCATGAGACCCCGCATCAGCCATCCGACTAATGGGCACTGGGGAATTGGCTCGTTGCCGGACGGGCCGTCACCCGGCGCAACACCAACGCCGCTTTCGGCAACAGCCACTGGACCGGGACGCTCAGAGCCAGAGCCGGAAGGCCCTGAGAACGACTCCATGCCCTTGGTCGACGACAGCGGCGAGTCCAGTGTCATTGATCTGGATGACTCGGAGGCTGCGGATATCGATCCTGGGATCGCGATCGACGATTCGCTGACCATGGGTGACGAGCCGGCACCGGAGCTCGTGTTCGACATCGGCGAGTTGCTGTCACCCATCGATGAATCGGAGACGGGAGACGACATGACGGGCCCCGAGACGCCTCCTGACGCGGACCTCCCGGAGCTCGAACACAATTCGCGATCCGATGAGGACGAGGCGTGTGAGCTCGACAACCTGCCTGATGCCCTCGACCTCGGGACCTTGCCCGAGCTCGACGCGGATGCGCTCGGAGACACCGGCATCGAACAGGACGCGCAGGAGGTATCGGAGATCTGCGACGATCCGCTCCCACCGTGGTCGGAGGCCCCCTGGGCCGAGAGCTTCGTGCCGGCCGAGCAAGGGTTTCGCTGTCTCGCACTCGGCGCCAAGTCCGTCGTCCTCGGAGGAAGCGTCGTGAGGTGGCTCGACGCGGCCACACGTGAGCCACGCCGAGAAATTGCGCTCGAATCACCAGCGGTGAGCTGTGCACTGCCCCATCACGGTGCCCTGTGGGTGTCGGACGCGCGAGGAGAGCTGCTGTACGCCCTGCGGTCGGATGCAGAACTCAGGGCCGCTCCAGGTTTACGCGCAACCCGAAGCCCGAGCACCCGTGGCACAACGACGTTGGAACTCCACGTCGTACCTTCCGAGAGAGGCAATATCCTGCTTGGCCTCACCAGTGAGGGAAGGCTGCTGGTGGGCTCCGAGCAAGGGCACTGGTCTCCGATGGAGCTCCACGGGCGAGTCCTCGCCCTCGGTTCCTCGGGAGGGAAGTGCATCGCGCTCCTCCAGAGTCGCCGCGGGCGTATCCTGGTAACGAGCGCTGACGGCGGAGCTAACTGGAGCACGCTGGACACCCCGCGAGAAGTGCAAGACATGGTGGGTGACGAACCGCCCATGCTCGCGGCCACGTCGTCGGCAGTGCTCGTTGCACATCGCCTGCGCGGAACCGTGCTTTCGACCGACTCCGGTCGCACTTTCGAGCGAGTCGCCGGGTGCAACAACGTGAGCGCTGTGTGCGGGGGCGAACTCGGCGGGCTTCCTGCTTTCTGGTTGGCCTTGTACAGCGACACGAGCGAGACCGCGAGCATCGTCCTCCTGCGCGCCCCAGCTTGGCATCCCGCCCGGATCGGCGAGATACGCGCCAGCGGATCCGAGCACTCCGACGAGGACGGCGTAGGTCGACGAGCGCTCGCGATGGGATGGGACAGCCTGAACCGACGGCTCTGGGCCGCAGGGGAATTCGGTGCGGCGAGCTGGGAGCCCCTGCTGACACCACTGGTGAGTTGAAGCCCACTCACCTGGTCCTTTCTGGTTCCTCGAGCGACCGCATCGCTCACGACCGTGCGCGGACGGCCCGACGTGGTTGCCGATTCCGCCGGTCCCACGCCCTACTCCTCGGGCTTTCCCCCGCCCGGCTCCCTGACACGCGTGCGGCGAGCCAAGGCGGCCGCAGCACGACGATAGGCATTGAGCATCCGCTCGTCTCGGGGCGAGATGCGGATCGCTGCCGCCAGGTGGCGCTCGGCTGCGGCCAAGTCGCGCTGAACCTCCCGCTCAAACCGTGCGGCCTCAGCAAGCCACGTCGCGACCTCGGCAGACGCTCCTGGAGTGAGTTCAGCCGCTTCGCGCAGCCGCGCGAACGCGAGAGACGCTCCAGTGACGTCGCCCAATTGTGCTCGCCATCGCGCCTCCAAGGCGCGCGCTCTGAGTCCGCTCGGATCCCCATCTGGGACCCAGCGCAGCCGCGCGATGGCCTGAGGCAGGTCTCTGCCCCGCGATGCGAGCAGCTCCGCAAACTCGACATGAACGGTGGCGTCCCTCTCGGGACGCCGCTCGTCGAGACCCACAGCCCGTTCGTAGAGACCGAACGCTCGATCGAGGGCGCCGATGTCGCGGTACGACCTGGCCAGACCCGCCGTGGCGGCGACGTCGTCCGGAAGGTATCGCAATGCCCGCTCAAAGAACGCCTGAGCCTCCTTCGGGAAACCCGACCCACCAAACTCGCGCGCAGCCGACATGCACAGGCCGTACTTCGCACGTGCCCCTCGCGTCGCTACCTCGAGTGACTGGGCATCCGCCAGCGCACCGTCCAGCGCTCCCCGCCTGAGCCTCCAGAGGAAGCGGCTCCAACGCACGCTTCGCAGCTCGGGGCAGCTGGCAACGGCCTGGTCCAGGGCGTCGGCTCTGAGGGCCGCATCGACAGGCAGTTCGAACAACTCAACCCATAACAGCGCAGCAAGAGGCGCGTATGGCTCACGACGAGCAGCCTCGGCGAGCGCTGCATGCGCCCCTTCGAAGTCCCCCTGCTGCGCCAGCAGTCTTCCCCCGATCGCACCAGCTTGTACCACCAGGGTGCTCTCGCTCAGAATTCCGAGCGCAGCCTCGTGCCGCCCCTGCTCCGCAAGATCGATTTCGGCAATCAGCTTCGAAATCACGGGATGGCGAGGAGCGAGCTCGAGTGCTGCCAGGTATCCAGCCCGAGCGTCGTCGGGGCGCCCCTCGGCCAATGCGTTGTCTGCGTCGACGAGGAGCTCGGCCAGCCTCGATGCAGCTATGGCTTCTGGCTCCAGCCGCGCAACCCGTTCACCCGAGTCGAGCCGAACGACGAGTTCGTCACCCTCAACTTCGAAGGCAGTGAAGGAGACCTCATTGCACGCGGGAACCCGCGCACCGAGCGCAGGAAGCACCGCCTTGCAGAGCTCGGTGGCAGTGGACGAAATCCTCAGTACCCGTCCTGAGCGACTGGCAATCCCTTTGAATGCAGCGTCCGTGGCTCGCAGTGCATAACCGAGCGCAGCTCCGCTCAACCCAACGCCACGCGCGTCTGCGACGACCCACCGAGCGTCGCCTCGGTCCGGCGCCCACCTCAAGTCGAAAGCCAGCGCCGCACCCTCTGCAACCAGACCGATCCGAATCCCTGAGGGGCTGAAGGCCACATCCACAGGGCGCTCGAGAACCCCCAGAACATTGCGGACACGGGGACGAAGCCACGCGCGAACGTCCGAAAGGGAGCTGCGCAGCTCCACTCGCTGCAGAGCTCCCCGTCGATGGCGAAACACCGGAATACCACCCGAAAGGTCGACCGGGAACTTGAGCCCCGGCAGCGTCATCGCAAGGTGCCGCACCTCGATTGGACCAGCCCGTTGCGGCTCGTACAGCTCGATACCCAACTGACCCCGGGTGACGCTCAGACGCAGGGGTGAGTGGCCCGCCGAATCGTCAGGACCGTCGCCCCGGGGCTCAACCGCGGGGCGACGAAAGCGCTGTCTTTTCGGCTCGACCACTATCCTGACAGCGTAGCAGGCTCGGCTCCCTCTCGGCCAAGAACGGTGAACCGCCCCACAACCCCAACGAGCAGCCCCGCTCCCAGCGTCGCGAAGAGCTCAGCAGACAGCCCGATTGCGGCACATCTCTGCGACAGGACCAGCACCCGAATGCGCGTCCTTCTAGCCCCGAGAGGTCTTCGGGCGACGCTGACGGCTGGCAGCCGGGTCGGTGGTCACCGTTCTCCCCCGACTCTGGTCACCAGAACGGAAACTGGACGCCCGGCAGACGTCCAGTCACTGACCCCATTTTCGGGACTCTGCCTCACTTCTCCGCCAGCTTCTTCTTCATGCGAACCAGAAGCTCAGAGAACCCCTTCTTGCGGATCACCTTGGTAAACTGGCTCTTGTAGTTGTTTACGAGGCTCGACCCCTCCGTGACGATGTCGAATACCTTCCACTGTTCGCCAACCTTGTGGACCGCGTAGTCGATGGTGACTGGGGCATCACGCTTGTTGGTTCGGTGCGTCGCCACGGTCTTGACCAACACTCCGCCGTCGAGCGGACTCTCCCCCTTCATGGCAACGTCGTAGTCCAGAGTCTTGTGGAGGCTCTTCTCATACGCGGACTTCACGAGACCCTCGAGTACCGTCATGAACTCCTGGCGCTGATCGTCGGTAAGGCCGGCCCAATGCTCTCCGAGTGAGCGCTCTGCGAGCGAGCGGTAGTCGAGCATGGAATCGAAGATCGTCGAGATTTTCGCCGAGTTCTCCGCCCCGCCCTTCTGAAGCAGAGTGCTCAGTTCCTTGTGCTTGCCCTGGATGTAGTCCTGCGGACCGGCCCAAGCCGTGCTTGTGGAGGCGAGGAACAGTGCCGTTACTAGAATAAGAAAACGACTGATTGAGGCGAACATCTCGGTCTCCTGCGGAAGAGAAGCTTCCCTGATGCCGGTGAATACGCAAGGCGTGCCACGAATCTTCCCGGGTTTCGAGTCAGGCGCAAGGGGCACTCCCCGACCGGGACCACGCAGGACTCGAGCCGGGCCCCTGTCCCCGTATCCCCTCCCCAAACGTTGCACGGGTCCCGCACCCTTGTTCGCCGGAGGCGGGGCTCACGCGGGAGTGTCGCCTCACGAGAGCCCGTCGCCGCCAGCCCCCTGCAATTCCAATGGCATCCGAACCGTGAACGTCGCTCCGCCACCCCGGGTCCCCGTCACGTCGATATCGAATCCGTGCTGGTCGGCGATCTGCTTCACAACGGCAAGCCCGACTCCGGTCCCCTTGGAGCGCGTCGTGAAGAACGCGTCGAAGATGTGCTCCCGAGCCGAATCCGCGATCCCCTCGCCGTGATCGGTGACCCGAAGGCAGCAGTGGAACTTGCCGTCAGCGAGAAGCTGAACGGTAACCACATCCCCGGAATGACTGGCCTGAATGCCGTTGCGAACGAGGTTCCACACCAACTGCCGAAGCTTTGCCCCATCGGCCCGCACCACCGCCCGCTCGAGCCCAGAGTACTCCACCGCCACGTCATCGTGCCCCCGACCACTCGAGCCGGCGAGAAGCACGACTTCGCGAACGATGCCAACAACCTCCAGAACCATGTACTCCGGTTCGCGCGGCCGCGCGAGGTCCATCATGTCAGTCACCAGTTCGTTGAGGCGGCTCGCCTCCCGTTGGATAATCCCGCAGAGCTCCCGGTCCTCATCCCCAAGCACCGGGTTCGTCTTGAGCAGCTGAATGCAGCCAGCAATCGAGCCCAGGGGATTCCGGATCTCGTGAGCCAAGCCCGTAGCGAGTCGTCCGAGCGCGGCCATCCTCTCTGCCTGCTCGGCTCTGTCCCTGGCCTCAGCGAGCTGGCCCCCGGCGATCCTGAGCCGCTCCGCAAGGTATCCGGACAGCATCGTCACTACGATGATGACGAGTAGATTGACCAGTACGTAGTACTTGAGCTCCGCTCCCGACAATTCGTAAACGAGAGGCGGTTGATCCGGTGGAGCGGGGAGCATCCCGAAATGCAGCGCGAGCGCCAGCGACGTGTAGCAGGTGGCTCCGGTCAGCGCAGCCAAGGCCGCACCACGCATCCCCGTCAGGATGGCTCCGACGACACAGCTCAGACCGTAGAACGATGTCGCGCCGCTCGACGCACCTCCCGACAGGTACACGAAGACTGTCCACGTGACCTGGTCGAGAATTAGCTGGATGTCAGCGACGAGGGTCAGGTTTCGTCCCCTGCGAAGCAGCGCGGCGTATGCGCCAGCTAGCGCGAAGGAAACGCCGAGTGTCATGAGCGCCAGCTGGACGCTGAGCGATCGAACACCAAATCTGTCCCCCAGGTAGAACGAAGCCACCAGAACCAGCAGCACCGACAGCAGGACCAAGCGGGCGGCGGTCGTCCAAGCCATTCGCCGGGACAGCGGCGCGGCAGTGGACCCCACGGCGGGGATCCCGAGAGGCAGAGGGAGAAGACTCTGCGCGAGTCCCGTGGGTGGCGGTGCTTTACGACGCATCAACGAGTCCGGAGCCCAACGTGCCCTTCCTACTCTGCCTTGATGTTCCCTGCCATCGAGAAGATCGGCGCGTACATCGCAATCATGACGACGCCCACCATCCCACCGATACCAACCATGAGGATCGGCTCCAAGGAGCTCGTCAGTGCAGCAACCGCCACATCGGTTTCCTCTTCGTAGAAGTCAGCAATCTTGTTGAGCATCTGGTCGAGTGCGCCGGTCTGCTCGCCGACAGCAATCATCTGAACGACCATGTCCGGAAACACCTTGGTTTCGGCGAGGGGTTCGGCCATGTTTTTGCCTTCGCTGATCTTCGAGCGAACGTATTGCACCGCCGACTCGATGACCACGTTTCCCGATGTTCGGGCGCAAATGTCCAGGGCATCGAGAATCGGCACGCCGGATTGGAGTAGCGTCCCCAGCGTCCGCGTGAAACTTGCCACGGCGTTCTTCCGAATCACGGCGCCGACGACGGGTACGTTGAGGACCGCCTGGTGGAAGAAACGCTTTCCCTTCGGCTTTCGGTACGTGCAGATGACGGCGATCGCCGACACGATGAGAACACCGGCAATGTACGGCAGATTGGAGATGAATCCCTTGGACATCGCGATCACGATCTGAGTGATCTTCGGTAGCCCTTCCTTGCCACCGCCGAACTCCGCGAACATTGCCTCGAACGCGGGAATGACGAAGGTGAGCATGACCGTCAACACCACGCCGGCAATGACGATGATGACCGACGGATAGACCATGGCCCCGCGCACCTGTCGAGCGAGCTTCTGCCGCTTCTCCAGAGCCACTGACAGACGGGACATGATGGTGTCCAGAATGCCGCCGACTTCCCCGGCCTGCACCAGATTCACGAAGAACTCGTCGAAGACACGCGGATGGCGCCGCAGCGAGTCACTGAAGTTCATGCCCTGCTCGACGGACTCCTTCACGTCACGGAGCACGCCAGCAAATATCTTGTTCGGCTGTTGACTCGCCAAAATGTCAAGACACTGCACGAGGGGAAGTCCCGCGTCGATCATCGTCGAGAACAGGCGGGTGAACGTGACGAGATCCTTGACAGCGACTCCCGATCCGAACTGGATGTTCATCGGCTTGCGCCGCTGCTTCACCTTGACCGGGTTCAGCTGCTGCTGGCGGAGTCGCGTGTTGACGGCGTTCTCGTTCTCCGCCTCCATCACGCCTTTTCGGAGTTCGCCGCCACGCGCTCGGGCTTCCCATGCAAATTCGGCCATGTCCTCTATCCGTCCTGCGATGCCAATGGCAGCATACCGGCGCTCGTGCCGAGCGGTCAAAAGGCCTGTTGGATGAATGACTCACATCGAGCCGAAGCCCTGCGATCCATTGCCCGCTGGGTCGTCGACCAAGGAGCCGCCCCAGCCGCGGTAGTGTCCGCTGCATGGCGCGAAGGGAACGCTTGGAGGATCGAATGCGGCGCCGCGGGACGGCGCTCCGCACAATGTCCGGGTCCTGTCTCGACCGATAGCGTTTTCGACCTGGCGAGCATCACGAAGCCACTGGTTTCCGTCACCGCAACAGCAGAAGCGGCACGGCAGAGGATTCCCTTGAGTACACCGGTCGGCAACCTACACCCCACTCTGGCCCACACGCCCCTAGCTCGGGTTCCGTTCGAACTCCTGCTGGCTCATCGTGCCGGACTGAGGCCGCACCTGGAGCTCTTCGATCCCGTCCGGTCAGGAGTGGCCTTCGACCGACGCGACGCGCTCGAACAAGCCGCCGCCGCAGTGTTTGGTGATATCGGGGCGTCACCCCCAAGCGAGGGACACGCGCCAGTCTACAGCGATCTTGGCTACCTCATCGTCGGCGAGATCCTGGAGCACCTGACGCAGCGGCCCCTTGATGACCTCGTCGATGAGCACGTCGTCGAACCACTCGAGCTTGATATCGGCTCCATGAGGTGGTGGTTGCGCAAGACCCGCAACGTGCTCGGTCGGGTCGTGCCCACTGAGCACGTGCTCTGGAGGGGCGGAGAAATCCTCGGGCAGACCCATGACGAGAACGCCTGGGCGTGGGCCGGCCACGGGACCGCTGGCCACGCTGGGCTCTTCGGGACGGCGGGGGCGATCTGCAAGTTCGGGTGTGCCGTCCTCGATGCCCGTCGTCACCGAGGTCGGGCTTGGATGAGCGGCGATCTCCTTGCTCCACTGCTGGCACCCCGTCCTGGCGGGACGCTACGAGCCGGCTTCGACGGAAAATCGCCCCAGGGCTCGTCGGGTGGAGAGCTCTGCAGCGGAGAGACCATTGGACACCTCGGGTTCACCGGAACGAGCTTCTGGTGCGATCCTGCAGCCGACGCGGTAACCGTCCTGCTCACCAATCGGGTCAGTCCAAACCGTGACCGTTTCAGCCTGCGTGAGGTGCGACCGAAGGTGCACGACGCGCTCTTCGCCTTCTCTCAGTCGACGGGGGAAAAAAGCACCTACCAGCCGACCTAAGGTCACACGATTTGCGCTGATGTTGTCCGGCCTCCCTGGCATACCGTTGGCGAATGGCTTCTTTGGAGGCAGTATCGGTACCCTCGGATGTGGAAGCTATCCATCGAAGATGACCAGGCGAACAAGACGGTGGTTAGCCTGGTTCGCGATGAATACACGCTCGGACGGGCCGAAACCAACTCCGTGCGCCTGACTGAACGAAACGTGTCGCGCACGCATGCGCGCCTTCGTCGGCTCGGGCGCGAGTGGCAACTGGAAGACCTAGCAAGCTACAACGGCGTTTTTGTCAACGGGCGACGGGTTGTTGGAACACAAGTCCTTGAGCACGGCGACCTGGCCCAAATTGGCGACTATCGCCTGACTGTTGTCGACGATACGATTCGGGGGCGTGACGGAGACCTCGCTGCGACCGTGCCAGCCGGGCCGCGCGGCGGCTCGCTGCTCGATCAACCTGACCGGTTGGTCATGTTGGTGGGGCCCACTCCGGGTGTAGAATTCCCGTTAATACCGAAAACCCTGGTCATCGGTCGTGGAGACGAGTGCGATATCACACTCAGTCACAGCTCGGTGAGTCGAAGCCACGCCGAGGTGCGGCCGCTTGCGGACGGGCGCTACGAGATCGTGGACCGAAACAGTGCAAACGGAGTCCGCGTGAATGGCGTCGAACTAGACCGAAGTCTATTGGACGCCCGCGATACGGTGGAGCTGGGTGATGTGGTCCTCAAGTTCATCCCGGCGGGGCAGATCTACCGCCCCTCCCCAGAGGAGAGTCAGCAACTCAGTACGCTGGCCAGCGCAGCTCCGCGCGCCCCTCAGAGCCCGCCGCCAGGGCGGGGACTGAGACTCCTGCTCTTTGGGATGCTGATTGGACTCGTGGTGGCGGCCCTTGCCGCGTACGGTCTGCGGCGGACGGCTCTCCTCGCGCCGGAGCCGCAGCGGATCGTCGGCTCCAGCCAAGACCCCGCCGACGTCATGGCCCAAGCCAGGGCGCTGCTCGACACCGGCGACTTGCTCGGTGCCCACACCAAGGCCCAGGAGATCCCCGAGTCGAGCAATGCCCGCGAGTCTCGGACGTTCAAGGATATCGAGGCGGCGTGGGCCGACGCCATGCTGGCTGCGGCGGAGAGCGCGACAACACTCGCTCGCAAACGGGAACTCTATAATGCAGTGGCAACCACGTCGACGGTCGATCCGGCCCGGCGCGGAAGAGCGACCGACGCGATAGCAAAACTCGATGCAGCGACGCTCGACGTGAATGAGCTGCCGACACACGGCGGCGGCGTCCCGACCCCTCCACGCGACGCAGACCCCTCCAATGCGGAAACGCCGACAGCCCAGACTGGAGCACGCAGAGCAGTCCGCCCGAGCCAATCGGCTTCCTCGGCTTCCAGGAAGCCGACGCCGCTCCGCGTCCAACGAGTCCGCACCGGAACTCAAGACACGGGTACAGCGCCCTGAGTCTGGACAATGAACGGCTCTCCCCGACAGACCAGGGCGCCAGCCCCGACGGTGATGGACGGCCCGGCGGTGGCCGCCCCAACACAAGTACTCACGGCGAAACCGACACTCGCCGCAGCCATTGCCCTCGCGCTCCTCGCCGTACTTCAGTGGGTCCCTGGCCTGGACGGTTATCGGCCGCTGTCTCCTCGCGAGGCCAGCCCAGACGGTGACCCAGATCGCGCGGCACTTGCACCGGACAGCGACACCGTCGGCGAAGCAAAGCTCACGAAGGAAAGCGGTAGCCGACCCGAGCTGGCGCAGCCCGAGCACGCCACCCTCCCCACGGCAGCGCGGGGTCCCATCGCCAGACACGAGGACGAGGGCTTCGTGCTTCCCGATGTCCAAGCGAAGGAGCCGCCGGTACCGGTAGAAGACCCATCAGGCCATGCTCTCACCGGTTTCTACGAAGCGCTCGGCCGCACTCGGCGCAAGCTCGACAAAGCGATCACGCGGATCGCCCACTATGGAGACTCCATCGTCGTCAGTGACTACGTGTCAGGTACCCTGCGGCGACGCATGCAGGATCAGTTTGGAGACGCCGGCCACGGTTTCTTGCTCATGGCCGGCGCATGGCCGGCCTACCATCACAACGACGTCTTTCGTTGGGCATCCGGCGGATGGACTCTGAGCCGGATCGTGGGCCCACTTGCCGCAGATGGGTACTATGGGCTGGGAGGGGTCACTTTCTCGGCTCCGCCGGGCGCCCGTGCGCGGTTTGGAACCGCCAAGAAGGGAAGCTACGGGCGCCGCGTGGCGCGGTTCGAGCTCGTCTATCTGGAGCAGCCTGGCAACTGCCGGTTCGAGCTCATGGTTGACGGCAAGCACCACAGCGAGATCGAGGCGAGCGGCCCCTCCAAACAGTTGCGCCATCGCGTCATTGATGTTGCATCAGGCGAACACGAATTCGAGGTCGTGGTACGAGCGGGAACGTGCCGGGCGTTCGGCGCCATCCTCGAAGACCAATCACCCGGAGTGGTGCTCGACGCCATCGGAGTCCAGGGCGCCCGCATCCGCTTCCTCGACAAGCAGGACGATGCCCACTGGGCGGAGCAGTTGCGCCTCCGGCGGCCCGACTTGATGATATTCCAGTTCGGTGCCAATGAGAGCGCCGACGGATTCGCTTACCCGATGGCGGAATACCATCAAACCATGCTGGCCGTTCTCCAGCAGTCGAAGCGCGCGTTGCCGAACGCCGGATGCCTCGTGGTGGGCGCCATGGACCGCGCGCACAAAAAGGATGACATACTCGTGAGCCTCCCGATCATGCCTCATTTGGTGCGGGAGCAGCGAGCCGCAGCGCTCGAAGCCGGGTGTGCCTTCTTCGATACGCGCCAGGCGATGGGTGGCGAGGGATCGATGGCGAAGTGGGTTCGCGCCGGGATGGGGCAGGCGGACTACACTCATCCTTCCGGGTACGGAGCAGAGATACTGGGGAACTGGCTGTACCGGGCTCTCATTCAAGGTTACAATGCTCACAAGGGTCCGGAGCGCGATGCTCCCGCGGCGCCTTGACCCAGTCCGCGCCGACCTACTTGAATACCCCCGGCGAAGTCTCACGTCGCCCGAGAGCACCGATCAGTTCACCAGCTTTCGAGGGTTCGCAGAGCCTCCGGAACTCGGGTGGGGAGGCGACTCCGGTCGAGAAACGCCGTATTCCGCTCACTGGTCCGTGCTCTGGTTGCTGGTTGGTCGCGACAAACCGGTTCACCTGTCGCACAGCCGTTTGTCGCTCTAGTCGCTCAGCAACATGTCAGCCAGGTGATCGCCAAGGACTGAGTATCCGGCGCGCGTCAGATGGACTCCGTCGGGACCAGCCAGCTGTGGGTCACCCGCGCGCCATGACTCGAACCCGGAGGCGCCCCCCATCTCTTCGAAGGTGCTAAAATAGCCGCAACCAAGCCGTGTGGCCACTTGGCGTTCGACTCGATCGATGGCTTCAGCCCTCTGATCCCATTCTGCCCCACCCCGAGCAACATCCGTCGGGCCCACAATGAGGCAGTCCGCGTCAGCAACGGCAAGGCGAACACGACGCATGAGCTCCGCATAGTGCTCCTCGTATCGCTCAGGCTTGAGTGCGTCGAACACCTCGTTCGTTCCGTATGCGAGGACGACGAGCGTAGGAGCTCTCGCTCGCAGCTGCTCCACCCACGGCTCCTCCGTCCACGCCAAAGCGGTCTCCGCCCGCGCGCCGTTGATTCCCAGCACGTCGAGGACGAGGCCGGGATGGTCATACTCCGCGATGACACCAAATACCTCGACCTGGCCGCGCTCTGCAGAGAGTACGAGCGTTGCGTCGGCTGGACCCGAGAGCGTCTCGTTGCGAACTACCGCGACCTCCAGCGGGTCCACCCGCCCCAGGGTTCGGCGCTGCTCGCCCAACTCCACGGATAGACGAGCCCCCGAATCGCGAAAGCGAACCGCGATCGACCACTTCACGTCGACGGCGGGAGGATCGACGATTCGCAGCCACGCACGCGCACCGGCCTCCGCGCGCGCCCGCATCCCGGACAGCCCAAAGACGCCGTCCAGCTGCACTGTCCTGGACGAAGGAGCGCGCGGTTCCCCGTGCCACCGCCCTGTACTCTCTACCCGGACCATCCCGTGCTGGTAGCCAGCAATCCCGACGTGAACAAACCCGGGTCCGCCATTGCCTCCACGAGCTTGTAGACGACGGCGCACGCTCCCCGTCCAGTAGTCCGCGGCAGTGTGCGAGTCCCCGAACCACGCGACGCGGAGCGCCTCCCCGTCCCCGGCCGCAAGCTGAGCGAGACGCCTCCGAAACTGCCCGAGTGGGCCAGCCTCTGCCACTGCGTCCCCATCCCCACTCTCGAGCACTTCCTTGGCGGGGGCGCTCTTGGTTCCCGAGGCCGGGCTCTCCGCTGCGTTTCGAGGACGGGTGACGGTGGCAGGCTGCGGCGCTGGACGGCCCGGCGCCGGCGCCGGGCGTGCACACGTGACCGCCATGCCGAACGCTGCCAGCGAGGCGAGCCCCCAAGCCACCCGAGGGAGATCCGACTCGGCTGGTTTCCCGCGCGACTCCAAGTCAGAAGGAGCGGACTTCATCTGAAGCAGATACGAGCATAACGCAAACCGAACCTCGCGAGGTCACCGGCTCAGAACGGAATGTCATCTTCGCCGCCCGGACCGTAGTCCGCGTCATCGTATCCGCCCGGCTGAGGTGGACTACTGGTCCCGTCGCGACCGGAATCGCTGACACCCATGCTCCCGCCCCCACCCCCACCACGCGCACCGCCCCCGGTCAGCAGAACGTTGTTGGCGACGACCTCGGTGCGATAGCGCTTGTTGCCTTCCTTGTCCTCGTAGCTGGAAGTGCGCAAGCTTCCCTCGACAAACAGCTTGGTACCCTTCGTCAGAAACTTGCTGAGAGCTTCAGCGCGCTTCCCCCAGACAACAACGGCATGCCATTCCGTCCGTTCCTGTCGCACTCGGTTCCGATCCAGGTACGTCTCCGAGGTTGCCAGACGCATCTTGAGTACCGCCTGACCGCCGCTCGTCATTCGAAGCTCGGGGTCGGCTCCTAAATTGCCCAGCAGCATCACTCGGTTGAGGCCGTCAGCCATATTTGCTCCTTCACGTAGAGGCCCCTGGTTTCGTCTAGCACCGCGGGCCAGTCAACCCCTGCGGCGCCTTGGCTGCGCCGCGCGAGGAGCCTCGGCGACACCTACCCATCGACCGCACCCGCCATACTGCCCAGCCTCTCGACGGTCGAGCGGCCTGAAGCCTGATTCAGTCGTCTTTCCTATCCAGTGCGTCGAGCAGCTCAACGATTTCCTGGCGCACGCTGATCAGCGCCTCGCGCATGGCGCGAACGGAAGGCTGCATGGCGTCGGGCGATTCCCGGGGCTCTACTCCCCCTTCCCGAAGCTTCTTCCGCGCCCCTGCGATAGTGAAGCCCTGCGTGTAGAGGAGCTCCTTCACCTTGAGCAACTTGTCAACGTCCCGACGGGAATAGATGCGCTGCCCCTTGCGCGATTTCTGGGGTTTGATGGATCGGAATTCCGTCTCCCAGTACCGGAGGACGTGTGCTCCCACCCCGACCAAATCCGCGACCTCTCCAATCCGGTAGTAGAGCTTGATCGCTGGCTGTCGATCGGCGGGCTTTGACACACACCCTCTTAGACCTCAGACGGCGTCGGCACCTCGCCACCAGCTGCGGCAGTACTCTCGCCTCGCTCGTCATTGAGCGCCTGCTTCAATAGCTGACTCGCCTTGAAGTTCAAGACCCTGCGCGGAGTGATGGTGATCGGCTCGCCCGTTTGAGGATTGCGCCCCTGACGCTCACGCTTGTCACGCAGCACGAAGTTGCCAAACCCCGAAACCTTGATCTTCTGCCCGCGGCCCAAGGTCTCCTTCATCGTCTCGAACACGAGATCGACAAGATCCGCGGCCTCCTTCTTGGAGAAGCCTCCTACCGTACTGTAGACCGCCTGGACAATTTCGGCCTTGGTCATCGGACCCCCGTCACGCTGCCGATAGTTGGACTCGATCGGGATGTGCTCTCCTGACCGTGAAGACCATGGTACGCGAGGCCAGTGAAAAGTCCATAGGTATTCAGTGGTTCCACGGAACCCGCTAGTGACGCCGCGCGCGCGAACGGCGAAACACCGCAGATCCGAGTACCTCGCACAGTGCCATATCGAACGGCACGCTTCGCGACCGGTCGCCAGCCGCCTAACATCATTCGAGAGCTCAGCCCGCCGGCCCCGCTCGCTGGGGTCGCAGTAGAATCGAAGAACGAGAGGGCAACACAGCACAACGGCCGATCCGACTCGGCGCCCGCACTCGGCGGAATGACCGCCCTCCATCCGTCAGGAAACCCACCGTGGCTTCGGGGTGAATCCCGAACGAAGCCGCGAAGACCGACCCGCCACCCGGTACTCGGTGCAGGCAGAGGCTGCTCCGAGTCCTGCGCTTCGCCCCCCCGAACCCAAGCGCGAACCGGCCCAGTCACGCGAAACGATCCGTGGTCCTGCTCCCTGGGGACACCGGGAGCAGGGATCGCAGACAACGGGGGAACCGGGCGACGCCCCGAGAACCGAGAAGAACTGGACTTGGTCAGGCAGCCCGGGCCACCTCGGCGCTGACCTGCTCCACGGAGGCGGGAGCCACGGACGCGCTGTCCCGACGAGAGAAGAACTGCTCGCCCATGATCCGCCACGCCACATAGCCATACCCACTAGCGAACAACATAGCGAATGGAGTCGCAAACCAATGCTTGGTTTCGATGCTCACGCCCACGCTCGCGCAGCTCAGAATCGCGAGTCCGAGTTCCGCGTACGGAAGATCCGCTGCCTGACGATACCGCCCCTTGTTCTCTCCACGCTTGGGGGTACGCACGAATTCCCCCGCCATGCTCCGAAGCCCCTGAAACACGGCCCGGGTCTGGTGAGGCGCCATGCCTGCCCCCAAGGCGATGAGCGCCGGAAGCCGACGGACGGCTCCCCATGCGGAACGTCCCTGCGCCGTCTCTGCCATGATGTAGAAGGATGCTAGCGATCCGGTAGCGCCGAGCGACAGCGGCAAGTCGACGATCAACATCGTTGCGACGTCGTTTGCTGGAAGCAACGCCAGAGCCGGAAGCAGCGCGATGCTGAGCAGCACCATCAGCGGATAGGCGAAATGGGGCAGAAGGTGGAAGCTAGCCTCGACCTTCTGCACGAATCCCAACGGCTCCGCCCAGATCCGCCGGAGCAGCTTGCGCGCAGTCTGGACCGTGCCTTTTGCCCAACGGAACTGCTGAGCGCGAAACGCTGCCATGTCCTCGGGCAGTTCCGAAGGCGTGATGACATCGGGTCGGTAGACGAATCGCCACCCGACGAGCTGAGCGCGGTACGAAAGGTCCAGATCCTCAGTGAGCGTGTCGTGTTCCCACCCGCCGGCGTCGATGATGGCCTGCTTGCGCCAGATGCCACCGGTACCAGAGAAGTTGAACATGAGGCCCGATCGGTAACGACCGCAGTTCTCCACCAAGTGATGCCCGTCGAGCATGAGAGCCTGCACGCGAGTGAACCCGCTGTGGGCGGCATTCAGATGCCCCCACCGTGTCTGCACCATGCCGACGCGCGGGTTCCGGAAATGACCCACGATTGAAAGGAGGAAGCTTGGCTGCGGAATGAAGTCCGCGTCAAACACGGCAATGAGCTCCCCCTTGGCGAAACTCTGTCCATAGTCGAGCGCTCCAGCTTTGTACCCGGTGCGGTTCGGACGACGCACGTGGTGAATGTCGAGACCAGTAGATCTCAGCAGCTCGACCTTGGCCGCAGCAAGCTTGCGCGTCTCGTCCGTCGAATCGTCGAGGACTTGGATCTCGAGCAGCTCGCGCGGGTAGTCCATCCGCGCCACCGCGTCCAAGAGCCGCTCCACAACGGTTGCCTCATTGTAGAGCGGAAGCTGAATCGTCACGGTCGGCAGTCGCGCCGTATCGGCAGCCCCCGCAGCCGAGTCGGCGTCAAGTGCCCGACGGTGACGCAGGCACAGAAGCACGAGATGCGCTCGGTGCAGTCCGTATGTGCACAGAACCAACAACACGGCGAAGTACAGTCCGACCAGAACACTTTCCATATTGATTCGCCCCTAGTAGCACTGGCTCGCCCACCGAATGTCACCGGATTGTAATTCTTTGCAGCATCTTGTCTGGACAGAAACCACACTGTCTTCCTGAGCATTTGTCGCTGCCTTTCGGACGCTCGGTGTGCCCCCTTCCCGCAACAGGCCTAGGGTCCGAATTACGTCTCTTGGCAGTGAATCGCGAGCCCATCTCCGCGTTGGGGCACGCATGTCACGGTTCGGACGAATGGCGGTAGGCGCTCGGGTCTCAGCGCAGTCCGAACATGGCGGGGCAGACTGTGCGGGGACGCCATATCTGCTACACGGCGAAAGCATGGTCACCCCGCTTCCCGAACCCGGCGCAGGCGATGTCTTGTACGTCGTAGACCTCAGCAGCTACGTGCTGCGCGCGTATCACGCGGTGGCGCCGCTATCGAGTCCCTCCGGGGAGCCGACGCACGCGGTGTTCGGGACGGTGACGATGATCGAACGGCTGCTGCGCGAACGGAGGCCGGCACTGCTGGCGATCGCGATGGACAGCGGGCGGGAGACATTCCGACACGAGATGTATCCCGAGTACAAGGCCAACAGGCCCCCGGCCCCTGAGGATCTCAAGGTCCAATTCAAGCGATGCGAAGAGCTCGTCGAGGCCTGGGGAATCGCTGCCTTCCGTCAGGTTGGAGTAGAAGCAGACGACATGATCGCCTGCCTCGTCGACGCGACGCGCGGGCAGGGCCTCCGCGTCGTCATCGTCGGGGCAGACAAGGACCTCATGCAGCTCGTCGGAGACGACGTGGTTCTGTGGGACACGATGCGCCAGAGGGTCTTTGGCCCTCCCGAGGTACGTGAGCGCTTCGGTGTACGCGCCGACCAACTCCGAGACTACCTTGCGCTCGTCGGCGACACCTCCGACAACGTACCTGGGGTGCCCAGCGTCGGACCCAAAACGGCGGCTGACCTCCTCTCCCAGTACGAAACGCTGGAAGGAGTCTACGCCAATCTCGACGGGATCCCGCGAGCGAAGCTCCGCGAGGCCCTCCGCCAACACCGTCAGGATGCCCTGCTGAGCCAGAAGCTGGTCACACTCAAGCGGGACTGCCGCGTCGAGTTCGACGAGACAAGACTCCGAAGTCCCGTGGCCAACTGGCAGTCCCTCGAACGAATCTACACCGAGCTTGGATTCCACAAGCAACTCGTCGGTCTTCGCGCCGCCATGGCCCGAAGCGCCGACGCGCCGGCGGCAACCCGTCTTGAGGTGGCCTCGCCGTGGCCAGAAACCCGGCTCGTCGACGGCCTTGCCGCGTGGGAGACGTTCTCGGCGGAAGTGCGCGACGCGCCGCGAGTCGCAATCTCGCCTGTGCTCGGCGCACGCGCCTTCCCAAGAGCCACGCTGGCCGCAGTCGGAGTGGCGCTCGCCCCCGACCGCGCCTTCCTCGTCCCCCTTAGGCCTGATCCCTGCGAGGGGCCGAGCGTGCAGCACCTGACCCCTCTCCTCGACGAAGTGGGCAGTCGAGCAGTCATCCACGACTTGAAGCAACTTGCGCTCGGGCTCGACTGCGCGGATCACCAGACGCCCCCCACCGCGTTCGACCTGCTCCTGGCGAGCTACCTCGTCAACCCCGAAACCCCCCACACCCTTGATGCACTGGTGTCGGAGCACTTGGGCGTCGAACTCCCATCGCCGGCTCGCCCTCGACTCTTCACGGAGGATGCGAGGGACAGCCAAACCTCGCTGAGAGATGCTGCTGGCGCGCAGGCGATTGCCTGCCTCAGGCTCTACGACCCAATCTCCCGCCGGCTCGACGCTGCTGGGCTCCGGTCTCTGTTGATGGACGTCGAGTGTCCGCTTGCGATCGAACTGGCTCGAATGCAGCGTCGCGGGGTCCTCGTAGACACCGAGCGACTCGGCGAAATTGCAGGGTACTGTGCCAGCGAAATTCGTCGACTGGAGCAGGAGGCCCATCGGATCGCCGGAAGGGAATTCAATGTCCATGCCCCCCGCCAGCTCGAAACGCTGCTGTTCGACGAACTACACCTGAAGCCGCTGAAACGGACCAAGACGGCGCGGTCGACGGACGCCGCGACCCTCGAGGCGCTGGCGGACGAGCATCCTCTGCCCCAGGTCATCCTCGACCTCCGACAGATAGCCAAGCTGAAGAGCACCTACATCGACGCCCTACCGGCGCTGCGCGATCCTGAGACGAAACGCATTCACACGACCTGGGAGCAGGCCGTGGCGGCAACGGGTCGACTCTCATCGACCGAGCCTAACATGCAGAACATCCCAGTCCGCACCGAACTGGGACGCTCGATTCGTGCGACC
This sequence comes from uncultured Polyangiaceae bacterium, assembly GCA_964424695.1. Taxonomy (GTDB): domain Bacteria; phylum Myxococcota_A; class Polyangia; order Polyangiales; family Polyangiaceae; genus JAEWRL01. The sequence goes on from CAYRKE010000034.1 coordinate 19,687, forward strand.
TTCGTCGCAGCGACGGGTTGCCAGCTCGTGAGCGCCGACTATTCGCAGATCGAGCTTCGAATCCTCGCTCATCTTTCGGAGGATCCAGTCCTACTCGAGGCGTTTGCGCTCGGACAGGATGTCCACACCCGGACTGCCGCCGAGATCTTCGACGTACCCGCGACTTCGGTGACTACGGAGCAGCGCAGACGAGCCAAGGCCGTCAATTTCGGGGTGATCTACGGCCAGGGGGACAGCGGTCTCGCAAAAGCCCTCGGGATCACACGCCCCGAGGCGGCGCGCTTCATCGCTGCGTACTTCAGGAGACACGCTGGGGTGCGACGGTTCATGGAGGCCGTACTCGGCGACGCTCGCGCCGGGGAGACGATACAGAGCATCTTGGGAAGGCGCCGTCTGCTGCCCGATCTGCGCAGCGGGAACCGCGCCAGGCGCCTCGCCGCCGAACGAATCGCCATGAACATGCCGATTCAGGCAAGTGCGGCTGATGTTCTCAAACTCGCCATGCTCAAGCTCAGCGAGCCGGTGACTCCGGGCTCGAGGTTGATCCTCACCGTCCACGACGAATTGGTCTTCGAGGTCCCAGACGCCGAAGTGGCGGCCGCCAAGGAGCGGATTGCCGAGATCATGACCACCGTCTACCCCCTGAAGGTGCCCCTGGTTGTCTCCGTTGGACACGGTCCGAACTGGAACGTGGCGCACTAGTGGCCGGTGTATCGGATGTCGTCGTGGTCGGCGCTGGCCTCACCGGCCTCAGCGCGGCCGTCAGCCTCACCGAGCGCCACGTCGAGCATCGAGTGTTCGAGGGGAGCGAGCACCCCGGGGGGCTGGCTACAACGACCGAGGAAGCTGGCTACCGCTTCGACCGCACTGGACACCTGCTCCATCTGCGCAACGCCGAGATGGCAAAGCGCGTCCTCGGGTGGCTCGGACCTGGGACCAGAAGTATCGAGCGCAATAGCGCGATCTGGACCCATGGCGTGTACAGCCCCTATCCCTTCCAAGCCAACACGCGGGCTCTTCCACCGGAGGTTGCCTACGAGTGTGTGCTGGGGTTTCTTCGGGCAACGCGGGAAGTACGCAAAGAGCCACCTCGCACGTTCGAAGAGTTCTGCCAGCACCACTTCGGCCCGGGCTTCAGCCGCCACTTCATGCTTCCCTACAACAGTCGCCTCTTGGGCGTGCATCCCCGGGAGCTGTCCCACGAATGGTGTGACCGTTTCGTGCCCATTCCCAGCCTCGAAGACGTTGTCGCGGGCACCATCGGACTGCCCGGTCGTCGGCTGGGCTACAACGCCACGTTCCACTACCCCGAGGGGGGTATCGGAGCTCTGCCAGCCGCTCTGCATGCCAAGCTTCCCGACATCGAGCTGGGCCGGGCGCTTCTCACCATCGATCCGGTTCGGCGCGAGCTTCGCGTCACCGGCGAGACCCTTCGCTACGAACGCCTGATCAGCACCATCCCGCTCCCGACGCTGCTCCGTAGAATCGCTGGGCTCCCCAGCGAGGTGGCGCACGCGGCGGCGAAGCTTCGACACACCAGCCTATACTATCTGGACATTGCCCTGCGCGCTCCCTGTAGGCAACCTTACCACTGGGTCTACGTGCCCGAGGAGCGCTACCCGTTCTACCGAGTTGGCTGCTACTCGCATTTCTCCCCAACGATGGCGCCTCCGGGCGCGGCATCCCTGTACGTCGAGCTCGTGGATCGCTCCGAGCCTCAGCTCTCGAAGCTCCTGCCCCAAGTCGCAGCGAGCCTGGTGGAGATGGGGCTCATCGCAGCGACGGAGGACATTGCGTTCGCGCGGCTCCGTCACATTGAGCACGCCTACGTCGTCTATGACCATGCCCACGCTGGCGCCACCCACACTGCGCACGCCTATCTGCGCAATGCGGGAATCCTCTCTGTCGGTCGGTATGGATCCTGGAACTACTCTTCGATGGAAGATGCGCTCCTCTATGGCGAGGAGGCGGCAAACCTCGCTCTTGCGCTTCGCTAGTTGTCATGCAGTCCTCCCCTGAAGTCTCGATTGTCATCCCCGTTTTCAATGAAGAAGCCATCCTTCGGCCCGCACTTTCGATGCTGATCGATAGCCTCGGCGCTCTGGGGCGTTCCTACGAAATCGTCCTGGCCGAAAATGGCTCCACCGACCGAACCCTCGTCATCGCGAAGGACCTCGCGCAGAGGTTCCCCTCACTCCGAATCGTGTCGGTGGGGGAGCCCAACTATGGCTTGGCGCTTCGACTCGGTATCAAGGCGGCCCGCGGTGTTTACGTCATCTGCGAGGAGATCGATCTGTGCGACGTTGATTTCCATGCCAAGGCCCTTGAGCTGCTCGAGCGGGGAGCGGCGGATCTGATCATCGGATCCAAGCTGGCCGGGGGAGCAGCCGACGAGCGCCCCCTGCTCCGTCACGCGGCCAGTATCGTGTACACCCGCCTCCTGGGCATTCTCGTGGGGTTTCCTGGGACAGACACCCATGGAGTGAAGGGTTTTCGAAGAGAGCCTCTGCTCCCAATCGTGGAGGCCTGCCTGGTCGATCGCGACGTATTCGCGAGTGAGCTGGTGGTGCGTGCACATCGCGCACAGATTCGAGTCCTGGAGGTTCCGGTCCGGGTCAAAGAGATGAGGCCGCCGTCCATCAACCTATTCCGCCGCGTTCCCGGGGTGCTGAAAAACCTGGGCCGGCTGACTTGGGCGATCCACTTTGGCCGTGACTCGCGAAGCCGCGGGACACTCTAGTTCACCGACGCCCAGGGTCACCGACGCCAGTGACTACCCAGCCCCTCCCCATTGACGACTTTCTCCCTGCCGTCCGAGCGCACCTCCTGCGCGGCCGAGAGCTCCTGCTCCGCGCCGAGCCGGGTGCCGGAAAGACCACGCGCGTCCCCGCTTCGTTGCTCTCCGAACCCTGGGCGTCCCGTGGGGAGATACTCGTGGCCGAGCCCCGACGCCTTGCAGCCCGATTGGCGGCGACTCACGTCGCCGGAGAACTCGGAGAGCAACTCGGAGAGCGGGTCGGATACGTCGTGCGCTTCGAGTCGGCCGTGGGCTCGCGAACCCAACTCAAGTACGTCACGGCCGGGGTGCTTCTCCGCCGCCTCCTCTCGGATTCTGGACTCGAGGGCGTCGCGGCAATTCTGTTGGACGAATTCCACGAACGAACCATCGAGCTCGACACATGCCTCGCGCTCGCCCTGCACGCTCGGACCGGACCCCGGAGAGATCTCAGGCTGGTGGTGATGAGCGCCACGCTCGACGCGGCGCCTCTGGCGCGCCTCATGCCGGATGCGCCCATCATCGACTGTCCGGGCCGCTGCTATCCCCTGACGATTGAGCACGAGTCCGCTCCAGACGCGCGCCCGCTCGAGAAGCGCGTAGTCAGCGCGTGCCGAAAGCTACTCCGAGAACAGCCTCGCGGCGACATCCTGGTATTCTTACCGGGAGCACGTGAAATTCGCCAGGCAACGACCGAGCTTCAGGGGCTCGCCACCGAAACGGGGGCATGCGTCCTGCCTCTTCACGGGGAGCTCCCCTTGGAAGACCAGGTACGCGCCATCACCCCAGCCGCCACGACCAAGATCGTTCTTTCGACCAATGTGGCAGAGTCCTCCGTGACCGTGCCTGGAGTCACCGCCGTCGTCGACTGTGGAACCGCTCGCGTCGCCCGGCATTCTCCGTGGACCGGAGTCTCGCTCCTGGAGCTCTGCCCCATCAGCCGCGCCAGCGCGGCCCAGCGAGCGGGGCGTGCCGGACGCTTGGCGCCTGGCCATGTCCTCCGGCTCTACACCAAAGGGGACCATGACACTCGACCCGAGCAGGAGCCACCGGAGATCCGCCGGACCGAGCTGAGCGAGATCCTGCTCCTGCTGCGAAGCGCTGGGTTCCTCGATCCCTTGGCTCTACCGTGGCTCGAACCGCCTCCAGCCGCCGCCATGGATGCCGCCCGAACCCTGCTGCAGCAGCTGGATGCACTGGACGACCAGGGGACCTTCACCCCAATCGGGGCTCGAATGGCCGCACTCCCAGTCGCACCGCGGCTGGCGCGTCTCATCGTCGAAGGTTGCCGGCGTGGGATCGCCCGAGATGCGGCACTCGTCGCGGCGCTGCTCAGCGAACGCGATATCCGGGCAGATTCTCGTCCCTCGGGAACGTTCGGAGGTTCGCCACGTGACATCCGCGTCGGCCCCTCCGACGTCCTGGAGCTCCTCGAGCGCTTCGCGGAAGCCCGCGTGGTGGGGCATCGCGACCGCGCGCTCACAGCCGCCGGATTGCGACCGGAACGCGTTCGGGCCGTGGACCGCACCCGGCGACGCCTCGAGAGCGGACTCCGGGATGAATCGAGCCCGCCACCGAGTGACGCGGAGTGGGAGCGCGCCGTTGCACTTGCGGTCCTACGGGCCTTTCCGGACCGTATCGCACGACGACGACGCGAAGCGCAGGCCGAACTGATTCTCTGCAGCGGAGAGACGGCCGTTCTCTCGGAATCGAGCGTGGTGAGGAATGCTCCTCTGCTCGTCGCGCTCGAAGTCGAGGACAGTTCCCCTCTGCCACGGCGCCGGCCCGTTGTGCGTCTCGCTTCGGCGATCGAACCCGAGTGGCTGCTCGACGCATGGCCCGATCGCCTGACGCTCAGCGACGAACTCTCGCTGAACCGCAGTTCGGGACGCGTCGAACGCTTGAGCCGCATCAGCTACGGTTCTGTCGTGCTGGAGCAGAGCCAGAGCGCAGCCAGCCCTTCCCCCGAGGCTTCGACGCTCTTGGTTCGGCATGCGCTGGAACCCGGTGGCCTCGGAGACTCCCAACACGGTGAGGTTCAAGAGTGGATCGCGCGACTGAGTCTCGTGGCGCAGCAGTACCCAGGCTACGATTGGCCGAAAGCGGATCCAACCCTGCTCGCCGAAGCACTGGAATGCGCCTGCGAAAACCTGGTCTCCCTGGAAGAGCTCTCGCGAAGACCGCTGGTAGGGTACCTGGAAGGTCTGCTGACTCCCCAATCCGCGCAGCTTCTCGCACAGGTCACCCCCTTGTACCTCAACCTGCCAGGCCGAAGGCGCATGAGAATCCGGTATCTTCGGGACCAGCTCCCTTGGGTTGAGTCGCGACTGCAAGACTTCTTCGGGATGTCACAGAGCCCCTCGATCTGTGACGGTCGGGTTCCCTTGGTTCTCCACTTGCTGGCTCCGAATCAGAGAGCCGTGCAAGTCACCCGAGATCTGCCGGGGTTCTGGACCAAACACTACCCGGCGTTGCGGCGGCAGCTCATGCGCCGTTATCCCAAGCACGACTGGCCCGAGGATCCCGCGCGTGCGGCTCCGCCGCAGCCGAAACCGCGGAAGACGTAAAAGCTACCGCTGCAGCCGCTTCTGCAGCCGGCTCAGCATCTGAAGCGCGTCGAGAGGCGAAAGACGATTGATGTCCAGCGCGAGTAGGGCGTCAATCACCTCATTGTGGTGGCGCGTCTCGGGACCTGCCCCAAACAGGCTGAGCTGCGACGCCTTCGCCGACTGTCGCCGGTTCCCTGTCGGTAGCGGGCGGATCCCTTGGTCCTCGCTACTCTCGAACGACGCAAGTAGGGAACGCGCGCGCGCCAACACGACCTCTGGCAGTCCGGCAAGCTTGGCCACCGCAATGCCATAGCTTCGGCTCGCCGCACCGGGCACGAGGCGATGCAGAAAGACCACGTCATCTCCGAGTTCCCGTGCGCTAACGCTGTAGTTGGCCGCATGCTCACTCGAGTCGGCCAAAGCCGTGAGCTCATGGTAATGAGTCGCGAACAACGCTCGACACCCAATGATCTGATCGAGGTGTTCGGCCACGGCCCAGGCGATGGCCAGGCCATCGAACGTGCTCGTCCCCCGTCCGATCTCGTCCAAGATAACCAGTGACCGCCGAGTTGCGTGGCGCAGAATCGCAGAGGTCTCACGCATTTCGACCATGAACGTGCTCTCGCCACGAGCCAGATTGTCGCTGGCGCCAACCCTCGAGAGAATCCGGTCGACCAGGCCGACCCGGGCACTCTTTGCGGGAACGTAGCTCCCCATCTGCGCAAGTATCACCGCCAAGGCGGTCTGCCGGAGCAGTGTGCTCTTCCCGGCCATGTTGGGGCCGGTAACCAACCACAGATGCGTACCACAGGTCTCGAGCACCACGTCGTTGGGAACAAAACGCCCAGCTGCTGCAAGCCGCTCGACGACGGGATGGCGCCCGTCGCGTATCTCGAGGACGTCGGAATCGTCGATCTCGGGACGGCAAAAGTCGCTCTTGTGCGCCACCTCGGCGAGCGCCGCAGCCACGTCCCATTCTGCCACGCGAAATGCGAGTTCGCGGATGCGTCCACTGGCCGTCTTGGCGCGTTCGAGGAGCTCCTTGAGTAGCTCCAGCTCGCGTTCACGGTAGCGGTCCTCGGCATGGGCAAGCCTGTCCGCGAGATCGTCAACCGCCACCGACGTGTAGCGCTCGCCGGATGCGACTGTCTGCTTGCGCCGCCACTCGGATGGCACCTTGGTTGACTGTGACCGAGTCACTTCGATGTACCACCCGAACACTCGAGTATAACGAATCTTCAGGTTCGAGATGGAAGTCTCTTCACGAAGAGACGACTCGAGCGCCACCATGCGCTCAGTACCTGAGCGCCTCAGCTCGTCCAGTTCGTCGAGTTCGAGACTGTAGCCTACCTGGAAGATCGATCCATCTTTCGGCTGGTGCGGCGGGCGCTCGACCAGCGCTCGAGCAAGCTCCGCTTGCAGATCCTCTACGCAATCGATGGGTCCGCGGAGACCGACAGACTCGCGGTCCTCGATGTCGCGAACGCCCTCCAGGACGGTCACGCATTCTGCTGCGGCCAGAAGCCCGTCACGGAGCCCGGCGAGATCCCGTGCGGTCGCCTCACCCAGCGAAGCTCTGACGCTGAGCCGCTCAAGGTCGCGTACGCGGCTCAGCGCATCCCTCAGGTCCGTTCGAAGCCTCTGCTGAACGACGAAGAGCTCGACCCCATCGAGCCGGCGACGGATGGCCTCCACGTCCAGGAGCGGAGCTAGCATGCGCCGGCGTAACAGTCTGGCCCCCATCGGCGTCTCGGTCGCGTCCAGTATGCCGAGCAGGGTAGCCTCTCGTCCGCAGTGCGGGGAGTCGACCAACTCGAGGTGGGATTGCGCGATTGGGTCGATGACCAGAGTCGTCGAAGGATCCCAAGCGCTCACCTGGACGAACGGCAGCTCCTTCTTTGGATTGCAGCGCCTCACGTAGCGCAGAGCTCGAGCCACCGCGCGGCGCGCAACCTCGCTCAACGACGCGGCCTCTCTACCTAGTTCGCCCAGCGCCGACTCGGGTTCACCGTCCGAAAGGGCCTGGTCTTGTCTGATGGCCACACCCGGTAACACCGCTGCCACGGACTCCTCTGCTCCGGACAACGCGTCTGGGTCTCCGGCATCGTGGCCGAGCAGCACCTCACGTGGATTTGCCCGGGACAGCTCGCCGAGCACACTGGACAGATCGGGAAACGGCGCTGCACGCAACTCGGCAGTCGAAAGATCGATCAGTGCGACTCCGACTGCCGAGGCCCCGACCTCGACCGCTGCAAGCCAGTTGTTGCGCTGCGCCGCAAGCTGCTCGCTGTCAGTGACTTGGCCCGGCGTTATGACGCGCACGACCTCGCGCGGAACGATCCCCTTGACCGTCGACGGATCCGCCATCTGTTCGCAGATCGCCACCCGATACCCCCGCTCCAAGAGGCGGGAGATGTAGGTGTGGGCTGAATGGTGCGGCACCCCGGCCATGGGGACCTCGTCCGGTTGTCCCTTGTTCCGACTCGTCAGCACGAGCTCCAGCTCGCGAGCGCAGAGTTGGGCATCCTCCCCGAACATCTCGTAGAAGTCCCCGAGTCGGAAGAAAAGCACCGCGTCCGGATACTCCCTCTTCGCAGCTGCGTGCTGCTGCATAACTGGTGTCTTCCGCCCGGACATATCCGCCCTCTACCAATCGTGGTGGTAAAGTCCAGAGCGGATCCATTCACGGTTGCGGAAGAGGCTCGCCCGCAATTTGCCCGGAAAGAGACCAGCAACCGATTGCCGCTCAGCCACTGGCTGGGCATGCCCTGTCGCGCATCGCATGGAGGACGGGTCGCGAGCCGCTTCGAACGACGGCGCAAAGCGCGGCGCCGGCCGAGACCTGACGGGGCACCGAAACCACGCTGGCGCGCCACGCATGCATGCCCACCCTACGCGCGAGTCACTGATATGGCTTGGACGGCGAGAGGGCCAAGGACGACAGACTGAGGAGAGAGAGCCCACCCGCGATTCCGTCCACCACCACGAGACGATCACTCGATTCGAGATGCGCGATGGACTCCGGCAGAACGGAGATTCCGGTGTAGCTGCTCGCCATGGTGGCGCTGAGGGTACGGAAGCCGCCCGTTACCTCCCACTGAAACGACATGTCGCGCCGACTCGCTTCTCTGCCGCGGAATATCGCGAAGCGCGCCACGGGCCCGTCGTGGATGCAGGACGTCGGCAGGGTGCCGTTGGCCAGGCTAATCTGGTCGCCGTCGGCATCCGTGACGCATACCCGGTCCTGCTCGGTGGCCTTGCCGATCAGGCACTGGCCGTCGACCGCGGTCGCGCAAGGCGCCGCGGTGCTGATCTCGAGCATGCGTGAGCTGTTTCGCGCACGGGCAGGATCACAGGACGGAACACAACGCTTCTCAGCCCCCTCGGTGATGCGGTGCTGCAGCCCGCGCCTGCTCCCCCGGAGAACCCACTGCCCCGCGCCACGAACGACGTACTCGGCCACCGATGTGAAGCAGCAGTTCAGCTCATCGAGCACCTGTCCTGAGGAGAAGCCTTCGACCGGCCAGCGAGGTTCGACCACAAGGTGGTCCTGATAGGCCTCCAGAATCGCTAGCTCACGCTGTGGCCGAGGCTCGTCCCAAGTGCCGAACAATGCCTCGCAACCTTCGTACCCAAGCCCATCAACACAAGAACGACCACGAGCACTCGACCAGTACTCGTCCTCGTCATCAAGTTCGGCGGCAATCTGCACGAAGTCCGTGTGCTCCCGAGCGAAACTCGCGCGGGCCTCGACGTCCTCGACGCCGAGCTCCGCGGCCCAGCTCGATGCGACATCGGTGTCCTGTACGCCCATGTCGCAGAACCCGACACTGTCGTCGGTGAAGCGCCCTGCATCGCGGTCGAGTCGCCCCGTCGCCGACGAAATCGAGATGGGCCCCTCGTAGGTCACGGAGAACCGCTCGGACGACTCATACGCCCGCGGCTCAATCAACGGAAACAGCACCGAGTTCTCCGACGCCGACCCAGGAGTCAGCTTGATCGGGTCATTGCTGGTGGAATCCGTGCTGTACAGCGTGCTGCCGACGTAGAGCGTCGACGTCACATTCGACCCACTCTCGGCAAAGGGAACCCCGAGCATCCTCGGACGGATGCGCTCCTCATCATCCTCTCCGCTCTGCAGGATGCCGTCGCGATCGGACAGCCTGGGGAAGTACCGCAGCGCGGGCGCTCGAACCCCCACGTCGGCATCATTGGAGAAGAAGGCACCGCTTCGAAGCTCGTTGACTGCAACGACATTGCAGCTGAGCTCATCGGAAACCGTGGGCAACCCGCTCGAACCGACGAACGCTTCGACGTCCGAGTCGTCCCCGGAACACCCGAAGACGTCCAGCATCTCCCCATGGTGTGCCGTGGCAGGCCTCCTGCAGGCGGCATCGAAGTCCTCGACATCAATGAACGTGACGTCTCCATTCGCCAACACCGCGGCCACGAACACACCGCGAAGTTTCGCTGGCCTCGCGCCTTCGGTGTAGTCGTCCGCCGTCCGATAGAGTGCCCCAGGGGCGCCAACGCCCGGCGTCGGGTCGCAAAGCGCATCGAGGATCGCAAGCCCACTATCGGGATCCGGTTCGGGAACGTCACGCTTCACGATGGTCAAATCTCGAATCGGCGACGGGAACACCAACCTATCCGGAGGCTCGCTCGAGATGAGCGGAGCGTGCGGCCTGAGGAGTGGCGCACGACTACTGGCGTCGGGGCCAATATCATACGTGATGAGCGACCCGTCCGAATCGTCCACTGCATAGAGGAAGCGCTTGCCGCTGGAGGTAAGCGGAGTCGCCGTGACGTCACGAGTGGTGACAAGACGCGCGGGATGCTCGTATGAGACCGCGACGAGCGGTGGGAGCTCGCGAGGACTGCATGGCTCCGCAACGTCTACGACGTGAATGACGGGAGCACTGCTGTCGGCGATGTAGATCTTCTCATCGGCGACAACCATTCCAACCGGGGTCGCGATCGCGCCAGCGCTGGAGTCCGAATACTGAACCGTCGACTCCGACTGACACTGGGTTCCGATCTCATCGGCGAACAGCGGTCGTCCAACCCCTGGCTGCTGCCAGGCATCGGGAAGAGCCTGCTCGATGCTGTCCGTCCCCCAGCCTGGGGTGAGCGGAATCCAACTCTCGATGACGCAGGCTTCGAATGCGCCCGGCGCCCCGTTCAGAATGGTCTGCGCGTCGATGATCGCCAGAGCACCGAGCTCGGGCACGGTAACCGCTAGCTTGCGACGGCCAACCGGTGCATTCAACTCTTCCTGCCTGAGATCGGCAGAGCAGAACCGCTCTTCAGGTTCTGGGATCTCGGAGCCGTCGCACGCGGTAGCAGCTCCACCCTCCGCCGGAGGTCCGATGATGATCGCCAGCTCCCTCGGCGCAGCCGGCAACGCGCACGCTGGCCACGAGGTGACATCGCGAATCGGCTCGTGGCTAGTTGGTGCGTCGATACACGCAGTCGGAAGTGCGAAGATGCCTTCACGACCGGCATCGGCGACGCCAACGAAACTGGCAAGGCCCCCTGGAGTCGACACAATGTCGACGGGCTGGGCACCTACGGGAAGAAATGACGGACCTGGTACGGTGGGGTCGGTGTCCAGAACTTCGCCCTCGGTGAAGTCCACGACGGCCACTTCGCCACGCTGGGTCTGGGTGACGAGAGCAAGCAGGTGTCGATCTTCCCCGTCATGCTCGGATGCGTCTGGGCACGCCTCCAGAGGACGCCCCTCGCCGCTCGTGAAATCTCGACAGACGAAGGAGATGTCCCCGCTACGTTCCAGCGAGCTGAGCTCTTGCGCCTCGGTCGTGTCCCCGCACGCGCTCACGGCGCTGAGTATGATGACCACGCTCGCTGCCAGTGCAGGCTTCGCCGTCGGGCAGTCTGCCGCTGATGACGCGGAGGGACCGGACGCCGACCGCAGCACCCGACGAATCGCCATGGGGCACGAAATGCGTTCCGACCAAGTCACGTCGAACCTCTGGGTTCAGTTGGTTCTCCCACCGTTAGCACTGTCTCTCCGTAGTTGTGACGCTGCCGCTGATCCAGTTGCACGACACCAATGTAGGAGTCGGTAAAGTGGGCCACGTACGCAAGCGCGTAGGGATCACCGGACGAGTCGAAGCCCGAATCCACGAGCAGAGCGTGGGGTCCCCGGCCAGTCTCGATCCACCGCTCGAAGTCGCCTACCGCGGGATCGTAGACGCCAATTCGACGGGCATCGAAGGAGACAATGAACACCCGAGGTGCAAGCTCTCCGCCCACGGTAACGACGTTCCCCAGCACGACTCGCGACGGCCCATAAGGTACAGACAGGCTCTGCCGAACCACTGGCGCCGCACTGTCACTGCCAGCGCTGCCTATCCCGGCGATCAGCAGACTGCTTGGTGCTCGGTTGGCGATGTACGCCAACCGTTGGACGTCCAGGCATGCCGCGCACGCATCGTCGTCCGAACACGAAGCGAGACACCGATCGCGATCGCTCGAATCGATGGCGATCCCTCGCGAATCCACCCCGGAGTAGTTGGCATCAATCGGAGAACTCTCAACGGCTTTCAGGAAGTGCTCGCGAGGCGCCATGCTTTCGTCTTCGAAGCACGCCAGAGTCTGCAGCTCCGCCAAGCCACGAAAGCCGACCAGGAACCTGGCTTCGTCCCCGGCATGATCGGGTGGCACAGCCGCGATACCAACTGGACTGGCATCAAGCTCATCGCTCACGTATTCAAGTGATGGGCCGCCATCAGCCCCCCAATCATTGGTGAACAGCGACAGCCGATCCACCGACTCGTGGGTGACGACGATCAAGGACCCGTCATCGGATGTTGCGATGCCGCTGGGCTCAGAAGGCATGGTCAGACTGTCGTAGCCTCCGCCGGCAGACCGCTCGCCCACCCGGTGCTTCGCGGCGCATGCCCGCCCTCGCCCCTGACCGCAATCCAGCTTGCCATCCTGCACGTTCACCCAATGCAGGGTCGAATCACCGCGGACAGGAATGAAGAGGCGACCGCGGTCGTCGGTTGCCTCGGGCTCGGACCGAAATATGACGTCCGAAGCGAAAGCCCGAATCTCCACAACGTCAACCAGCAGGTCCTTGCCTCCGTCCTGAGGCTTGGTGACCCGAAGCGCGCCGCACCGGCCCGGGCTCTGCACTTGATCCTCGAAAGGCCGGTCACCCAACGGTCCACACGGAGCCTTCGCCCCTACTGCGACGCACCAGTGGCTCGGCTCGGCGCCATCTTTGCTGGTCAGATCGCAGCGCTCGTCCTCACGGCAGTCCGCATCCGCCGCACACTCCCGCGGCACCGACTCCCGAATGCGCTCAAGCGAGAGCGACTGAACCGACCCGGCGTTGAACTGGAGATCGAAATCGCTGTTGACGACGAATAGTCGCTGAGCGGTGGCGTCCGTCGCCAGGCCAACCGGATAGTAAATGCGTTCGAGGGGAAGATCCAAGCCTTCGCCCGCTGGGACGCAACCGGCTAGGACCAGCGCACTGACAATTGAGCAACCACGACCACGCATGCTGGGGCGCGGAGCCTAGAGCGACAAGTCGCTCCCCGCCAGGCAAACCGCCATGGTGCGAACCAAACGGGCAACTGGAGCACCGGTCAGCGAGCATAAGCCGCGATCTTCCAGTGAAAGTCCGTCATCGTCACGTGCGGTTGCACGGGCTGCATCACCGCGGGCAGGCGGCCGTATCCCTTCCCTGAGGGAGTGGGGTTGGCGGGAGGAGGGGCTGCTGTTCGCCCAACGTGGCTCAGGCCATCAGGTCGACGATAACCACTCCGCGCTCAACCCCGTCCTCCCCATCTTCCTTGGACTCCGGCCTCGGAATGTGGGGCGGATAAGCATCGACCGGTAGCTCCAATCGGGGCTGCTGGCGCCGGCGGTCTTCCTCTTCACGCCTGCGAATCTGATCGATGATGAACGGGGGCAACATGGCCGTTTCCTCGCTGATCCAATACGAATCCAGCGTCTAACTACTAATGTAGCGTTGCACTCGGCTCGGTCAAGCTCTGCTCCGAGCTCGCGCACTTTGTGTCGCTGGGCCTCGGACGCTCACAAGCGTGGGGAGTGCCAACTCTCGATGGCAGGGTTCGTAGCGTTCTGGCTTCGCCGTCCAAGGTTCGCTCTTGGCTGGCTTCACTCTTGGCTGGCTTCAATACGGCACCTCTCATCACTTCCTAAATGTCCCGGCTCGAGACGGCGAGGGGACCGGGGGCAATCCGGCCAGCGGGATTACAGTCAAATGCGTGCCGTGCGCGCCGCTTCTATAGAACGATCTCAAGGAACGCTACATTCTTGCGCCATGTCTGGTGTTCGGCGCCGCTGCTTCCTTGGAGGCGTCGCGCTATTTGCCTGCTTGATGGTGGCGCCGCCGAGCCGTGCCGCCTTCGAAGTCGCAGACGAAAGCTGGGAGGGCCTGAGCGAACTGCTCCGAATCGCCCGCAACCGCGTCGGCAAAGGGCGAGTGAGGCTCGTCGCTACCCTGAACTACACGACGCTCTCTCCAACGGATGCCGTCCTCGTCCTTCATCCAGAGGCGTCCCTGGATTTTCGCCAGTTGACGGCCTACCTGCAGTCCGGTGGCAGGCTCGCACTCCTCGACGACTATGGCACGGGTGCTGAGTTCCTTGAGCAGTTTGGGATCAGACGCGTGCGCGCTCCCCTCAAGCCCGCATTCTCCCTGAGGCAGAACGTCGATCTGCCCATCGCGGTACCGGCGGTAGAAGCCGGAGAGCGCGAGCACCGCCACCCCATCACTCGAAACCTGGATCACGTCGTCACCAATCACCCCCAGGCGCTCGAGCACCCGGGACTTACGCCGGTGTTGGTAATCCGGGCTGTAGGAGAACGGGACGCAACCCTTGCGCTCACGGGAGTGATCGCCGAACGCGGACGACTCTTCGTCATGGCCGATCCATCCGTATTCATCAACCTGATGATGCGGTACCCCGGTAACCGGCAACTCGCAGAAGGATTGCTAGACTACCTGGTCGAACCCCAAGGCGGCCAGAAGCGGGGCAACCTGTATATCGTCGTGAACCGTTTCTCTCAGAGTGGCTCGTTTGGCGACACGGATGGACTCGCGGCGTCGCTTCGTGGCTGGCTGAGGGATTTGCGGGAACGCTTCGGGCGGCTGAGGAGTGAAGGGCTTCCGGATAACGGGTTCCGCGTACTTGGGCTCCTCGCGGTCGCCGCGTTCGGGTACTGGCTGTGGTCGATTGCGGGCAGGAGGTACCGCGCTTTCCAGCCACGGTATGCGCTGCCCACCCCGCTCGTCCTGCAGGGAGGGGTTGCGGGGCGTACTGCTCTGCTCGCGGCGCCCACCACGCATCGCGCCCTACCGGTGCTGGAACTACAAAGCGCTCTCGTCGAAGGGCTGACCGAGGAGCTCTCGCTCCCCGAAAGGCTCTCGAGTCAAGCCCTCGTTCAAGAGATCGCAAAGAGAAGTGCATTGAGCCCGGAGTCCCTCATGGAGCTGCGGGATCTGCTGGGCCAGTTTCGCCAGATCGAGACCAGGTTCGTGAGCTCTCGGCCGGTCCACTTGAGCGACCGCAAGCTGGAATCGTGGCGACAGCTGGTCTTGCGCCTCCTCGGGGAGGCGAGTAGTAGACGAGAATCCGGATGAATCAGGCAATTCCAGTGGACGAGCTACAGTATGCCGATACCATGCTTCGAAGTGTCCGCTTCGAAGTGGGGCGGGTGTACATCGGGAGTGCCGCGCCCGTGGACGAGCTCTTGGTTGCACTCCTCGCGGGAGGACACGTGCTTCTTGAGGGCGTGCCCGGAGTCGCCAAGACCACTCTGGTCAAAGCCTTCGCGACAGCGCTGGGCTGCAGTATTCGAAGGATACAATTCACGCCAGATCTGCTCCCCGCAGACATCACGGGCACCCACGTGCTGAGTCCCAAGGACGGAACATTCAGCCTGCGACCTGGACCGGTATTCGCCAATGTCGTGCTGGCGGACGAGATCAACCGCGCGCCTGCAAAAACCCAGTCAGCGCTACTCGAAGCCATGCAGGAACGACAGGTGACGGTCGAGGGGGACAGCTTCCCACTTCCCGACCCCTTCTTCGTTCTGGCGACACAAAACCCCATCGATCTCGAGGGCACTTACCCGCTGCCCGAGGCTCAAATCGATCGATTCTTGGTTCGGGTCCACATGGGCTACCCGAGCGAGAAGAACGAGATCGCCATGTTGCGCTCCCACGGGGTTGCTCCCCCAGAGGCCCGCACCATTCTCGAGGCCGACGCCGTGCGCCAACTCCAGCACGTCGCCGCAAAGGTCCATGTGGAGGACGACCTCGTTGAATACGCAGTGCGCCTGACCGCGTTCACCCGTGAGCACCCGCGTGTGGTCTTGGGCGCGTCACCCCGCGCATCACTGGGTCTGCTGCGGGCCGCCCGTGCCCGTGCCGTGCTCGCAGCCCGTGCCTACGCGACGCCGGACGACCTGCGTCAGAGTGCGTCGTCCGTTCTGGCCCACCGGCTCGTGATGGCGCCAGAGTGGGAAGGGGATGCGGAAGCTCGCGCAGCGGTCGTGGAGGAAGGGATCGCCAAGGTGAGCTACCGCAAGGCAGTCCGCCCGGTTTGACCGCACACCATCACGGACACAGCAGCCCGGCTCCCGACACAGGCTCGTGCGAGGGGCACGGCAGACACCGGAGGGAGATCCAGCGGCGACCTCAGCACCAGGCACGGAATCCACTCCGCGGGCGCCTGCGGCACAGCCGTCCGACGCTTCAGGCGGCACTTGCCATACCGGCGCCCCTCGGCGACCGCCGGTAGGCTCCGGGTGCAACGCCGGACCACCGCTTGAAAGCCTTGCTGAAGGCCGCTTCGGATTCGTACCCGACCCGGGCCGCGATCTCCCCCAACGTAGACTCGCCCCCGCGCAGCAGCGCTGCCGCCTTCTGCATCCGCCAGCGGGTGACGTAGTGGAGAGGAGGCTCCCCAACGAGCTGGGAGAAGCGCGCCGCGAAAGCTGAACGCGACATGCCAACACGCGCCGCCAAGCCAGCGACCGTCCACGGCTCCGCAGGGCTCTCATGGATCAGCCCAAGCGCGCCACCAATCTGAGGCTCAGAAACCGCCGCGAGCCATCCCGGGCGGTCCTCAGACTCGGGGGGCAGGCTCTCGAGACGGCGCAGGTGGGTCCGAACCAGCTGCATCAGCAGCACATCGCCCAGTCGACAGAGAATGCAGTCGCTACCAGGAAGGTCAGACGCCCCCTCGCTCATCATGAACTGAAGAATGGGCTCGAGCCAGAGCGGCGCACCCTCGCCGTTGTGCGGGAGTCGAACTAGAGGGGGAAGCGCCGTAACCAGGGGGTTATGCCTGCGGTTCTCGAGCGTGACTTCGATTCTGGCGATCCGGACCGACGCTCGCGCCCCGGAATCAGGGCGCAGTTCATCGCCTGAACGAGCCGACTCGCCAACGGGCTGCATCGACATCTCGGTGCCCGTCTGACTCAGTCGGTGCTCGCCGCCTTGTGCCAGAAGCACCACGTCACCTGGTCCGAGCTGGAGCGCTCCGACCCCAGCCGCCTCCAGCATGCACGAACCAGAAGCGACAACGTAGATGACGGAGCCATCCACCTTCCCGCACTGAACGATGTCGGACTTCGTACTCTCAACCCAGGCGCAGCGAGCATTCGCAACTCTCACCGCCTGAAGCACGTCTGTAAGCAGGTCAACCATAGCGTCGCTCCGACTCGGACCACTCCGCAAAATACCGCGCATCGATAGTGACCGTCCAGTCAGAATCGACAATCACTCGTCCGGGTGTGCCAAGCACTCAAGTTTGCACATGACGGCATGCCGCAACGCGCAGTTCGTGCGTCGAATCGTGTCCTCTCGGTCTCTTCGCCGTCCGCCGCCTCGAGCTCAACGAGCCATCTCCACCGCGTTCGTCGGGGACAGTGAGGTTTTCAGTCAGAAATTATGGAGTCCCCCGACAAGCCGAGGACTCCAGTCGAAGGACAGCCTCCGCGCGACGGGCTCCGATACGGATAGCCCCACTGGGTGGGCACGCCTGTGTGGCCTACTGGCGTGTCGAAAGTTCCGGTGCGACCGTTGGCGTTCCGAATGCCTGCTCGAAGCTGACGTAGAGCTGGCCTGGCAGTTGAGAAAACCCGGTGCGACTCGTCGGCGCGCCGCGAGCATGCTGACTGGGCATCGGATCGACCAACGGGATGCCCCAGTCCGCCCGGAAGACCGCGCGGTCGAGCTGAGGGAACAGCACCCGAAGCCCCACCCCCGTCGCATGCTTCATGACCAAATGCCGGAGGCCGTCGACTGCGTCTCCGGCGTCGTAGAAGAGCGCGGCACCAACCTGAGCAGACCAAACCTCGAACGGCCTCGAGCGGAACTCGATATTCTGAGAGATCACGTCGCGACCCACGAACTCGTCCGGGAGGTATCCTCGCAGTCGACCGTTGCCGCCGAGATACACCCGACGGTTCAGGTAGTCCGCGTACTTGACGGACAGCATGCCGTCAGCCACGAAACGCCCGAATCCCAGCGGGGGCGTGGCGAGGTGAAGCCGGCCGGTGAAGCGCGCGTCGGACTGCCCGGGAGCGGAGATCTGCATCTCATTCGTGACAGCAACGCGAATGACCCCGTGGGCAGGTACGACCGTGTAGGATGCGGCAGCCCTGCTCCCTATGAGGTCGCGGGACGAGGCCACGGATCTCGACGCTGGATAGAGTCTGAGGACAACATCATGGCCCACCTGAACGTCCTCCTGAAGCCCGAGTGTCATGTAGTCCAGCACTTGGGCGAACTCGCCCTCGAAGTTCCTCAGCTGAAGGAACGGGCTCACTCGCATGTCGGAGACGGGAAGCGCTCGACGCTCGAATCGCTCTCGAGTCGACTCGTCCCGAACCGAGCTCCCGAGCGCGTGGTACTCGCGTTTCAGCACCTCGGCTCCAACGGACACATCGGTCTTGAATGTCACACCGTATGATCTCGTGAGCTCATAGACGCCACTCCAAAGATCAGCGCGATACTCGTATGGCACGCAGCCGATCGTTGCCGCCGTGCAGGACGTTCCGTCGTCGACATCGCGCCCATCGAACCAGGCCTGACGGGCGCCGTTGTAGAGTCGATCGACCTCGACGCGCCAATTCACCGTGACGAGCCACCCCCAACGCGACGCCAGGGAGTAGAGAGGAAGCCCGTAGTAAAAGCTGCCAAAGGAGCCCTCGACCGCGCCAGATTCGCGATTGGTGATGGCGCCAGCATCGAGACTGATGGCAAGCCGCGAACTGTCGAGATTGCGCTGGGACGCAAAGCCCCCAAACGTGTAGGTGTCCGGGCGAAGCGTGAACAGCCCACCGAGAAGGGTGTGCGTGCCCGCAAGATTGGTCTCCGATGGCTGAAGAACGAGTTCACTCAGGGTGTTGTTCACCATCTGGGCGTTCCAATTGAGGCGGAGGCTCCAGACGTCCTTGACGATGACGAGAATATCCACCGTACCTCGAACCTGGCCGCGCACCGGGACGATCAAGACCAGGGAGAGCTGGCTTCGATCGCGCAGTGCTCTGGCTGATTCGGCAACACGACCCGAATCGAATGGCTCGCCCTCTCGGAACAAGAGCGCGGATCGAATCACGCCGGGAAGTGTCCTGAAGTGAAAGACGTTGAGGAACCGAGGCATGGGGTCGCGCCTCTCGAATACCTCCAGACGAACCAGGTGGATGGCCCCCACCGCGCGGCCCTCTGCCGCAGATTCGAGGCGGAGCCCCAGCTGACGACAGGCGTCCTCAATGGTCTCCCGCTCGTACTGGGAATACCCTTGAGTGCTAGCCCTGGCCTCGCCGCCCCCGCCCCAGAACAGCGGGGCTGCAAGCGCGATGACCAAGGCCAGTAGACGAACTGTCCCCTCCACGCTCGCGAGACCCCCGGGACTCCCGAGCAAACGCCGCCACCGAGCGCCGATTGTGGTGCGCCCTCCCGCACCGCCCATACCAGGACGCACGGAGCCTGCCTCTCGCTCCCGCGGCCGTCCGCGGGCTGGCTTGCCGTTCGGACTCCGTTCGGGCCGTTTTCTGTGCCATGATGCGGCTCGTTGCTCTCCGGAGCTCAGTATGGGTTCTTCGCACCTATCCACGTCAGTCTCGGTCCTTCTCGGCACCCTCCTCGGGGCGGGTGCGGGACTCATCATGCACTATCCAGAGCTCCATGACGGATGGATCTCGTCGCCAAGGACTCCAATTGCTCAAGCTCCCCGGACGCCTGCCACGGCCCAGGCTTCGTCGGCCGCGTCAGGCGGGCCTTCCCCTCACCCGCAAGCCGAGCTGCCGCATCCGTCATCGAGCCCGAGCCCTTCCGCAACGGGTGAGGGAGCACCCCTCGCAAGCACTGTCGCGCCAGCAGCATCCAGCGCCGAACGGGTGGACGCTTCCCGCCACAACCAGGCCGCTCTCGACGCATTGCCGGCCTTTCCTGCGTTCTCGACACCTGAGGAGGCTCGCATCGGCTCCGAACAGTGTGGAGACGGAGACGGAGTGGCCTGCGTAAGACTAGGAGCCTCGTACGCCGGAGGCGTTGCAGTGAGAGTTGACGCGTCGACCGCCCGGCGTCTTCGGCAGCGCGCCATCGGAATCTTGGTACGCCAGTGTCACGACGTGGATGCGGCTGCTTGCCTGGCAGTAGCCAGACTCTACAAGGACGGAATTGGACTTCAGCCAAGCGACGCAAGCGCCCTCGCACTCATTGAGCGCGCACGACTCCTCTGCCGGGTCAATCAGCAAGCCACGTGCTCAACCCTCCCGGGCGCAGGTTCACTGAAGAGGTAGCTGGCACAATGCAGATCCACCCCAACAGGGTTGCCATCGGACTTGCCACAGCCGGCCTCGGGCTGCTCGGGTGTGGAGCGGCGTTGAGCATCCCCCAAGTGGTTAACTGGGGCGGGAGTGTGCTGCTGGGCCTCGTGTTGGCCAGATGCGCAACGCTGCTCGGGGTCGACCGAATCCGAACGGCGGGGTTCGAGATGCTCTGGAGCACCAGCGAGCGGCATCGCCGCATCGCCCGTGCGGACCGCGTGCTCATCACTGCGGAGATCCGGAACCGAGACTCACGCGCCGCAAGGTTCTCGGGCCTGCGCGCGGTGGCGTCTCCTGGACTGAACGTGATCATTGGCGCCGACTCCGGTGAAGTCCCTGCCAATGGCCGCTTCAAGGTAGAGATCACGGTGATCGGGATGCGCGTGGGGGTGCATGCGATACACGGCCTATCACTGGAAATCTGCGCGGGGCCCGGCCTCTTCGAG
Organism: uncultured Polyangiaceae bacterium; assembly: GCA_964424695.1. GTDB lineage: Bacteria > Myxococcota_A > Polyangia > Polyangiales > Polyangiaceae > JAEWRL01. The sequence goes on from CAYRKE010000034.1 coordinate 40,302, forward strand.
ATTCCGCTGACCTTCGCCAACCCGTTCGCCATCGAGGTGCTGCCACGCGCGTATGCTGTCCTCGCGCGCAACCCCCGCGGCGGCCGGAGCCGCTCGGTCGCCGACCTCGGTCGTCCCGGCCCGCTCTCTGGCGACAGCACCGCGCTTCGGGAGCTGCGCGAGCACCAGCCGGGCGATCCCTTCAAGCGCATCGCCTGGAAAGCGTCGGCACGGCGAGGCGTGCTCCTGGTGAAGGACTACGAGCGCGAGCAGCGTGATCTGGTCTGGCTCGTCTTGGATGCCTCTGTCGAGCTTTGGTCGGGCCACGAGGGGACCTCTCCACTTGACTTGGCGATCGATGAAGTCGCAAGCGTCGCACTCGAGCAGCTCCGGCGAGGCAACCGCGTCGCGCTCACCATCGTGGGGGCCCGAACCCTGGAGCAAGTCGAGCCCGGCGGCGGCTCCGAGCACGCCCTCCGAATCTTGGGCGCGCTGTCGCACGCCACCGGGACCCTCGACGCCGACCGTAGCGGGCTTGATGAGGCCGATGTTGCGGACCGCGTTTTGGAGCATCTGCGTCCAATCGAACCAGATGCCACCGCGCACATGTCGCGGCACGAAGTCGATGAGATCGCGGCACTGGCCCAGAGTGCCATTCCGCGTGCGCCAATCCCCGTCCGGGCACCGCGAGCCAACACCGATCGCGAGCGGACCCTGAGACAGTACATGGCAGCATTTGGGCTCGACTCCCCCGCGCGGCTCCAGCCCGACCGCCCCATCACCGACCACTTCCTCGCCGAACTGATAAGAACCCTTCCACTCGCACGCCACCGACCTACCCAGCTCTGGATCTGGTCGATTCCTCCAGCCCAGGGAACGCGTCCCGAGCTCGAACGCGCGCTTCTGACACGCGCGAGGCGCCGCGTCGAGCTTCTCTGGATACGCATGCGGCACGAACCGAGTATTCCGAGCGACGGTAGCCCCCTCATCCCAGCAGTCGCCGCGGCGGTCTCCGTGCGAACCCGTGTGGCCGAAGCGCGTGGAACAAGATTCCTCAGGAGCCGCGGAATCCGCGTCGAGTCCCCCTCGCGTCCCCCCAGGAGGGTTCCATCAGCGCTGCTTGCTGCCGAATCCACCAGTGCCAAGCTAGCGAAGCCATGAGCGAGAGCGCCCCCCCAGAGCCCCTCAGCCTGCTCCGCCGTCACGGGCTACATCCGAAGCACAGTTTTGGCCAGAATTTCCTGACGAGTCCCAAAACCGCAGAGCGCATTGCTGAACTCGCGACCTCGCCGCAAGGCGGCACGGTACTCGAGATTGGGTGCGGCCTCGGCGCCCTCACGACTCCCCTGCTTGCACGCGCCTCGAAGGTCATCGGTGTCGAACGAGACCGCGATCTGGTGCGGGCACTCCAGGACGAATTTGCCGACGCCATCGCTTCCGGCCGCCTCAAGCTCCTGGAGGCGGACGCCAAGACAGTGGACGTGGTTGCTGTTCTCGAGCAGGCTCAGCGCCCGAGGGTGCTGGCTGGTAATCTGCCATACCAAATCACGGGAATGCTTCTCGAGCTCGCCGCGCATGCCGCTCCCGCCCTGGACGGGGCGGTTTTCATGGTCCAGTTGGAGGTCGCAGACCGGATCGTCGCGACACCGGGCAGCCCCAACTACGGCGCCCTGACGGTCTTCGTGCAAGCGCAGTTCTCGGTGACGCGAGCCCTCGTGGTGAAGCGGGGCTCTTTTTTCCCCCGCCCCAACGTCGACTCTGCTGTCGTCGTCTTCGCTCCACGGGCCGATCCCGTGACCGAGACGCCCATCTTCAGGGAACTGGTGAAGAGTGCATTCGCGATGCGTCGGAAGAAACTCTCCAACGCTTGGGCCCACCTGCTGTCGAGAGCAGACTTGGAGCTGGCCAAACACGCGGCGTCATGCGGAATCGACCTGGGAGTGCGCGGCGAGACCCTCTCGGCCGACGAATACGGAGCCCTGGCAAGGAGGCTCGAACGGTGACCCCGCGTGGGCGACTATTCGCGGTGCTTCTTGCCCTCGCCGCCAGTGGGTGCGACGCCGGGACCGATCACCCCACGCCAGCCCCAATCCGCGCCGAGTTTGGAATCCTCTTCGGCGGCCAAGTGCAGCAGCGCCAACGAATCCCGCTGGAGACCGATCGCTCCAAACAGACCGTTGGATTTCGTCTCACGTTCGGCGCCGCGGTCTCGAGGAGCCAGCGCATCGAGTGGCAGCTGGATCTGCCTGGGACCAGCAGAAATGCGCCGGATCACCGAGGACGTTTGGGCGAGGGACGGCTGACTCGGCTGGGTGAGGCACAAACCCGGGCCGGCGAACCCCGGTTCGAGCAGGTCATTGAGCTGCTCCCCGGAGACCCGCTAGGCACTTGGAATGTCCGCGTGCTCGTGGACGGCAACATCGTCCTCGATCGACCGTTCCTGATGGTTCGCGCCGACCGATGAAGTGGCGAGGGAGGTGCACGGAGGAAGCGCCGCGCCCCTCAGCACGGGACGGATCGCAGCTCCTCACCAAGGCGGGGAGTGAACGGATGAGGCGCCGGGTCCTCTCCCACGACGCCTCGGATGAGGGCCTGCAACAGTCCTCTGCTAAGAATGATGAGAAGTGTCCTCGACCGTGGAGCCGTCGCCGCCCGAGCCATAGGACTCGGCCGCCGCGGCGCCCCACTCGGCAACCCCCATGGTAGGAGCTGGCGGATCGCCGTAGAGCTCGAGCTGAGCGGCGCTCCAGAGCTGACGCGCCACCAATGCGCGAAAGTCGGCGTCACCCACCTGACCCTCGTAGCGAGCCAGCTCCTCGGTGGACTCCTTCAGCTCGAGCCTGACTCGCACGACATCGATCTGATCCTTGGTGATGAACTGGTCCGTGAGCACCACCGCCCGATCGTCGCAGATCTCGATGAAGCCAGACCCAACAGCAACCCTCGTCTCCTCAACACCACGATGGAAGCTGATGACGCCGGTCTTGAGGGACGCCAGTAGCGGCCGGTGCCCCGGCAGGACGCCAAACTCGCCGTCAACGCTGGGCGCCGTCAGGTCATCGACACTGTCAGACAAAGCCCCCCCGGAAGGGGTGATGATTTCCAGCGCTATTCGTCGCGACTCATCCATCGTACACCCGCTCGTTGATCGGCATCAGGAGGCAGCGCCCCTGAGCTGCTGGGCCTTGGCCTTCGCTTCCTCGATATTCCCCACCATGAAAAAGGCCTGCTCGGGCAGGTGATCGAGATCGCCGGAGAGGATTTCGCGGAACCCCGCGATGCTGTCCTTCAGGGGCACGTACTTGCCCGCATAGCCCGTGAACTGTTGGGCGACGAAGAATGGCTGCGACAGGAACCGCTGGATCTTGCGCGCCCGACTCACCACGAGCTTGTCGTCTTCACTGAGCTCGTCCATGCCGAGGAGTGCAATGATATCCTGCAGGTCCTTGTAACGCTGCAACGTCTGCTGCACGCCGCGCGCCACGGCATAGTGCTCTTCGCCGACAATCTCGGGAGATAGCATGGTGCTCGTCGAATCCAACGGATCCACGGCCGGGTAGATGCCAAGCTCGGCGATCGACCGCGAAAGCACCGTGGTGGCGTCGAGGTGGGCAAACGCCGTCGCCGGAGCCGGGTCCGTAAGGTCGTCTGCAGGCACGTAGATGGCCTGCACGCTGGTGATGCTTCCCTTGGTCGTCGAAGTGATCCGCTCCTGCAGCGCCCCCATCTCCGTCGCCAACGTCGGCTGATAGCCCACCGCGCTCGGCATGCGCCCGAGAAGCGCGCTCACCTCGCTGCCCGCCTGAGTGAATCGGAAAATGTTGTCGATAAAGAGGAGCACGTCCTGCCCGGCTTCGTCGCGGAAGTACTCGGCGACCGTGAGGGCGCTCAGGGCAACGCGGGCCCTCGCCCCCGGGGGCTCGTTCATCTGCCCGTATACAAGAGCGGTCTTGGAAAGAACGCTCTCCCCCGTTTCGAGCTTGGACTCACTCATGTCGAGAAAGAGGTCGTTGCCCTCGCGCGTTCGCTCGCCGACGCCCGCGAAGCAGCTCACCCCGCCGTGCGCCTTGGCGACGTTGTTGATGAACTCCATGATGAGCACGGTCTTGCCGACGCCGGCCCCTCCGAAGAGCCCGATCTTCCCACCCTTGCGGTAAGGAGCGAGCAGGTCGACGACCTTGACACCCGTCTCGAAGATCTCGACGGACGTGCTCTGCTCGACGAATGCCGGTGCTGGGCGATGGATCGGCATGGTCTTGCTGGCGTTGACGGGCCCGCGCTCGTCCACGGGCGCGCCCACGACGTTCAGGATCCGTCCCAGAGTCTCAGGGCCAACGGGCATTTGGATCGCCCGACCCGTGTCGGTCACCTCGAGGCCCCGTACCAGACCTTCCGTCGAATCCATGGCAATGGCCCGCACCACCGACTCCCCCAAGTGCTGAGCGACCTCGAGCACCAGGTTGTCCTTCTGGGCAGAAATCGCCGAATTGGACACGGTCAGAGCATTCAGGATCTTGGGAAGCTTCCCGGGCGGGAACTCCACGTCCACAACAGGACCGATGACTTGCGTCACCTTGCCCTTCGACTGCGCCTTAGACCCACTACCGAAGCCAACGTTCGAGGTACCGCTCAACATCGTCTGCGTCATCGTCAAAGCTCTCGCCGGAATAACGACCACCCGAGGACGGCAGTCCTTCGCGCGTCTACCATGACCAGACTCCCATGCCAACGCGCCTGATCGTCTGCCGCGCGTCGGCGCAGCCGCGCACGTCGTTCTGGCCCCATCTGACGCCGTTTCCCTTCACCCCAAGTCGTCCCCGTCTGCCCCACGACCGCGACTTGGCGGGAGATAAAATCGGCCTGCATCGTGCAATTCCAGTGTCCTCACCCACCGCGACAGTGGTCGGCTAACTCCGCGCGTGCCGGCCTCTCGGTCCTCCCAGAACAGCTCGATACGCTCTGCGACGCGGCACCGTCCGAGAGCCGATACCGCGGAGAACGCGAGCCGTCGCTCGAACAGCAGCCATCACCGTGCCTTCGAGACGCTGACCGCCAGAGCTGGAGCGAGTGGCTTCCCCCCAAGGGCTCGGCCATGTCAAGGCTCGCTACCTAGCCACGTGTGAGGCCCACCGTTGGCTCGCGAATCCCGCGCGGCCGCGCGCCTCGTCCAAAACGGTTAACGGCCACCCGCACCTCTACCGCGAACGGGTCCTGGCCCATGAACCAACCCATCCTGCGCCGAGCGGACGGAACCCCTCCTCCCTGCTCCATGGGCCCGCCGCGGAGCCCAGAACGGAGTCAAAAGGAGTTGGAAGACCCAACGGACGAACACCAGCCCGCATTGCGGCAAGCGCCCCACGACGAAAGGCCGGCCATTGAGCCCCGACACGGCCGCCGCCAGACCCAGTCCGGAGCAGTGCGCCCCGAGGACGGCCAGAGGGGAGCTTGCTCCCAATCTAGCCGCCGAGCCTGGTCCCTTGGCAACGGGTCGAATTGGAGTATGTCGAAAATGGCGTGATCGGAAAAGAGACGATCGACCGAGTTCGCGAGCTCACCGGCATTGTCGCCCTGATCGGGGAGACGGTGAAGCTCCAGAAGCGCGGTCGAAGCCACCTTGGGCTCTGCCCGTTCCACCAAGAGAAGACCCCGAGCTTCCACGTCAACGACGAGCGAGGCATCTACCACTGTTTTGGATGCGGCGTCACGGGAGACGTCTTCAAGTTCGTACAAGAAACGGAGGGGCTTTCCTTCCGAGAGGCGGTGGAGAAGCTTGCAGAACGTTGTGGTGTCACGCTCGTCGACGAGTCGAGCGCGGAAGACCAACGGCTGCGCCGCGAGAAGCACAAGAGAGACCAGGCACTCTTCGATGTGTCCAACGCGGCGGCCTCGTTCTTCGAGAGGATGCTGCACGACCATCCGCTGTCTGACCTCGCCAGAGCGGAGCTCGAGCGTCGACGCCTGCTCACGGATGAGTCGACGGGACCGATTGCGCACGCGCTCCAGTCATTTCGAGTGGGATACGCACCCTTCGGCTGGAGCGCCCTCACCGACCATCTGAGGCAAGCCGGGCTCAGCCTCGCCGCCGCCGAAGAAGTGGGGCTCGTCGTTCCTCGCAAGACCGGCGTCGGCCACTACGACAGGTTTCGGCATCGGCTCATGTTCGCCGTGATCGATCTCCAGGGCAGAGTAGTTGGCTTCAGTGGCCGTGCGCTTCCCGTACCGGATGCAGCCCGTCTCACCGCGCTGCAACTCCCGTTGCCGCGAGCCGAACAGGGTGAAGAGCCCGCCAAGTACATGAACTCGCCGGAATCCCCGATCTACCGCAAGAGAGAGATCGCCTTCGGACTGTACCAGGCCCGTCAGGCGCTACGCGCCGGTGCTCCGTGCGTCGTCGTCGAGGGCAATTTCGACGTTGTCAGCCTTCATGCGAGCGGATTCGCTTCGGCTGTTGCCCCACTAGGAACGGCCTTCACCGCAGAACAGGCCAAGCAAATCTCCCGTTTCACCGGCGAAGTAATCCTGCTTTTCGACGCGGATGACGCAGGAAGACGCGCGATTCACGCCGCACGCCCGGCGTGCGACGAGGCTCGTCTGCGCACCCGCGTCGCGTCGCTCCCCAACGGGACGGATCCCGATGAGTTCGTTCGCGTGTCTGGCGCCGCTGCACTCCAAGGTGCGCTGGGTGCGTCGAAGGGCCTTCTCGAGTACCTCATCGATATCTCCCTCGACGCGAGCTTCACGCGGGACGACGCCAAGACGCGGGCAGCCAGGTTCCAGGAGGTCGTGGACCTGCTGGCGAGCGAGCCTGATCGCGCTGTACGTGCGCTAGCCGAACAGCATGCCGATAGTGTCGTGGCCCGGCTGGGGATCTCCGACGCCCGCACCTTCGAGGCCTTGGCTAGACAGATACGGGACAGCCTCCGCAGCAAGATCGGCCCGCCACCCGCCCAGGCCCTCGGTCCGTCGGCGCTGCGTTGTCGGGATCGCCGGAGCGAGGTCTCCCTCGAGATCCTGGGTGCACTGCTGGACTACCCTCAACTATTCGATACACCTGAGTTCGTGGACGGCGTCAAAGAGCTCGAGGGTGACGTTGCTGCGGGCATCGCTACGCTCCGAGCCACCTGGGACGGCACGAAGGTGATCGGCATCGAGGAGCTCCTCCCCAAGTTCGCACCGCCGGTCGCGGCGTTTGCCGCGGCCCGCCTCGCCGCCCCACAGCTCGAGCGGCTCGAAGAAGCGCGAAGCGTCCTGCTCCAGAATCTCGAGAAGCTGGGTCGGCTCGAGGAACTCCGGCAGCTCACGGAAGACGTCGAGGAGCTCTATCGCAAGCAGGCGACGGGCGACTACGACCAACAGTTCGAGCTCCTGCGAGCGCTTGAGCTGCGTGCGAAGAAAAGGATCGGAATCTAGCGACGAGGTCAACGGTGGGAGCAAGCAATTCCGGCGGCAGGTCACAGGCCAAACGCAACAGCTCGCAGGGCGCCCCCCACAAGGGCGGACGGAAGGCAAGGCGCCCCGACACCTCGCGAACGGCCAACGCGAGCGAGTCTGCCTCCGAAGACCCGTCTCCCCCCGAAGACTCCGCGCTAGATGAATACGACGACGAACTGGAAGACGTCGATGCGACTCCCCGGGCGAAGTCACTCGAGGACGCGAAGAGGGAGTTGATCCAACTTGGCAAGTCCAAAGGGTTCTTGACCTATGAGGATCTTGCCGAGGCCTTGCATGCTGGCGAGTTCGGGGCCGACCCGATGGACGAAGTGCTGGCAGCCCTCGACGATGAACACATCGACCTACTGGACGAGCCCCCGAGCAGCGCGCCCCCTTCCTCCATACCCTCGCATGGCGATTCGGACGTTCCAGCCCGTCGAGGAAAGGGTAGGCCCCATCCGAGCGAGCCAACATCCCGTCCCCCGCTATCGAGCCTCCCGGCAAGGGATTCCTACGACCCCCATCGAAGCACGGATCCGGTTCGGCTCTACCTCCGGCGCATGGGAAGCGTGGCGCTGCTCACCCGAGAGGGCGAGGTCGAGACGGCCAAGCGTATCGAACAGGGCGAACACGCCGTCCTCGACGCGATCCTGCGCAGCCCGATTGCGGTGCGCGAAATCATCGAGATCGGAGAGCGACTCCGAACACGCAAGATCCGCGTGAAGGACATCGTCCGCGACGCCGACGACGTGGAGCATGAGTTCAACGAAGAGGAAGCGGAACGAGGGGTTCTACGTCTCGTCGACCGCGTAAGGCGTCTCGAGAAGAGAATGGGCACGACTCGCGAGGCCTTCGCAACGGCCTCGGAAGTCGAGCGTTCGGCTCTCGAACAGGAGATGACCGAAACGCGAGGAGATCTCGTCAAGGCGCTTCGGGAGATGCGGCTCAACAAAAGGACGATCGACAGAATCGTTGGAAAGCTCAAGGTCGTCTGCAAGAGAGTCGAGCGTTCTCGAGTCCCGTCGCCGACGCCCCGCTTGCCGTCTGTGCAGCAAGCGAGGTTTGACGCTTGCCCCCCAGAGCCCCCCACCTGGCCCGCCCCAGGCCGCGGAGAATCCAGTGCGCCGGGCTCCGAGATCGAGACCGTCGCCGTGGACCACGCCACAGCAGACCCGGAGGTTCCCCCAGTCGACGAGCCCCTCGACCTGGACCCCGAGGAGGTTCTGGCAACTTACCGCGCGATCCTGCGCGGGGAGTACGAAACCGAGCGAGCGAAGGCAGAACTCATCGAGGCGAACCTGCGACTCGTCGTGTCAATCGCCAAGAAGTACACGAATAGGGGGCTGCAGTTCCTCGATCTGATCCAGGAGGGCAACATCGGATTGATGAAAGCCGTCGACAAGTTCGAGTATCGACGCGGCTACAAGTTCAGCACTTACGCCACTTGGTGGATCCGGCAATCCATCACGCGGGCGATCGCCGACCAGGCTCGCACCATTCGCATTCCGGTGCACATGATCGAGACCATCAACAAGCTCGTTCGCACGTCCCGCCATCTCGTGCAGGAGTACGGCCGAGAGCCCTCCCCCGAAGAGATCGCGGATCGGATGGAACTATCCCTCGACAAAGTACGCAAGGTACTCAGGATCGCCAAGGAACCGATCAGCCTCGAAACGCCGATCGGCGAGGAAGAGGACAGCCATCTCGGAGACTTCATCGAGGACAAGAATGCGGTAAGCCCCGCTGAGGCCGTCGCGAGCACGAGCCTCAGTGAACAGACCAAAAATGTGCTGAGCACCCTGACTCCCCGCGAGGAGAAGGTGCTGAGAATGCGCTTCGGGATCGGAGAGAAGAGCGACCATACGCTGGAAGAGGTTGGTCAGGATTTCGAGGTCACGCGCGAACGCATCCGCCAGATCGAAGCGAAGGCCCTCCGGAAGCTGAGACACCCCAGCCGAGCCAAGCAGCTCAAAGGCTTCATCGACGGCTGAGACACGCAGTAGCCGCTGGTACTCTCCCAATCGGGGTGAGAACGAACGCGTTCAGTCCCCGCCAAGGGTTGGCCCAGCGCCAACC
>CAYRKE010000035.1:0-40034 GCA_964424695.1 uncultured Polyangiaceae bacterium
AGCAGCTTGTCGATCGCTAACGAGGGGCTCACCTGTTGGTGAACCCCTCGTTGTTCCAGCGACGTCCAGCTGCCGGCTCTGGGAGCGGTTGCTGACCGCACGGAACGGTTAGCGCCGAGGTGCTTTCCTAAGGCTAGGCTGGCTCCTTCACCGGGAGAATGGGCGCCCATCGCAGTGCGTCGAGCAATGAGTCGTCGATGGCGAGTCCGCGTTCGCTGAACTGCAGGACATTCTTGTCGCCGGACTCCTGCCACTGGGCAACGAAGATGATGCCTTGGCCTTTGTCGTTGTACCCAAGCTCGACAATGGCGTTGGCGAGCCATCGTCCGCCATCGCTCAGTTCGACGATACGCGGGAGGGTGTAGAACCCCTCTGAGGGCAAGCGACGCAGCGTCTTCGCATAGGTCGGGGAGCGGAATGGCGTCGTGGGTTCACCCCAGAACCATCGATTGCGTCTGTTCTGCCGTGGTCGCACAATGAATCGACCGCCATCTGTGCTGGTCTGGCCGATGAAGACGAGGACGTTGGCGGGGAATTCGGATTCGTTCCCAGGCATTGCTTGGGTTGTGCGGTAGAGTCCGGGTTCCGGGAGGTCGAGCATTGGCTTTCCTTGGTTCGTGGTTTCTCGTTTCGGACTCTAGTGGAAGGACTCTGGTCCACAAGAGGGGCCGAGTGTGGGAGGAGAGGTCGAACCTGGGGCCGGCTCAGGCGCTTGCATCGCGACAAGGCAGAGTCACCAAGAGGAGGGCGTCGCGGAGGCGAAGAAACGGCGCGGACCAGGGGACCGTGCCAGTCGTAGAGACGCCCACCAGGGGCGCTACTGGGTACCCTAGCCGCTACTGGGGTGCCCCAGCGCTTTCGAGCGGTGCCACTCTGAGCACGTTGTTCTCTCCGCCGAAGTTGTCGGGCTCCCGCTCCGTTCCGGCACAGGAGACCCATTCCTGGTCGTCGAGCACGAACTTGTAGCGGTAGGTACCTGGACACAGAGCGACCGAGAACTCGAACGAGCCATCGTCCGCGCGAACCATCGGATCGGCCGTTTTGTCCCAGTTGTTGAAGCTGCCGACGAGGCTCACGCGCCGGACCTCGCGGTCTGCCCGGTATCGGAGTGTTGCAGCGGTCTGGGGAGCGAAAGAGACTACGCGGTTTCGCCCAGCGCGTTTGGCGCGATATAGGCTCTGGTCTGCAGATTGGACCAGCCGATCCGCGCTGTCCGCATCTATCGGATAGGTGGCGACGCCAGCCGAGATGGTGAGTCTGCCCCCGGGCTGGAGTTCGCGGTTCGGGAAAGGCGTCTCAGCGATTTGCTGCCGAATTCTCTCGGCCATATGGTTGGCGCTGCTGCGATTCGCCTCGGGTACGAGGATCACGAACTCCTCGCCCCCGAATCGAGCCACGAGGTCCACCTCGCGAGCTCCCTCGCGGAGCACGCGGGCGACCCCCTTGAGGACTTCGTTGCCTGCGGGATGGCCATGGCGGTCGTTGTAGGCCTTGAAGCGATCGACGTCGATCAGGATGAGTGAGAGGAGCCGCTGATAGCGCTCCGCTCGCGCTCGCTCCTCCGCCAGGCGGTCCAGGAAGTAGCCGTAGCTGAAGAGGCCTGTCAGCGCGTCGGTGATCGCGAGCTGTCGCGTTCGCTCGTATAGGAGGGCGTAGTCCAGATCGACGATGTCAGCGGAGAATACCGAGTCGTCACTCGAATGCATGAAAGCATCGAAATAGAACATGCCCAAGCGTCCCAGAATGAGAAGCACCTGCTCCAAAGTGCATTCTCTCTTCTGTATGGCCTGAGCCTCGACCAGCGCGGCTTTGAGGGTGGAGCGGGTTGAGACGAGAAGCAGCAGGATTTCCGTGGGGCTGACGCCAAGTCGCGTCTGCAGGTTGCTGAGTTGTCCCGTCAACATGTCCTTCTTCGCAGCGACTGCCCGTAGTGCTTGGTCAGTACTCCTCGACTCATCGATCAAGGACGCGATCGTCGAAACCAACATGCGCACGCCATCCAGCGCGTCGGCGGTTTGCGCAAGGCCGGCGAAGCGAGCCGCCTGGGTATGGAGCTCCCCTTCCCATGCCGATCGGATCACGGAGTCAGGCACCATTATGAGGGGATCGATGGACATCGGCTTGTTCATGGTTGGACTTTTTCCGGCGTCCCGCAACGAGGTTGATGTAGTCAAGACAGGTGCTTCGTGGGTTGGGGGAGTGCTTTGAAGCGCCTGTCGCGCACCCCGGGAGATGCTGGAACCATTCTGTGAGGAAGTTGAGTCTCGGGTGGTGTCCACGTGCTCACCGGGTTGCCTGCGAGCGGGAAAGGGCGCGACTGCCCTGACGCCCAACGGTAGCCAAGCGAGCGTGATGGACCAGGTAATCTGCTGAAAACTCCGGCGTGGGCGTCTGGCGTGACGCGGGGGTCCGGGTGCGAGCCGGGCGCTGGGCTTGGGCTTTGGAGTGCCCCGGTTTCGGGGCGCCTTGTGCGCAAGGTCCGTGCCCGGAGCATCGCGCGGGGGCACGTGAGTGAGCACATGGGCGCTTGCAGCAGCTCCCAGACGGTCCCCACTCTGGCAAGGACGGAGCGGATCCCAGTGCCAAGCCACCCGATCTGCGAGGGGCAGTGCGGCCAGCGATCGAGGCAAGGCATCAGCCGAAGCCGCCTCGTCCGGAGCGGTTTCCCGAGCACGGCGACACGGGGGAGCCGAACTCGCGCTCCGACTCGGAGGGGGGCGAATCCCGCTGCACCCGGGTTCGCGCGCCTCCTCGGAATGGATGTGCGCGGACGGTCGCGGTGCCCTCAGGGGTGGGCTGCTGGCCATCAGGTGCTACCTTCCCTGCCGAATTGCCAGTTCAGCCCAAGATCTCGGTATTGCTCCCAGCGTTCAACGCTGCTCAGACCCTGTCCGCGGCACTCCAGAGCGTCGTGCGTCAGACAGAATCCGACTGGGAGTGTGTCGTCGTAGACGACGGATCTAGCGATCACACGCTGGCGAAGGCGGAGATGTTCGCTGCCCGCGATGGCAGGATTCGCGTTGTCTCGGGAAGTCACTCCGGACTCGTTGTGAGCCTCAAAAAGGGGCTGCTCCAATGCCGCGGAACCTTGATTGCCAGGATGGACGCGGACGACGTCATGCATCGGGATCGGCTCCTACTCCAGGCTCAAGCACTGGAATCGGACGCCACGTTGGCCATGGTGGGGTGCCAGGTTCGTCTGTTCCCGCGTGGGCGCCTGACGGAGGGACGGATGGCCTATGAGCGATGGCTGAACTCATTGACGACTGGAGAAATGCTCGTGAACGACGCGTACGTTGAGTGCCCGCTCGCTCACCCCACATGGATGATACGTTCCGAAGTGTTGCGCCGGTTTTCCTACAGGGATCGGGGGTGGCCCGAGGACTACGACCTTTTGCTTCGACTGCTGGAGGCAGGGGAACGCATTGGCAGCGTTCCTCGAAGACTCCTTCTGTGGCGTGACGCTGGCTCGCGGCTATCCAGAAACTCGGATACCTATTCCCAGCGGCGTATTGTGGAATGCAAGGCAGAGCACCTGTGCGAGGGATTTCTGCGTTCCTGCCGGGACTACCTACTGTGGGGATACGGCGACACCGGCAAAGCGCTGTCACGGGCGCTTCGCGTTCGGGGACGACGTCCCATCATCATCGCGGAGCTGCATCCCCGACGGATCGGACAACGGATCGATGGAGCACTGGTCATTCCCCGCGATCAGGTGTTGGCGTACCGTGGGCTGCCCATCGTGGTCAGTGTGGCCGGCGCAGTTGCACGCCGGGAAATCCGGGGACTGCTATCCAGGATGGGTTTCTGCGAGCGTCGAGACTACGTGGTTGCTGCGTAGTCACTGCCCGCACGATGCGGCCGGTGCCCCTCCGTCCGCAACTCAACTCGCGTGGAGCGGCTACGGAGTCGGAGTGAACTCGGGCAAGCCAGTTGCGGCGGGCGGGGAGTTGCGGCTCCGGGCTCGGACTATCGGAAACCAGTCAGGCCAATGGCGTGCTCAACCCCGGCGTGTTCGGCGCTTTCAGCCAGCATCGGTGGCCAATCGATCGCCGGGAATGGATAACTCGGTCGGGCGAAGAGATAGCCTTGTGCGTACTGGACTCCACAATCGACGAGCGCTTCCAGTTCAGGGAGCGTCTCGATCCCCTCGGCGACGACTGCGGCGTCCAGGTCGTGGCACAGCATGACAACGCTCTTCACGAGCTGCCTCTGACGAGCTCTGAGATCGACGCCGACGACCAAATCGCGATCGAGCTTGACGACGGATGGCTCGAGATCGGCGATGCACTTCAGATTGGAGTAGCCCGCACCCAAATCATCCACCACCAGATGGATCGCACCGCGGCTGCGAACCTCGCGCAACACCGTGAGACAGAGCTCGAAGTGGGTAAGGGGAGCAGACTCGGTGATTTCCAGGAAGACGTCGTGGTCGTGGGAGAATAGCGGGTCGTCGGGCCTCACCAGCCAGGATTCCTGGAGCTCTTGAGGATGGACGTTGAGGAAGAGGCGTCGGCCGCTGGCGAGCGGCATGGTGATTTCTCGGATCATCCGTCCAAGACGACCCGCGCATCCAGCCTCGACGCTTCGCCGAAATAGCGCTGGCGGATACTCCAGCGTTGGCAGAGTGCATCGGACGAGGGCCTCATGAGCAAAAACGCTTCGGGTCTCCAGCTCGACGATGGGCTGGAAAACGACCCGTAGATCCTGGGGCTCCACAAGACGGCGAATCGCGTTGAGCGAATCGCGAGCGTGCGGACGGTCTGTCCGTCGGAGGGCGATGTCGTCCGACTCGCTCGATACAGCGGGGTCTCGACGGTCAGAGGACAATGACGATCCTTCGGCGGCTGATTTCTCGGGGTATGTGCTGCCTGATGCTCATGACTACCACCGACCACACTAACGGCAAGCTACCGTCCATTGTTCTAATGCTCCACCGCGGCTCGTCCAGCAGTTCTTGCTCCGCAGAGTCCGAATCGAAAGTTTTCCTCGGCGCGCTCGACGCGTGCGTCGGGCTCGACATGGCCATCGTGGATCGACCACGTTAAGGAATCCGCGCAGCTCGGGGGCCACAACGTTCGGGTCCCATGCATGTCGGGGGTTGTGGTGATGGGGCAGGATTCGGTGCTTGCACGCCTGCGTGCGCGTCGGAGCGGGACTTCAGTGCGACGTTTCGCGTCAGTTCGTCCTCCATTGGCCTACATGTGTCCGCTGCCGACTGACAGGGAGGCCCGGCCGGGATCCTCCTCGCGCGCCGTGGGATGTGGCGCTCGGGCCCACTCGGGCACCACCCGGGCAGGGTGCCTCCCGGGGAGCCGTCATTGCGTTGCTGCCCTCACGTGCCAGCGCGGCTCTCTGTCTCGGTGCTCATGGCGTTACGCGACAGAGGCGGCCCCGGCCGGGGCACTCTGGAGCCATGAACGCATACTCCCACGTCGAACGGATGGATTCTGGATGCGCCTCGGGGTAGCGTCAGCGGGCGATGGTTCGATCCACGGTGTGGTTTCTCGCGTTCTGTCTCTCTTCCCTCCTGTCGGTTGGCCTCATCGGCTGTTGCAACTCCGAGGCAGAAAGCCAGAAGCTTGCGGCCTCCCATGCGATTCGTCTCGCCGAAGTGGCGACCGAGGACGTAGCTGAAGTGCGTCGCGGTCTTCCGGAGGGGGCGACTCACCTGGTGGAGCTCTACTCACGCGGACAGGGGGATGACACCGATCCGCAGGTGATTCAGTCCGAGATCAACCGAGCTCGGGCGAAGGTGCAGGACCTACGGGTTGCCAAGGGAACCTTCTTCGCCATGGTGTCGACTTCCGGGAAGGTACTGCGCACGGACCAAGAGCAGGACCGAATGGCGGGCTCAGACGCCTTCAAGAGCTATCCGGACCTGAAGCGCGCTCTCGAGCAATCCAAATACGTTGAGACCGCTGGTACAATGGAGGCCGCGTCTGGTGTGCGCGGCCAGCCCGATGCCCAGTGGGTTGCAGCTGCGCCGGTCGTCGTCGATTCGAAGCCCGTTGCGCTCTACGTCACAGGATGGTCTTGGTCCGCCTACGCATACCGCCTCGAGAACTCGATCCGGGGTGAAATCAAGGGGACTCTGAAGTCGGATGGCTACGAGACGATGCCACTGCTCTACGTGTTCGTTGTGACGGACCGCGAGGTCTATGGCGCCCCGATCTCGCCGAGGGTGAACGCGGAGGCCATTCGGAAGCTCGATCCCCTGAAGAAGGCGAAGGTCGGCACGCCGTTCTCCACCTCCCTGGAGATCACTGGGCGACAGTTCGCGCTTGGCGTGGCACGCGTGCCAGCGCTTGGCACCGAGGTGGGGGTTGCCGTTCTTAGGAGTGAGACCTGATTAGTCTTGCTGCCGAGGACTCTCCGGCAGCTCGCCCGCGGGGCTCGGTTTCTGGCGAAGGTCCGCGAGACCCGGAGCGGACGGAGTCCAGCTTGCTGGACGGAGTCCACGGAGGGCTACGTCCGCAGCCCGAGGCTGCGGCGCGCACGCAGTGCGCGAGTGCGCCGGAGCGGAGTGCACGCAGGGTACGCGAGCACCGGAAGCGCAGCAAAACGAAGCCGGAAGCCGAGATCGGCGGGCGTCCTCTCAGTGAGTTTCCGGCAGGAGTGTTAGTCGCTTCCAAGCCGGCCCAAGCGGTGCACCACGATTGCCAGCCCTAGTGCCCCCGGTAGGAGGAGGAGCGCACCCGCCGTCCCGTCTAGCATCACTGATAGCCCAATCCCCGCCAAGGCGAGGGTGAAGAACCATGCGAATTGCCGTCTGAGTTGGGTTTCGCGCGACATCGGAGAAGGCCGGAGATGGGGTATCGCTCAGATTCGAGGAGCTGCCAAATACGGTCGGATAGATCGACCGCTTGGCCTAATGGGAACGAGGTGAGCGAGCAAGAGCCATGCTCGACTTCTCGTTCAGGCTAGCCAACATGGCGCCCTTTCGCTAGCTCTGGTCGCAGTTATGGGCAACGGTCTGAAAGCAACCCGCCAACGGTGCGCGAGTTCTTGGTTGGCTCGATGGCGGTTCTCTTGGGCACCGGGGCGCTTGCCCCGGCGAGCCCTGGCTCCGAGTCTCGTACTGCTTTCGGAGACACTGGTGGCGTGCGTTGATCGAGAGCCAGCCGACCCAAGGTCGGTTGTGAGAGAGTACCGTGCCGCGGTCGAACGTCGGGACGCCCAGGCCTTGCACGCCATGTTGACCCAGCGGGATCGCGAGCGGCTGGGGCGGTCCGGGGTGAGGGAGCGGCTCATCGAGGGGGGGGGCGAGGTTCAGAACAGTGCCGTGGCAGTGTCGTCGAGCGATGCGGTCGTTCGAGTGGAAGCAGAGTTCACGACGCCGCGCGGCGTGCCCGTGAGCGTCGTCACGCAGCGGGGGGGCTACCATGTCGGGGCGGCGGGTGCGCTCCCACCCCGACCCGTGTCGCCCGAGCAGGCGCTTGCCCTACTTAGGGATGCCCTTGAGCGCAGGGATTACGAACGCCTCTTGCGCATTCTCTCGGGGGCCAGTGCCACGTCGCTCGAGGAGGAGCTCACCAGTATCGCAGATGGCCTGGAAGACATCGACCGCCTGGACATTCGGGTCGACGGAGCCGCCGCCGATGTCATCGTCCCCGGCGGTCATCGGGTTCGACTTCGGCGCGAGGGTGACGTTTGGAAGGTCGAGGACTTCGAGTGAGCTCAGCGCCAGTCGCTCGGTTGGCGGAAGCCACGTTCGCTCGCCGGTATGCTCTGGCGTTGCTTGGGCTTGGGGCGATTGGGCTTGCTGCGCGCCCCGCTCGAGGGTTTGCCGGGTCGAGTGCATTCCAGTTGCGCTTGCTCCTGACCGGAAGCGGCGCGCCGACCGGTCCCAGGGCGAGCGCCGCGGAAACCTGGAGTCTGGAGCTCACCCGACGCACGAGTGCGCCTGCTCGCATGGCTGTGGAGACTGTTCGTGCCTCCCGTCCGGAGCTGTGGGACCAGCCTGTGGTGCTTTGGGGGGGAGAGCGAGCCGTCGAACCGCTCACATCTCTCGAGCGTTCAGGCATCCTTCGATTCCTGCGTCTCGGCGGGGTGATGATGGTCGATGACTGGGATCCAGGCCTCGGCGAGTTTGGTCGCAGCGTTCGCGGCGAACTCCGGTCCATTCTCCCTCAGAGTACTCCTGTCACGCTCGAATCGACTCACGTGATCTTCAAGAGCTTCTACTTCCTGGAACGCCCCGTGGGGAGGGTCGAAGGCCCGCCGACTCTGGACGCAGTGGTACGCGGGGGAGTGGCCCAGGTGATCCTTCTTCAGCATGACCTCTGCGGTGCGCTGGCTCGGTCGGGACGCGACTCCTGGGCGTTTCCGACGAGCAGTGACTCTCCCGAGCAGAGAGAACAGGCGATCCGCCTCGCGGTGAATCTCGCCATGTACGTTCTGTGTTCGGACTACAAGGACGATCAAGTCCACGCGCCGTGGTTGATGCGGCGGCGCTTCCGGCGCTCCCCATGAACGCGCGGTATTGGGCACATGCGGACGACCTCTCGGCGCTCACGGTCTGGGGGGTTGGGGTGGTTGCCGTTCTTGCGATTCTGCTCCTGGTGATGGAGTCGCCGGGCGGTAGGGGTCATCGGGTTCGCGTCATGGTGACCGGCGTAGTTGCGGTTCTCGCGCTCGTACTCGCGGTTTTGCGGCCTATCCGCGTCAGTGAGGTGGGGCGGGCGTTGGGCGCGCGGGTCGTGGTTCTCGTCGACAGATCGAGACGCTTGGAGCTTGCCTCGGACCTAACCATCGACCGCAGTCGCTGGCAGCGAACGCGTGCTGCGCTGGAAGCCCTTCAAAAACGCTATTCTGACGCCAGGCTCGATGTGCGCTACTTCGCCGAGTCTCCGGCCCACGCTGCACAGCAAGCGAGTGCGGTCACCGAGGGGGAGCGGAGCGACCTGACGGCAATGCTGCAGCAGTACCTGAACGAAACCGATGTGGCGAACAGCATGGTGGTCGTCAGTGACGGCCGTTTCGAGTCGCCGGCCGGTGCCAGTGACATCCAAGCACTTTTGCCACGAGGTCGCGGGGTTCGGATTCACACGGTTTCCGTGGCTCACGACGACCTGCCGGACGTGAGCATTCGGGCGATTCGAATGCCGGCAGCCGTGGTCGCTCATCAGGCGTTCAACGTCGACGTGGACGTCGGCGTGAGCGGCGGCATCGAAGCGTCGTCGGTGCGGATAACGGCGCGCGAGTTGCTTCGCGGGGGAAGGTCCGCAATCCAAGCGGGGGGTGATGTCAAGCTCGATCGGGGTGGGGGGACCATTCGATTGACCATGTCCTTGGACCGCGCCGGGCCCCGGTTGGTCGACGTGAGCATCTCCGCGACGCCCGGGGATCGAGTGCCAGACAACGACCGAAGAGTCATCACCGTTCCCGTGACTCGCGATCGGATCCGGTTGCTCCACATAGCCGGGCGCCCGACATACGACGTTCGCGCACTTCGAACGTGGCTCAAGAGTGACGAGGCGCTCGATGTCGTGACCTTCTTCATTCTGCGAACGAGGCACGATGACGCCAATACCGTTTCGGATGGTGAGCTGGCGCTCATCCCGTTTCCCGTGCACGAGCTCTTCACGGAGCATCTCTCCAGCTTCGATGCGGTAATCGTGCAGGATATCGACGCGATCGAGTATGAACTGGCCGAACACCTTCTGGCGTTGGCTCGCTATGTCGAGTCCGGCGGGGGGCTCATCATGGTGGGCGGTCCCGGGGCCTTTGCCGCGGGCAACTATGCGCGTACCCCGATTCAGTCGGTGCTACCTGCGGAGCTGTCTCTGCCAGGGAGACCCTTCGACGGGCTGGAGTTCACCCCACGCTACACGAACGCGGGGCGCGTCGCAGCGGTCTCTCGGTCGCTGCGTCAGCTCGTCGGTGAAAGACTCCCCCTGATGGTCGGTTCGAACGCCCTTGGACCTCTCCGCGAGGGCGCGATTGCTATCTGGGAGCATCCAACCCGGGGGCTGCCCGATGGTACGGGGATGCCGGTACTTGCTCTTGGGCGGGCAGGTGACGGTCGATCCATTGCGCTGGCGGTCGACGGCACCCATCGGCTTGCCTATGGGGCGCTTGGTGCCGAGACCGACGGGCGGGCATACGGCGCTCTCTGGGATGGGATGTTGGGGTGGCTCATGCGAGACCCTCGCTATGAGTCCGCCCAAGTGGCGCTTCGCGGGCCATGCATCCCGGGAAGGACTACGGAGATCGTTGTCTCGCGAGTTCCCGGGAGCACCGGAAAGGTGGGACTGAGCCTCCAACGTTTGGGGGACTCGGAAAGGGGCGCCGAGGTCGAGGGGCTCGACCAGCGGGAGACGCTCGCGGTTGCACGGTTTCGTGCCCCCGAGACCGGGGGCTACTCTGCAGACGTCATCGTTGGGGATGCGCCGCCGACGCGCTTCGATTTCGCGTGCGAGCTTGGCGGAGAGGCGTGGAGTGACTCCCGGCCGGATCCCGACCGCTTGGCAGACATCAGTGCCGTGAGTGGTGGGCAAGCCGTGGCCTGGAATCGGGTTTCGGAGCTACCGGGTGCGGACAGTCACTCGCTCATCTCGGAGCGTAGGACCGCACCGGTCGCGCCGCCGTGGGTCTGGTCGCTTCTGGCGGCGGTGATGCTGGGCACGCATTGGATTCAGAGGCGGCGGGCGGAGCTGCCCTGATGCGCGAGATGTCCTCTGTGCCGTGAGCCAGAGGCCGGCGGGTGCATGGCGTCTCACCGGTGGGCACGGTTGCCGTTGGGTCATCCCTGTTTCTGCTGGCAAGACGACCCGCGTGGCCATCGCCGGGTTCGTGTTCATCAGTCGGCGTTCGACCCCGCCTCACCTGGACTTCACTCGTTTGACTCAGGGAGTCGCACGCGGCCCACAAGAAGAGCCCGTCTGAAGAATCACGGGCGAGCTCTTCTTGGACCGAGGGATGCTGAACCCTGACCTGAGCGCTGTTCGGGTTGGGCAGGCGCCCGTGTCACTCGTAGTATTCGGTACCGAGGTGGGTGATGAGCTCCTCGCCGACCATCCAGCGAAGCGTGTTCTTGAGCTTCACCTGTTGGATGAAGATGTCGTGCTCGGGATACAGCGCGTCAGCCACCATCGGGCTCTTGAAGTAGAAGCTCAGCCACTCCTGAACCCCATGGAAGCCCGCTCGCTTGGCGAGATCCATGAAGAGAGCCAGATCGAGCACAAGGGGCGCGGCCAGGATGGAGTCGCGACAGAGGAAGTCGACCTTCACTTGCATCGGATAGCCGAGCCAGCCAAAGATGTCGATGTTGTCCCACCCCTCTTTGGCGTCGCCCCTTGGGGGATAGTAGTTGATTCTTACCTTGTGGTAGACCTTGCCGTAGAGACTGGGGTAGACACTGGGTTGCAGCACCTGCTCGAGCACGCCGAGCTTGCTGACTTCCTTGGTCTTGAAGTTGTCCGGGTCATCCAGGACCTCTCCGTCGCGATTCCCGAGGATGTTGGTGGAGAACCAACCGTTCATTCCAAGCATCCGCGCCTTGAAGCCTGGCGCCAAGATGGTCTTCATGAGGGTCTGGCCGGTCTTGAAGTCCTTGCCGCAGACCGGGGTCTGAGTGGTCCGCACGAGCTGCTGTAGAGCGGGGATGTCCACAGTCAGGTTGGGGGCACCATTGGCAAAGGGCACGCCCTCCTTGGCACAGGCCCACGCGTACATCATCGAGTTAGTGATGGCCGGATCGCTCTTCCGGAGGCCTTCCTCGAACCGCTCGACCGTCGAATGAACCTCGCTTGCCTCCATGTAGATCTCGGTGGAACCGCACCACACCGCGACAGCTCGGCTGCAGCCGCGCTCGCGAATGAAGCGTCGAATGTCCTCGCGGAGCAGTTCGACCTGATCGGCCTTGGTGGCGGCCGTCTTGACGTGCGTGCCATGCAGTCGTTTGACGTACTCGGGGTAGAAAACCCCGGGCATGGGACGAATGGCCTCCAGCTCGTCGCGCACCAAGTCGAGGTGCTCGTTACTCAATACGCTTGCGTGCTTAGCTGCCTCATACACGCTGTCCGGGTAAATATCCCACCCACCGAACTCAAGTTGGTCGAGCTTGGCTAGCGGAACGACCTCGGAGATCTTCGGGGAGCGGTTGTCGGTGCGCTTGCCCAAGCGAATCGTCCCGAGCTGGGTGAGTGAGCCAATCGGCTCCGCCAAACCCTTGCGGGTCAGGAGACAGCCGGCGACGAACGTGCTCGCGACGGCTCCGAGCCCCGGTAGGAGCACGGCGAGTTTTCCTTCGGCAGGTGCAATGCGCGATGGTCTTTCCATGGCGCGGGCTCCTAGCAAGCTCTGTGCCCGCGCGCAAATGCGGCGAGTCCAGGTTTGC
The DNA here is from genome assembly GCA_964424695.1 of uncultured Polyangiaceae bacterium. GTDB lineage: Bacteria > Myxococcota_A > Polyangia > Polyangiales > Polyangiaceae > JAEWRL01. Next base: position 12,344 of record CAYRKE010000035.1, read on the forward strand.
GATTCGGAGCGAGTCCTGCCAGCATTTGCGCTCCGCGGCACGCCCTAGGGGACTGTCGGAGCAGGAAGGCAGAATAGATGAAGACGGATACTGCGGTAATTCTCGTGGCCGGAATCGGCTCGAGGCTGCGGCCTCTAACCGACGACAAGCCGAAGGCGCTTGTTCCGGTCTGCGGTGAACCCCTCCTCTCGAGGACACTGAGAATCCTGGCAACACATGGGGTGGGGCGTATCGTTCTTGCCACGGGATACCAGGCCGAAGCCGTGCGATCAGCTGTTGGCGGGTGCGGGATGGAGGTGCGCTTTTGCCACAATGATCGCTATGGAACGACGCAGAATGCGGTCTCCCTGAGCCTGTGCGCCGCGGAACTCCGGGGCCGAGATTTCTTCAAGCTGGACGGAGACGTGGTTTTTCACAGGGACGTCCTTGCCAGGCTGGAGGACTCGGACAGCGAGCTGGCAGCTGCGGTGGACGATGCTCGCCGTCCCGATGCTGAAGCCATGAAAGTTACGGTGGACTCGGGAGGGAGGGTTCTGGCATTCGGCAAGTCGATTCCCTGCTCCGGAGCGTTCGGTGAGAGTATCGGCATCGAGCGCGTCCGTTCCGACGCGACTCCCGCTCTGTTCGACGCACTGGCAGCAGCGGATGCATCTGGCGAACGCGACCTGTATTATGAGGACGTCTACGCCAGGCTGATTTCTGCGAAACAAATCGCCGCAAGAGCTGTTGGGGTGGGGGACTTGCCGTGGGCTGAGATCGATACGTTCGAGGACCTGCAACATGCCGAGGAGCAGGCGCGGCTGATGGGGGCCTGACCCCGCGGCGCGAATGGGGACATCGGGCGAAGCTCGCGCGATGCACTCCAGGTCTGGCCGCACACTTCGGAGGCGGGCCGCACTACCGAGCTTCCGGGTCTGGGGCCAGTATCTGGTGTGCGTAGCGTTGTACGCGCATGGCGTCCTGGCACCGGGGTTGCATAGCCTCCGGTCGCGATGAGAAGCGCCGCCGGAAACCAATCGGAATGCGGAAAGACGAACAGTTGGCCAGATCGTGGGCTGCTGTGGCTTTTCCGTTACACTGTGGCGGCTTTGAGACAGTCAATTTCTGGAAACTCCAATGATTACAGGGCCGTTTGCTTGGCGCATTGGGCTCGTGCTACACGCGGCACCGTGGGAGTTTTCGGCGGCGAGAGCGAGACTGAATGATGACTAACACCAAGGTGAAACGGGCAATCGTGCTGGCCGCTGGAACTGGGACGCGTTTGCGAGCCGGTGGCAACCCGACACCGAAGCCAATGCGGCCGGTTGGTGGTATCCCGCTCCTAGTGCGAGTTCTGCGCACATTGGCGGCTGCTGGGATCCGGGAAGCCGTAATCGTGACGGGCTATGAGGGGGCGCGCCTCCGAGAGATGCTCGAAACTGAGAGCGGTCTTGGGCTCGAACTCACCTTTGTCGAAAACCCGCGCTATGAGGCCAAAAATGGGGTCTCTCTGCTTGCGGCAGCTGAGTACGTGCACCCAGGTTGCGTTCTTACGATGGCGGACCACCTTTACTCGCCAGATTTGGTGCGTCGATTGCTCGATTTCGACATGCCTGCGGACGCCTGTGCTTTGGCGGTCGACACGGACATTCCGGCCTGCTTCGATCTCGACGATGCGACGAAAGTACTCGCAGACGGGGGCCGGATCCGTCGAATCGGTAAGGAGTTGGCCGAGTATAACGCCCTCGATACTGGCGTGTTTCGCATCGGGCCGGCGCTGCTGCGGGAACTCGCACTGGTGGAAGCCACGGCTGGCGACTGTGCGCTGAGCGATGGCGTGCAGGCGCTGGCGCGCCAGGGGAAGTTCTGCGCAGTCGATGTTGGTCGAGTTCGGTGGATTGACGTCGACACACCGGAGGCCGTGGAGCAGGCCGAAGCCATGCTCCGGCAGTACGGAGTGGGGTTCGGGGGCTCGCCACACGCGCTGCCGAATCCGCCAGCGGATGCGAGCGCGCTTGCGGCCTTTGCGCCGAGTTGGGTTCGGGCGGCGGCACCCTACAATGAAGGGCATTTTGCGGTTGCTGAGCGCCAGCAGGATCTCGCGAGGATGATGTCGAACGAGAGTCCCTTCGCGCCGAGCGCGCGAGTGCTTCAGGCGATCATCGAGGCGGCTTTGCGCGGGCATCTGTACCCAGGGGCAGCGCCTGACCATCTGCGGCGGAAGCTGGCGGTTCGCGAGGGGCTGGGCGACGGTAGCGTGCTCTTGGGGGCAGGGTCCACTGAGCTCATCGACGTGATCATTCGGGCTTTCGTCGGTCCGGGAGAGGAAGTCGTGTTGAGCGTGCCGACGTTCAGCATGTACGAGGCCCGCACTCGGGTCGTGGGCGGGACTCCCGTGCTGGTTCCGATGAGTGATGCGCGCGAGCACGACGTGTCGGCGATCATCGACGCCATCAACGAGCGGACCAAGGTGATATTCATTTGCACTCCCAACAATCCTACCGGAAATCACTGCTCAGAATCCGACCTGCGGCGGATTCTGGGTTGGGGGTTGCCGACCGTGATCGACGAGGCGTACTACGAGTTCGGCGATCACGAGTCGTTTGTGCGTCTGTTGCGTGAGTACCCCAACGCCATCATTCTGCGGACGTTTTCCAAGGCCTTCGGTTTGGCGGGGATGCGGATCGGGTATGCCCTGGCGCATGATGACGTCATCAAGATCCTTAATCGCGTGAAAGTGCCGTGGAATCTCTCGGGTATCACCATCGCGGCGGCGTCCGCAGCTCTGGACGACACGGACGAGTTCGACGCCAGGATCGACGAGCTGAGGGATGCTCGAGAGACGCTCGTGACCGAGCTGGCTGCCCTCCCCGGCATTCAAGTGGTGCCAAGTGACGGGAACTTCGTTCTCATCGACGTGTCGGATCTTGGTGTTCGGGCCGACGAGTTCGTGGCGGCGGTCCTCGAGCACGGCGTCTTGATTCGGGCTCTGGGCTCCCATCATGCTGGGCGCAGCTACGTGCGGGTGACTGTTGGTCGCCGCGCTGAGAACACCCGTTGTGTTGGGGCATTCCAGCGAGTCGTCACGCGCCTGGCTTCGCGGTCGTCTCTGTGTGCCGTTTCGACGGCCGTTGCTGACGCCGAGTAGATCGAATCGAGCAAGGGTAGGCAGCCATGACGACCCGGTTCTGGGACGGCTATTGGGCGAGTCTCAAGCCGCGCGAGGTGGAGGAACCCATCGATGTTTGGGTTCATCGCCCGATTGCTTATCTTCTTGCTCGGGCCGCATTCCATACTCCGGTGTCACCAAACGCGATCACCCTCTGTTCAATGCTGCTCGGCATTGCTGCGCTGGTGTACATCTTACTGGGGCAGCTCGTTCTGGCGGGAACGCTCGTATTTCTGTCGGCAGTCTTCGACTGCGCGGATGGCCAGCTGGCACGGATGAGGGGGACGTCTTCGGCCTTCGGACGCGCACTCGATGGCTCGGTGGACGCGGTGGTGACGGCCGCGACAGTTGGCGGCGGCATGTATATCCTGTGGCAGAAATACGGTGACTCGCTGCCGGTTGGGATTGCCACTCTGGCGCTGTGCGCCTTGACTGCTGTGACCGGATCATTCCACGTCGGGCTCTACGACCACTACAAGAATGTGTTTCTGCGGCTGACGAACGAGGCGTACCAGGAGGGGGAGTATCTCGACTCCAGGGAGGCCGCATTTGAGCGACGCCGGGAAGGGCGTGGGCTTGTCAGTTGGATTACCTGGTCAGTCTACCTCTTCTACTCGGGTTCCCAGCTCGGTGTTGCTCGGTGGTTTGACCCTTGGCTGGGAGTCGAGCTCGGCAAGCTGCCGCCGTACAACGAACGGACTGCCACGCTGTATCGGGAAGAGTCTGCCCACTGCATGTGGGTTTGGCGTAGCTTCTTTGGCTTTGGCTCGCTGGTCTTCGGTCTGGCCGTCTCCATCGCCCTCGACGTCGTGGAGTGGTACGTGCTGGCGCGTCTGGTGTTGCTGAACGGGCTATTCTTCCTGTACCTGCGACCGGCGCAACGAAGGGTTTCGAAGGCCGTGGTGGACGCGCTCGCAAGCACAGCGGTGCGGGCTTAGCGCCGTACCCGATTCGCACCGCCCCAACGGATCGGCCGGGAACGAGTGGGCTCACGCCAAACCTCTCCGCTGCGACGGGGCAACTCGACGGAGACGGGCAGGGAGCGCTGCCGTGCCGGTGCCGTCCGGCCGATCCGGGCTGACCCTGGATCGCGGGCAGCGGAAGCTGCGGGCACGATCGCAAGCGGCTTCAACGAGCCCGACAGTCACGACTGCGGGGAAATGGGTTAGCCTTGGGCCGTGATATTGACGTGTTGGAGGTGGGCACTTGCTGGGTTCTTGGTCACCCAGGCTTCCTCGGCAGAGCTGTGGCCCCATGATCCGTCAACTGTCGAGAGAGAGCTGACCAGCGCAGCGGCCAACGAGCGCAACGAGGCGGTCCAGAAGCTGTCGTCACTGCCCACCGACTTGGCGTCTCGCATGGTCCTCCGAGCCTTGGCGAGCGGCGAAGACGAGATCCGGATCGATGCCGCACGGGCTGCGGCGGAACTGCGGCTGGCTCCGGCTGCGGCGATTGTTGGTCGGTGGCTGGTCGCGCCGTCTGTCGAGCTTCGTCGCGCCGCGCTTGGTGTTCTCGCGCGCGTTCCCGCTCCCGAACTGGCTTCGAGCATCGCGCGTCTTCTCTCCGATGGGGACACAGATGTGCGTGTGGCTGCCTGCTCAGCCCTCGCGTTCCAGGTTAGGGGCGACGCGCCGGCGGCGCTTGTAGGTAGGCTCGACGACCCCACTGTAGAGGTGCGGCTTGCTGCTATCGCGGCTCTGGGGCGGCTTCGATCTCGTCACGCCGTGATTCCGCTCACCGGAGTGGCTCAGGCGGACGATCTACGCCTCCGCGAAGCGAGTGTGAAAGCGCTCGGGGCAATCGAGGCCACCGAGGCGGTGCCTGCGCTGGTGTTGGCGCTCGGGGACGCGGAGGCAACCGTTCGGGCTGCGGCTGTGACCGCGCTCGGCGAGGTTGGTGCGGAGGGCATTGAGCCTGCGCTCATGGCCCTTCTCGCCCGCGAGCAAACCCCCAGCGTTCGCGTCGTGGTGGTTGACGAACTCGCGAGGCACCAAGCGCCAGACGCCGTTCAGGCGATCGTCGACCAGCTTCGCAGGAGCGAGGGCACGCGCTGGGAGCGCGAGCGAATGGCGCGGGCGCTGCGTGTTGCAGGGGACGTGGCAACTCGCTCCCTCGAGGCATGCGTGCGCGAGGCACCGCTCGACGGCGCGCTTCGATGCGCTGAGGCACTGCTCGATGTCGGCGACTCCGCGGCTCGGGAGACGCTGGAACAGGCCATTGCCGCGGGAAACCTGGGAAGCGCTGTCGGAGTCTCGTTGCTCGGGAAACTGGGGGACGGGGCCGCGCTACCTTTCGTGCTCGAGCGACTCGATGACGTCGATGACGACGTGCGGAGAGCGGCACTCGGTGCTGTGGTAGAGCTAGTCGATCCCGCGAGTTCGGACGGGAGGGCAGTCGTCCCCCTGCGGGGAGCACTGGTCGGTGCCCGCTCGATCGAAGAGCGGGCTCTTGCCGCTCGGGCTTTGGGACGAACCGGGAGTGCCGCAGTGTCTGCGGATCTGCTCCCTCTCGTTGCTGCGGATGTGCCGCGTTCACTGCGTCTCGCCGCAGTCGAAGCTCTGGCGACCGTACAGAGCGAGCAGCGGGATCAGGTGTTGATCGGGTTACTTGCTGACCCCGACGGTGCTGTCCGCTGGGCGGCTGCGCTTTCGCTGCGTCGAGGATTCCTGCCGTCGGCGGCGGCGCGTCTCATCTGGCTGTACGAAGGCCGAGCCCCGGTGGAGCGCGACCTTGTGGCGCTCGCGTTGGGCGGGGTGCGATCTCCCGGCGCGGCTGGCTCCGAGCACAAGCGCATCCTCGAACTCGTGAACGCGGAGCGCGGCGCGCGTCGGGACAGTCTGCTCGAGGCTGCCGTTTGGGGAGGCCCATCCGCCTCGAGTGTGGAGGCGAGCGCCCTGTTGGACGCTGTTGGTCCGGAGGAGCGGGCCAAGGTCGCTGAGCTGTGTGAGTGGCTGCCGGGTTCACGCGCGCGCCTGACACACCTCGCGTTGAAGGATCCGAGTCTGCGCGTTCGAGCCAACGCAGCGTGGGCTCTCGGGGCCGTGGGGAGGCCAGAAGATGCCACCTGGTTGCTGCGCCTTGCAGCAGTGCAGCAGGGGGTAGCGGGAGGAAACGCCGTGGCGGCCGCAGGTAGGCTCGCCGAGCGGCACGGGCTTGATGTCTCCCGTACCCTCTGTGGGATCCTGTCGAGCCCGTCCCCTCTTGCTCGGCTCAACGCGTTGGTGGCATTGGCGCGGACCAAGGGGCGTTGCTCGGACGAGATTGAGTACGCTGCGCTGAGACAGGATCCCTCGCACTACGTGAGGCGCGCTGCAGCGGTCATGATGAATGGCTCGGGGGGGGACGCCGTTCCTTCGAGGCGTGACGCGCTGCTCGAGTGCGCGAGACTCGAGACGCACGGAAGTGTCGCGGCTGCCTGCGTTGCAGCACCTAGCAACGCCGCACGCCGTGGCCCTGAAGAGGTACTCGTGTTCGTGGCCGGCTCAGGAGGCGCAGCTCCCACTGCGGAGGCGCCCTTCGCTGTTGAGCTGCCGTCGGGCTATGTTCGCGTGGGGATTGCCGATAGACGGGGTGCGGTGTTGTTGCGAGCAGGGGAGGCGGGAACTGTCCGCCTCCTGCCCCCGGACACTCTGACTTGGCCCGCCACCAACGTCGGGCTCCCGCAACGCTCCCCCTGAATATGGCACCGAACGTTGGTGATGGCGCGCTCCACCCGGGCACGACACTAGCCGACTAGGCGTCCTTCGCGGAGTGGCAGGCGCGCTTGGCTCGTCAGGGGTCGTTGGTTTGGCCACCCCCATCGGAGACAAGCGTATGCCGACAACACGCCCACGAGCGCCGCAGGGGCGATCAGCCATGCCACGCTCGGCGGTCTGCACCGCCTCCGGCGTTGCTCGCTGTCAAGAAGGGGCTCGGTAGCAACGAACCCCTGTCTCGCTCGGCGAAGGGATCACCCGCCCTTGGCCGCGCAACGCATCGCACACTTCAGATCGCCCGGAGCACACCCACACTTTGACGCTGGCTTGGAGGTGGGCTGGGCGGCGGGGGGTTTCGTGGTGCCACCCGAAGTAGCACCAGGCTTACTCGCTCCAGACGAGCCGCCAGGCTGTCGGGGAGTCCGACGTCCGCCGCTGGCTGCGCGACTCGCGACGGGGGTCTTCTTTCCCGCATCTGGAGCTTCGTCCGCCGCCAGGCCCGTGGCCGGGGGCGCGGCTGTCGTGGTGGGCTGGGTCGTTGGCTCCGGGACCGGTGTCGGCGCTGGAGCAGGCGGCGGAATATACGGAGCGGGAGCGACGGGGGCTGGCTCTGGCTTCAGGAACAGGAAACCTCCCGCAATGACCAGTGCGGCGACGACGATCGCGCCTCCGATCACGTATGGCCCCTTGTTGGAGCTCTTCGGGTACTCGAGGGGTCCCGCGTCTAGTGGGGCGGCGGCAATCGGCGCCGGCAGGGGCGCGGCGAGGGGAGCCGTGAGTGTAAAGGGAGCCCCGAACATGCCGCTATCGTCGGTTCCCTTGGCTGGCGCGGCTCCCGCAGTGAGGGCGGCGAGGTCGATGAGCCCCGAATCCTCGACTTCTTGCGACTTGCTGGCGGGGGCTACCATGGCGATTGGAGCTGTCGCGGCGGTCGGAGAGGAGGCGCCGGCGGATGCTGTGAGCGCGCTCAGCGAGAACAGCACCGAAGATTCATTGCGGGCGCCAGTGTGGGCACCGGTGGGAACAGGTGCTTCCTGCGGCAGACTGGTGGTGACATCCTCTTCGCTGCCAGCCGACGCATATCCTCCGAACAGGTCCGTTCTTGCCTGTGTCGAGGCTGGCGAGACCGCCGCGCGCCCCGCGCTTGCTGCAGGCTCGCCATGGCTCCACGGCGAAGACGCGGCTGCTCCAGGAGTCGACTCGGGTGCGGGCGCTGCCGTGGCGTTGGCCGCAGCGTGAAGTGCCTCAACGATCTCGGCCACCTCACCAAGTTGAGTCCAGTCCGCCATCCCTTCCGCCCAGACGTATGTCTCGGCGGTGACTGTGCCGGTATTGTACGCTTCTACGATCGCGGGGAGCGCCATCGTGCGCTGATCGCCCTCGCCGAAGTCGACGGAGTACTCTGAACCACCATGGGCGACGGCGTCGTCCGCGGAGGCGGCAGCGCTTTCTGCTGTCTGGGAGGCTCCGCCGCTGTCCGCCGCATAAATCTGCGCTGGCGAGACCCGTCCGTCGATCACGATGGTCGTCCCGCACTTCCGGCAGCGGATCTTGGCTAGGCGATCCTGAACTTTCTCGTCTGCGATCGAGTACTTAGCTGCGCATGCTGGGCAGGTGATCTTCAATTTTCAGCCTTTCGAAGCGCTCCCGTTCTCCTGACGAGGATCGGGGAGGATGCAGTGCCGAGTCTTCTTCTCTGGAGCGGTCTCGGCGCCCTCGGCCCCGCGAGCGGGCCGAAAAGGCGTTCCCTTAATATCATTCTCGTGCGGAAGCGCCAGATGGTACCGGGGGAATCCGGCGCTGCGGTGGGTAACAGCGGACAGAAATGCGAAATCTTGATAGAGGAGAAACTTTTCTCTGCGCTGGATGGTGGGGCGGTTCCTGGTCCACCGTCTCCGGTTGCCTGCGGGGTCCCGGCGACCCATGAGGGCAGTGGTGGGGGGGCGGATGGATCAGGTGGGCATGGGAGCACGCGGGGCGGATTGCCGAGGACTTCTGGCTTTGGAACCCCCTTGCGATGTTCTTCTTGGCTCACCGTGAAAATTTGTGGCGAGGCCGTGCGGGTTCAAGGCGGGGCCTTCAATCGCAGCGACAGATCTTCGATGTAGCGCTGTAGGTCGAGGTTCGCCCCTCCGTCGTGGAGGAGCGCCCGCTCGAGTGCTGCCTTGGCTCCGGCAAGGTTACCACCGTCATGGAGCTTCTGCCCTTGCTTTGCTTCAAGCTTTGCTGCCGCGGAGCGGCAGCGCTCATCGAGGCGCACCCTCCAATCAGGGCGCCGGGGTGGAACCGAGATCGTGACTTGATCGAGCCGCAGCAGTCCCGCTGTGAGCGCAACGTCGTAGCGAGCACGGAGTGCGGGTTCGGAGAGCACCTTGTACGCTTCGGCGCCGTGCTGGAAGACTTTTCTCAGAGCGTCTCGGTTCACGCCATCGAGCGCGGCGTGGGCATCGGGGTGAAAGACCTGGGCAAAATCCCGAAACGCCCTGGTGAGCGCATCTGCCCCCACGTCCTGCCGAACCCCCAGGATCTCGTAGTAGGTGAGCCGATCCACGGCCCTAGTCCAAGCGTGGAGTCGCTCGGCGTCTCTCGTATCCATGATGCTCGCCCTCCGTTCGCTCACCGAATCTGCTGCGCAGCGTGCCGACGCGCAAGGGCTTCGACGCCTTCCGCATCGGCCGCCCCGACGAGCTTCAGCTTTGCGGATGCTTCCCGTTGAGTCGCTACGTCTTGAGCCCTGACCCCGAGTATCCCGTCGGTGTCCAGTGCGAATCCAATCTCGACCGCGACTTCGCCTCGCCGCCCGTCGCGCAGGCCGTCGAGGACCACCGAGCCGAGGAGCGTGTTCTCTTCGAAGCGGCGAGATTCGCCCTGACACACGCGGACCGTCACGGAGGTTTGGTGATCCACGGTGGTTACGAAGACTCGTCGCTGTTCGCACGGGATCTTGGTGTTCCGTTCCACGAGCACGTCGCTATAGCCGCCAACCGTCTCGACCGACAGGCTCATCGGCGTGACGTCGATGAGGAGGGGCGCGCGCTGCGCCAGCTCGTGCGCGAGAGGGGCACCCGACTGCCGTTCCGCCGCTGAGCCGAGTGGGGGGCGCGATGCTTGCCCAACGGTGCCACCTGCTCGTGGGAGGCCCGGCAGGGGCAGTGCGTACTCCTCGCCCGGCACCTCGGGCATGGCGACGGTGCCAGACGGGACTGCGGCACTGCTGGCGCTGAACCGATTAGGGGCAGCGTGCGCTCCATCCTGCGGAGGCTCAGCAAAAAGCCCACTGAGCTCGCTGTCGCCGAGATGGGACTCGTCGAGTTCGTAGACTGGGGGAGACGCACGAGGCTTGATTTGTCTGGGGGCGAGCGGCGATGACTCGGCAGGCGGGGCTGCGGACATCGGAGCAGTCGGTACCGCCCGATGGGGCGGGGCGGATCGCTGCCCGGCACGGCGCGACGCTTCGGCGAGGGCCGCGGCAGCGGTGATACCCACTCCGACCAGTGGGAGCTCCTCCGGGAGGGGCGCTGCGTGCGCGCTGGGAGATGTTCGTTGTGGTGGCGTGCGGCTTTCCGGTGCCGCGCCCGCCTGGCGACGGCTGCTCGGTGCGGGCGGCGGCCGCTGGACCCCCGCACTCGGCCGTGTCGAGGAGGCGACCGGTGGTCCTGACGGGACTCGGCCAGTGAGCACATGAGGGAGCCTTTCGCTGTCCGGTGGCTCAGCGGGGCGCCGCGGAGGGCGGGAAGGGGCTGGCGGAAGTCCTGTGCCGAGGAGCGTTTGCTGTGGCAGCCGGTGGCGGACGGCTGGGGATTCCGGCGGAGTCGGGATCGAAAGCTGCCGCCTCTGCGCGAGCGTGAGCGCCGTGGCCTGGATCGCCGCGCCGAGTGCCACGACCTCATCGGGATTGGCGTGATGGCGTGGCTCGCGACCGAAGTACTCGGCCACGCGGCGGCGGACCAACGGCATGCGAGTGGCCCCTCCGACCAGCAGTATGTGATCGAAGTCGGTGAACGTCAGCTTGGCGATCCGCATCGCCTCGTCGCACACGCCGAATGTGCGATCGACGATGGGCCGCGCTGCTCTCTCGAGTTCGGCTCGGGTCAAGGAGAACACCGCGTTGACGCTCTTTCCCCCGACTCCAACAGCGAGCTCGTCGATCTCGATGGTCGCCGATTCGGCACTGCCGAGCCTGATCTTGAGTTGCTCTGCGGCCACTCGCAGGCGGTCGAAAGTCTCCACCGACGTGCGTGCGTCGTGGCGATAGCGCGCCAGAAAGTCAGCGGCCATGAGCTCGGCGACTGCGTTGTCGATGTCATCGCCCCCGAGGAAAGAGTCACCAGCCGTCGAGAGCACCTCGAAGACGTTGTCCGAAAGATCGATCAGGGTGAGGTCAAACGTGCCTCCGCCGAAGTCGTAGATGGCGAGGCGCTGGGGATGCCCTCTGCTGAATCCGTGCGCGAGGGCGGCGGCCGTTGGCTCATTCAGAATGCGCAGGACATCCAAGCCTGCGACCCGTCCTGCCATCTTGGTTGCGGCGCGCTGCAGGTCGTTGAAGCTCGCCGGGACCGTGATGACGGCCTTGTCGACCTCGGTGCCGAGCGCTGCCTCGGCGACGGATTTGGCTTTCTGCAGGACGAAGGCGCTAATCTCGGGGAGCGAGTAGTCCTGGCCGCGAGCTTTCACCATCGTGGAGAGCCCCGGCCCTTCGCACATCTCGAATGGCAGACGCTGTCGGGCAAGCTCTACCTCTGGGCTGCCCCAACTCCTCCCAATGAGTCGCTTGATCGAAAAGACGGTATTGACGCCATCCACCAGCCGCCGTTCACGCGCTGCGCGGCCGACGAGAACTTGGCCGCTCGGATGGAACGACACGACCGAAGGGATCAGTCTCGAGCCGGCGCTGTCCTCGACGGTTGAGGGCTGCCCCTCTCGCACAACGCTGACCACCGTGTTGGTGGTGCCAAGATCGATTCCGACTACGGCGCCCATCCGTACCCCCAGCTGGCGCTACTGCCGCAACTCCGTTCGAGAGAACGCCCCCCGATGCCAGCTGCCGGCTTCGTTTTGCAGCGCTTCCGGTGCTCACCTACCACTACCGCGAGACCTCGACTGGGGCGACGCCCGGCGATCCTGGCCGCTGGCTGCGCGGAACCTGCGCTTCCGGTCCTCAAATACTGGTGTATGTTCCGGTCCGGTGCTCGGTCCCGCTTCGCCATCAACCAGGCTTGTCGGGCGGGCTTTCTGCCAACCTCTCGCGGTAGAACTACCCAACGCGCCGTCCGCTCGGGTGCACTCGCGTACTGCGGGCGCGCCCCAGCACTGGGTTGGGGACCCAGTGCTCCATGGACTCGGCTCAGCAAGTTGGACTCCGTCCGTTTCGGGGCTCGCGTGACTTTGCCAGAGACCGAGCTTGATGGGGGGCCACCTGAGAGCCTTCCGCAGCAGGACTGGGCGTTTCCGGCGTCACACGGTCTCTCAACATGGTCAGATGCCTCTGTGCTTGTCACTCAGGTGTTCGGTCTGGGCTCAGTTCGGACAGCGCGGCATCATACCAACGTTCCACCTGGGAGCGGAATGGCCACATCCAGCCGTAGTCTGGTCCGACGAATCGATCGACGATTTCGCGGCGCAGCGACCGGCTGCGCGCCGCGGCCAATCCACGTAGCTCAGCCGTCGCCCTCAGTGTCTCTCGGTATGCTTCCCACTCGAGGCGTGCTCTGCCCCACGAGAGGCCCAAAGGAAGGAAGACAAATAGGTACACGAAAGCCATCCCAAGGGTTCCCATCCGGCGACGTTGCCGGAGGTGGATGCGCTCGTGACGGAGGAGGATGACCCGATCGACGTCGCCCATCGCCTGCCACGACTCGGGAACATAGAGGGTGTCCCCGAGTACCGTGTGGTAGCGAGTGAGATAATGCCGCTGGCCACCCAACGTCACGATCCGCAGCGCAAGATCAATCGCGTGTGACAGCGGATCGGTCGACTTGGAAACGATGCGGAAGCGCGGGAACTCAGCCTTGAGGTCATTCAGGAGGGCTACACTCGCGCTCACGAGCCGAGCCTAGCACGATGGGCCTGCGGTTTTCATGGGGTCGCACTCGCTTTAGGACCCAGACAGCGCTGCCCGAGGGGCGCCTCGCCTGCCGGTCGCGCAGGCACCGTCTCGTCAGATGGGATCGTGTCCGGAATGCCGAGGGACGTCTCCGTCAGCAGTTCAAGCCTGGGCCTAGCTAGGCCCAGGGGGCTGGCTCGTGAAGCTTGCCCCGTCTTGTATCGCGCGACCGTTAATGAGGTCCCGGCTCGCGCATACCTTTCTCCCTTCGGGTTGCCCGTACAGCAACTCGAGAGTCCCCGCGCCAGTCGCCACCAGTATCCTCGCCCCGGAGTCGATGGTGACTCGGCCGGGAGGGCCTTGGACGGTGTCCGCCACGACTCGCGCGGAAACGAGCTTGAAGCACTTGCCGCGGAGCCACGCCCGGACACCTGGCTTCGGGCTAAGTGCCCGGATGTGGTTGGCAATATCGTGCGCGGGAGTGTCGAAGTTCACCGCGCAATGGTCATGGGTGATCGGTGGGGCATAGGTGGCCAGCGCGTCGTCCTGGGGCGTGGGCACCAGCCTCCCCTGGAGCGCGTCGGGTAGGTCATCGCGAACCATCTGGGCACAGAGCCGTGCAAGTCGCTCACACAGTTCGCCACCCGTTTCGAGCGGGGCGATGGGCACCCGGCGCGCCGTGTACACGGGGCCGGTGTCTAGCCCTTCCTCCATCCTCATGAGGGAGACCCCAGTTTCCTCATCTCCGGACATGATGGCCCACTGAATCGGTGCGGCGCCGCGCCAGCGCGGAAGCACTGAGGCATGAAGGTTGATGCACCCATACCGAGGTGCGTTCAACACCGCTCTGGGAAGGATGCGTCCGTAGGCCAGCACGACGGCAACGTCGACATCGCGCTCCCGGAGCCATTCGTGCAGGGTTCCGGTTCTGACCTTCAGGGGTTGATGAACCTCGAGTCCCAAGCGAAGCGCCGCCTGCTTGACCGACGGGGCTTGGAGGCTCATCCCCCTGCCGGCGGGGCGGTCGGGTTGACAGACGACACCGACCACGCTGCTCGTGGCATGAAGCGCTTCGAGTGCCGGAACCGCAATCTCCGGCGTTCCAAAAAATACAGAACGCACGTCGAACTCATAGCCACTTCGCACGGTTTATGCCAGTGGTGGCACTTGGGACGAGAGAGCTTAACTTGACCAGCAAGAGCGGCCGTCGCAAAAGCAGGCCGAAGGGTCCGATCGAGGTGACACCATGACCGAAAAGAAGAAGCCCGGCCATTCGCCCGCGCCACTGAGCGAAGACGAGATCAGCTTTGGGGAGGAACTTGCTGTCTTGCCGATTCGCAACGCGGTGCTCTTTCCCGGTGCAGTGGCGCCCTTCGACGTCGGACGAGAGAAATCCGTCGCGCTCGTCGAGGAAGTTGCCGGCGAGTCGAACCCGGTGATTGCGATCTTCGCCCAGCGGGATCCTTCCACCGACGATCCTGGGGCGGGCGACCTGTACCCAGTGGGCTGCGCGGCCCGAGTCCTGAAGGCTCTCAAGCACAGCAGTGGAAACTACTCACTGATTCTACAAGGCCTCACTCGGATTCGCTTCGACGGTTTGAGTCAGTCCGATCCGTATCTCCGAGCCCGTGTTTCCCGGATCGAAGTGCGACCCGTCGAGGACGTCGAGGCCGAGGCGTTGGCCATGAGCCTGCGCGACATTGCGAAGCAGGTGATTCAGCTGATGCCCGAGCTTCCGCGCGAAGCAGGCTCGCTCATCGACTCGATTCAGGCTCCCGGGGCGCTTGCCGATCTCGTGGCCGCAAATCTGGATGCTCCGGTCGAAGAGAAGGCTCAGCTCCTCGAGACGGTCGACGTCAAGGAACGGATCCGTAAGGTTCTGAGGCTACTCACTCGCCAGCTGGAAATCCTTCGCATGCGTGAACGCATCAACTCCCAGATCAAGGAGGAGATGGGCAAGAACCAGCGCGAGTATGTGCTCCGGCAGCAGCTCAAGGCCATCAAAGAGGAGCTGGGCGAGGACGAGGGTGACCAGGGCGATCTCGATGGATTGGAGGAACGCCTTGCCAAGGCCAATCTGCCGACCGAAGCAGATGGCGTTGCGAAGAAGCAGCTGAAGCGTCTTCGCTCGATGCAGGTCGGCAGCGCTGAGTACACGGTCGTTCGGACCTATTTGGATTGGATCCTGGATCTGCCGTGGAGTCAGTCGACCGAAGACAACATGGACATTGCTGCGGTCCGCCAGGTTCTCGACGAGGACCACTACGGTCTCGACAAGGTGAAGAAGCGGATCGTCGAGTATCTCGCGGTCCGGAAGCTGAAGCGGGACAAGAAGGGTCCGATCTTGTGCCTGATTGGGCCGCCAGGTGTGGGTAAGACGTCTCTGGGCAAGAGCATCGCGCGTGCTCTGGGGCGCAAGTTTGTCCGGATCTCCTTGGGTGGCGTTCACGATGAGGCGGCGATCCGGGGCCACCGTCGAACGTACGTCGGTGCGCTGCCGGGTCAGATCATCCAAGGGATGAAGAAGGCGAGCACCGTCAATCCGGTGTTCATGATGGATGAGGTCGACAAGATCGGTCACGATTTTCGTGGTGATCCCAGCGCCGCGCTCCTGGAGGTGCTCGACCCGGAGCAGAACAACACGTTTGCCGACCACTACCTGGAGATTCCGTATGATCTCTCCAACGTGATGTTCATCGCAACGGCGAACGTCTCTGATCCGATTCCGCCGCCGCTCCGCGACCGTATGGAGATCCTCGAGATCCCCGGCTACACCCGTCGGGAGAAGTTGGCCATCGCACGCCAGCATCTGATCCCGAAGCAGTTGGATGAGCACGGCCTCAGCACCGAGCAGTGCGACATCACCGATGAAGCCGTCGAGGAGATCATCGAACACTACACGAGGGAGGCTGGGGTTCGATCCCTGGAACGGACCATCGCCTCCGTGATCCGTGGCGTTGCGGTGAAGGTCGCTGAAGGAGACACGCGTCCTCGAGTCATCAAGACCGAAGACGAGCTCAGGGAGTATCTCGGGCCGATCAAGTACACGAGCGAGGTGGCTGAGCGTACTGAGGAGACAGGCGTGGCGACCGGTCTGGCCTGGACCAGTGTTGGTGGCGAGATCCTCTTCATCGAGGCAACTCGGATGTACGGCACCGGCAAGCTCCAGCTTACCGGGCAGCTTGGCGACGTGATGAAGGAAAGCGCCCACGCGGCGCTGAGCTACGTGCGGACGAATTCGGGACGGTACGGAATTCCCAAGGACTTTCTTGAGAAGAGTGATGTGCACATCCACATTCCTGCGGGCGCCATGCCCAAGGACGGTCCGAGCGCTGGCATTACGATGTTCACCGCGCTCGTCAGCCTGCTCACCGGAATCAGGGTGCGGCACGACGTAGCGATGACCGGCGAGATCTCGCTTCGCGGTCGGGCGCTGCCGATTGGCGGGGTCAAGGAGAAGACCCTTGCCGCACATCGCGCGGGGATCAAACGGATGCTCCTTCCCGAACGCAACAAGGCCGATCTCGAAGAGGTGCCGAAGGAGGTACGGGACGAGCTGGAGTTCGTGTTCGTTCACAAGCTCGAGGACGTTCTCGAGGCTGCTTTGGAGAGCGTCCCGCAGCCGACGCAGGAGTATCTCGACGAAGTGGTGAAGAAGCAGGGAACTCGCCAGGCTCCCTCGAACTAGCGAGGCACGGCCTTGCAGGTCACCGCGACCGTGAGCCCGAGGCGAACAAGCCTCGGGCGCGCTTCCGCCTGTAGAGCCAATCGATCTCTAGCGGGGCACGGCCTTGCAGGTCACCGCGACCGTGAGCCCGAGGCGAACAAGCCTCGGGCGCGCTTCCGCCTGTAGAGCCAATCGATCTCTAGAGGGGCGCCTCGACGGATTGCCTGATGTGTCCGCGTCAAGGCGGGGCGGGCTGTTCCTCACCGGGCTTGAAGGCGCAGAAGTAGAGCACCGCCATCCGGACTGCGACTCCGGATTCCACCTGGTTCAAGATGACGCTCTGCGGTCCATCAGCGATGGCGCAGTCGATCTCCACTCCACGGTTCATGGGACCCGGGTGCATCACGATGGCATCCGGCTTGGCAATCGCAAGCTTTCGCGCGTCGAGGCCGAACACGCGCGCGTACTCTCTCGAGCTGGGAATCAGGCTGGCACCCAGGCGCTCTCGTTGGATGCGGAGCATCATCACGACGTCGGCCCCTTCGATCGCCGGTTCCAGTCGATCGTAGACCGGGCAACCCCAACTCTCGACGCCTTGAGGAAGCAGCGTACGGGGACCCGCCAAGCGCACCTGCGCGCCGAGCATTGGTAGAAGGGCTGCGTTGGATCGGGCCACACGACTGTGCATGATGTCCCCACAGATCGCGACAGTAAGACCCTCGAGCCTTCCCTTCGCCTGCCGAATCGTAAAAGCGTCGAGCAGTGCTTGGGTCGGGTGCTGGTGCATCCCATCGCCGGCGTTCACGACGGACGCCCTCGTGTGACGCGCCACGTATTCCGCCGCGCCGGATGCCGAATGGCGAAGTACGATCACATCGGCGTGCATGGCGTCGAGGGTGAGCGCCGTGTCGCGCAAGGACTCGCCTTTCGATGTGCTGCTCGACGAACCGCCGAGGTTGATCACATCAGCGCTGAGGCGCTTCCCCGCCAGCTCGAATGAGCTTCGCGTGCGCGTCGAGGCCTCGTAGAAGAGGTTCACCACGGTCTTGCCGCGGAGTGTGGGCACCTTTCGTACTGGCCGACGAGCCACCTCCAAGAACGCTCGAGCTGTATCGAGAAGGAGCACGGCGGCGTCGCGGTCAAGTCCTTCGATGTCAAGCAGATGGCGGAGTCGGGGGTGGGTCATGGGGGGGGCGGAGGGATGAGCGTCGGAGTGGAGGCTGGTTGGACGATGGCGCGGATGCGGCCGTCGGTTGCGACGACATCCACGCGCTCGCTGTCGTCGACGGACACGGTGCGAAGCACGTAGTCAGGCTGGATCGGCAGCTCGCGGCCGCCGCGGTCGATCACTGCTGCGAGCTCGATGCGTTCAGGACGGCCGTAGTCGAGAAGAGCGTCGAGTGCGGCGCGGACGGTGCGGCCGGTGAACACCACGTCGTCGATCAGAACGACACGGCGGCCGTCGAGCGACACAGGGATTTGGCTTGGCCCAATGCGCGGGTTCGGGAGCGCTGTCGCCGCGTCGTCGCGGTAGAGAGTGATGTCGAGGCTGCCAATGGGAACGCGTGTACCGTCGAGCTTCTCGATCCACGAGGCGAGCTCGCAGGATACGGGGACCCCACCGCGCCGTATCCCAAGCAACACCAGCTTGTCGGCGCCGTGGTGGCGCTCGAGCAGCTCACCCGCGACGCGGCGTAGACCTCTGGAGACGTCGTCACTGTCGAGCAGAAGACGCATGCGCGCTTCGTAGCACGCTCGCTTGCCGCTGTGTCGAGGCTGACGAAGGACCCACGGGAGAATCGAGCAACTTTGAGCTCACGGTAAATGACCAGTGTAGAACCCGGAGAATCCGTCCTCCGGGCTCGGTCGGGCCGGGATGACCCCGCGAGTCGAGGTGCCTCGCGGAACGGGCCGTCCGGTCGACCGTCAGCGTCGTGCCTGGAGCGAGGCTGGGCTGCTTGACGCTCTGGGTGATCGGCCCGATTCGAGCGGCGGGGTCTCGCCGACCGAAGGGAGGGTGCGAGACTCTCGAACGCACCTGCCCGACCGTCGAGTCCTCCAGTCTCCTTGAATCGAGAGCCCCGGCTCCCTCCCGCCATTCTCCAGTCCCGCTGCCCCGCACGGGACTGCGAACCGGGGCACACTTCCCACGCGCCGAGCGCGTCGGGTTGAGTCCCAGAAGGATTCGCCGGTTCACGCCGCTTCCTCGCGGCCAGTCTCGCCTGCGCGGAGCCAGAGCCTCAATCGGGAGCTGTTCAGTGCAGCATTCGACCGCCGGAATCGTGTCCAGAGTCGTTTCCGTCTTTCTCTCCTCCTCCTCCTCGGATGACGCGCCAGCCTACCGGGCGAGTCTTGCGTCTGCTTTCCCGCCGTGCCTCGTTGTCGAGCCTGTTGAGCCGATAGCGGAGCCACAGGCGCCTCACGGGTGACGGCGAACCACCGCCCAGGAGCCAGCCTGAGAGCATTCCGCCGAAGAGCGCAATGGTTCCCGATGGTGACATCGCTCCCACGATCAGCGTTAGGACGTTGTATCCCGCCGTCATCAGGATCAGTCCGCGCGAGGTGACTGGGAGTACGAAGAATAGTCGGACCTCCCTTGCGGGGAAGGTCAGGGCAAAGGCGATCACGATCGCCTCGATGACCGGTACCGCACCGAACCACAAGGGCGGAACCAGACGCCCGACGATGCGGTCGGGTAGGAGTAGCTCGAAGGGGATCTGGAAGACGTAAGAAAGTACCGCAGAGCCATAGAGGAACGCGAGAAGGCGTCGGCCGCCCCACCGCGCTTCGAGACTGGGGGCGAGGAAGAACAACCCCAGCATCGTCGCCAAGATGTGTCCGATGGACCCCTCCACGTTGTGCATCAACGGAGCCGTGAACAGGCGCCAGACTTCTCCTCGGAGGATGCGGCCCGTGTGGCCACAGAAGAGGTTGAAAACGCTCTCTGAGGCTCCCCCCCAGTTGATGGCGACCGCGAACGCGAGCCATACCGCGAACAGTGCGGCCATGGCTCGTGTGAGTGCTCGCCCCGGCTTTTGTATTGTCCAGCCCATCCCAGCGTTTTCGCGCGGCATTGGAGGGAGTCTAGTGCGCTCCAGGCTGCGGGGAGGGCCGATCTGCGAATGATGAAGGGTTATGCTGAGAAAATCGAACAAGAGGCCGGCCTGGGTCCACTGGGACTCGGCCGGCTCTGGAATCCGAGTCCATCGGGGAGTGCGCTACGGCTCCAGCGGCTCGGCGGCAACCTGGCATTCCGCGGTTGTACTGCCCGAGGCTGGCACGTTCGCCTCGCACGTGAGCGTTGGTCCCGCGTCGCCGTTGCGCGTCGTCGTCGAGACCACGAGCTTGTGCTCACCCGTCGAGAGACCAGCGACTTCGAGTGCCGTGTTGCAGTCGAGGGGCACGTCATGCATCACCGGCGACTCCCCGTCGACCACCGACAAACTGGCGAGGTCATCACAGGTTGTCCCAGCCTCAGCGAGAGTCGTCCCGAGAGGTAGCAGCACGGTTCCAGTTGGCGCGGTCGAGGCCACCATTGGCGCGCACCCGCGTACGGTCACTGTCATCCTGTAGATCGCAATCGCCGGAGCATTCAGTCCCACTTGGTCGGGATCGCCACAGCGGGTCGACCACTGCGGCGAGACGATTGCCCCCGTCTCGCGGTCGATCATCGTTGGACTGCCGGGGCTGAGCGGCTCGATACTCTGGCTCGCGTAGCCGTCGATCTGGGCGGAATACGAGCGGCCCTCGTCGACGTGGCCGAATGCGATGCTCTCTTTGCATGACACTGGACCCGCGCTCGGCAGTTCGAACTCGACGCGTGCTGGGGTTCCCGCGGCTTCGGCCGAGTTCTCCTCAGTCACGTCGATGAGCGTGGCCACGTACCTTGTCATGCTTCCCGGACCACTCATGCATGGCACGGCTCCCAGGAACTCTTCGGGGCTTACCGCGATCAGCGTCTCTCGCTCGTTCGCAGTGGAGTCGGCGTCGTTACCGCCACACGACGGCATCGAGAGAAGGACGAGCAAGGGGGCGACTGAGCGTCGAGACTGCATGGGTTACTCCGGTGTCCGGCAAGAGGCGACTCGGGCTCTACCTGACGACGGGCTTCCTGACTAGGCCAGGCTTGGTCCTTGGCTAGAGTCAGCCTCGCGTTCGCGTCAGGACTCTGCGCCAGGATATTCCCATTTTGGCTCCTCAGTCGGCGTCGCCACCGTGGCCGGATGCTCCCCCACCACCCGCTCCCCCGGCTTCGGAGGAATCAGCCGTTCCGCCAGCGCCTGCGGACGATTCTTCGTCGTCTTCGTCGTCTTCGTCGTCTTCGTCGTCTTCGTCGTCTTCGTCGTCTTCGTTGTCTTTCTCGGGGGACGGCTCGAGAAACGAGCACGTACTCGCCTTTTCCGGGTGGGCCACGATATCGCACGCCGTCAGCGACTCGTCCGATTCCGCGTCGAGGTCGCAGGTCGCGTCTTCTCCGTCCTTCTTCGCGCACTCTCCCGCCGCGCGAATCGTTGCGACACAATCGTTGACGTCGGGGACTCCGGGTGCATCATCTGCGGCAAATCCGTGCAGGCACTGGGCGTCATAGAAGCGCTGGCATGACCCAACATCAGTGAGCCCAAAGCGATCACCGCAGTGCACGGCAGCTTCGCAGCGAGCCGACTCGATGCGCCGGCAGGTGTCGACCGCGACCGCGTCGGTTCCGCACGCGCCAGTATTAAGGAGAGTCAGAGAGATGAGGGCGGGCAGCGTCTGGCGAGTTGGCTTCCAGTTCGGAGACATTCCCGGCACGACGTACCACGCTGGCGGGCCTTGGGGCGAGTTTCTTCAGAGTCGCTCGATTCCATTGGCGATCAGCGGAGTGTCGTGGACACTCCCTGCATGATCGCAGCGATGGTGCTGTGTGCTGGCCACGGGGTCCGCCTAAGGCCACTGAGCGACGAGTTACCCAAGCCGCTGCTTCCCGTCGGTGACCGGCCCCAACTGTGCCACGTCTACGAACAGCTCCACCGCTTTGGTGCTCGGCCCATCGTGGTCAATCAGCACCACCTCACCGAGGTCTTTCAGAGGGAGCTCTCGGCCTTGGCCATCTCGGTGCATCCGATTGTCGAGCCCGAGCTGCGGGGGACCGCTGGGGGGATTGCGGGAGCCAGAACGCTGCTCGGCGGGGACGCCACGATAGTCTGGAACGGCGACATCGTTGCTGAGCCACCCCTCTCGGAGCTTGGTCGAACGCTCGAACGCACGCAGGCTCGCGCCGTGCTGGCTGTCTCCCCCCGGCCAACCGGGGAGGGAACGGTGGGGTTGGGCGACGACGGTCGGGTCGTGCGGTTGCGAGGCCAGACGTTCGGTCATGAGAGCGTCGGGGGAGACTACATTGGGGTTGCCATCCTCGGTGCTGGCTGTCCGCTGGAAATGCCCGAGCGGGGCTGCCTTGTTGGGGACTACCTGTTGCCCTTGCTGGCACGCGGTGGAGTGGTTCGAGGCGTCCTGCACCAAGGGCGATGGACCGATGCGGGGACTCCGCGAAGCTACCACTCGGTGAACCTCCAGTGGCTTGGGGAACGGGACGCCTGGGTTTCTCCTCGAGCGACGTTGAGCGCGGCGGTGACCCTCCGCCGCTGTGTCATCGGGACTGGGGCCGTGGTGGAGGGGGAAGGGCTTCTCGAGCGCGTCGTCGTTTGGCCGCGGGCAACGGCGCGCGCGCCACTGGCGGACGCGATAGTCACGCCGCGCGGCGTGGTTCGGATTTGACGAACCGAAGCTCGCGGAGCGCTCTCGAAGTGCATGCGCCGGGTCGTGGCCCGCCACGCCGGCCTGCGCGCTCTCTGGTTGCCCGAAACCGCTCGGTTTGCTACCTCGGCATCGCTTGGGGAATCGCCCGACGTCGTTCTACGGCAGGACGAGCTCCACACGTCGTTTAGCAGCATCCTGGCTGGTATCCCCACCGATGGCTCCGAGATGGCCCGTCGGCAGTATGGCATAGCCTGCATTCCGACGTTTGCGAAGGCTGGGAATAGCCTTGACCGAGCTGGCTTGTGTATCGACGACGGAGCCGACGGTGAAGCCCTCACCGTCCTCGCCAATTACGGTGTACGTTGCGTCCTCGCTCTTGGTCGCGACTCCGCCCGCGATACCGAGTGCGAGCGGCAGCTGTACGGCCTCGCAGGCCTCGACACAGTCGAGGTCGAAGGTGGCGCCCGCAGCAGGCGACCCATCGCCCAGGAAGCCTCCCAGACTGACCAACCTCGGTGCATCGAACGACACCTGGGACGAGTACACCGGGAAGCTCGGGAAAGCGAGTTCGACGAATTCGTCGCCCTCCTCCCCGATCGCTTCCAGAGCGGCGGCGGCGTCGGTACCTCCGACCACCACCAGACCGGTTCCGTCCACCCAGAGGGCGGCGGCGGCTCGTCGAGCTGCCCGAGTGCGCAGCACGGTGAGCGTGCCGTCTGGCTCCAGCACCAACACGGCGTTGCTCGCTTCCGCGGTACGGGAAGGCCCGACGATGAATGCGCGATCAGCCGGACTGTTGACGGTTTTTGATCCTGAGAGCTCCGCGAAGCTATCGAGGCCTTCCGGCAGTGACACTTCACCTGATCGACCCGTTTCCAGATCCACCCAGACGCCCCAGGAGTTGCCCAAGACCAGCATCATCCAGTCTGAGCATGCGAGGGCGGTCGGCTCGCACGGAGGGGACGGACAACCGATTTCCAGTTCATCCAGATCCACATTCCAGGCTAGCAGGTCGTAGCCCATCAGCGTCATCGTTCCGTCATCATTGGGGACGAGCGTCACCCAGTACCGCCCCTGCAGGGTGCTGTGCACGGGCGCGCCTCCAGGCGGCAGCGGGAATTCCCCGGGGGGGCGCGCGAAGGTACGTGCCCGCGAGTAGAACACGGGCAGCGAGGAATCGGCGAGCGCCTCTGCGTCCAGGAACAACGAGCGCCCGCCAAGCACGCGGTGTCCGTCGATGTCGAAGCCATCGAAGCCATAAGCGCTGACGGTGTTGCTGTTTACGTTCAGCGTTTCCAGTGGAACGTTAGCTTCGGCGCCATCCTCTCGCGTTCCATCTGCGGATACGGTATAGAGCCGGGCCGAGGTTGCTCGGGGAGAGACGTCCCAAGGGGACGTCTCGGCTCCCGGAGTGAGGATGAGTTGCCCCGCGTGCACGGTATCGGTGGACTCACACGCTGGGGCCAGAGAAGAGATGAGGAGTAGGAGGATCCTGCGCACGACCCGATTCGCCTAGCAAGCGCGGAACCCGGGGGCCAGGACCGCTGACGGGGAGTTGCCGAAAACTGGGCCTGCTTCGCGGCTGGCGGTAGGTGACGATCGATGCACGCATTGCGCAGATCGGACGGCGGAACGCCCTGGCCGGGGCGGCCCCTGACGGGCCTGCCGGTGCGCGGGGACGCCGGTTGAGTCCCCTGAAGGAGTGTCGGAGAGCAGCCATGGACACCGCCAATGTTCGCAATCTCGAGGATATCCAAGAGGATGACAGGGGAGGTAGGTCGCCGCGATTGGCTGTCCTTCTTCTGGCATCCGTGGGCCTTGGAGCCCTCGGATTCGTTGCGTTCATGAGTCGCGAGAGCTCGAGTCCCCCACGAGTATCCGACGACCAGGCGCTCGCCGAGCTGGTCGAGACTCACCGCGCCAAGTCCGGCGAGGTGGCTCCCGACGTGCTTCAACCCAACGAAGCCACATTCGCAGGGGTGCTGAGCGACGAGCCGAACCCGACGACGGCCATGGTTGCGGTTCGCGACGAACGGGGGAAGTTGATCGTTCCCCAGACGGGGAGCCTGCCTCCCGGATCGGACGCCCTGCTTCCCCCAGCTGCCGCCGATCGGTTGCCAGTTGTTCCTCTGCCCGCGGGGCCGCTGCTGAACGCCTCCCCGGTAATTCAATCGCCCAAGGATCCGATGACGGCGCTCGCTGCCAAGGTCTCGCACCTCGACGGGTCGGTGGCGGAGGCACCTCCAGGTAGCGAGGGCAACTTTCAGATCCAGGTCGCGAGCTTTCGGGACAAGCAGGACGCGGAAAAATTCGCGGCGGAGCTGCGCAAACGCGGGCACTCGGCTTACGAGCTGGCGGCGGACGTGCCCGGTCGTGGGGTCTGGCATCGAGTCCGCATCGGGCCGTTCAAGCACAAGTACGAGGCGGAGCAGTATCGCAAACAGCTGGAAGCCAAAGAACGGACCGCGGCGTTCGTCGTTGACACTGAGAAAGTCAAGAAAGCTGCGAAGGATCGTGAGGCCAAGATCGCGGCTCACCTCCCGCCGGATGAGGGTTGAGGGCAGGGCGGCGGGACGTCCAACGAAGGATGCCTTTGAGGCCGGTTGGGTGCCGTTCGGCGCCACCCTGGATCGGCGTCCGCTCGACGAATTCGACTGACTCATCCAGCGCCGCCGATACGGAAGCCGATACGGAAGTTGACATCGAAACGAGAGGGGCGCTGTCCGGGGGGGTCACGGCGGCGGCGTTTCCGACGAGAATAGGGCGCGAGCGTTCGACGACCTAGCGGGCTCGATCTCGAGCGCTACTCCTTGGTCTTTCCCTGCTTTCTCATGAGCTGGCGTCGCGCCGCCTGACCTACCGCCGCGGGCACGTTCTTGCTTTTGGCGAGGAGTCGAAGGTCAGCGTCGCGCAGCATGGGGATGAACTGCGAGGCGAATGTGAACGGGGTACGGGGATTGCTGATCAGGCCGAGCTTGACCTGGTAGCTCCGGGTCATCTCGCGATTGCGGGCCAGGACCCGGAGCACCTCGTCGCTCACGCTGCGGCTCGAGGCGATGGCCACGGCATCGTTCTCCCTGAGCAACGGACTCTTGATCGCAGCGCTCGAGACCAGTCGGTTCGGGCTCCGTACTAAAAGCAGGCGTTCTGCGGACGTGCCCAGGGTGGCGACGCGGATCATCTCCGTTACCGTCATCTGACTCAGCTTGGCGTAGAGCGGCACAAACTTGGGTTTGAGTGTCTCCGTGCCCTCATCGTCGACGTCATGGGTATCGCTCTCTTCGGACTGCACGGTCTGGTCTGCCAGAGCCTGTGTGTCTCGAAACAGTTCGTCTCCCGGATCCGGCGCATCGGAACGCTCGGGAATGAGTTCATCGAGGATGGCGGCGGACACTTCGTCGAATGCGGGCAGGCCAAGCCGAATACCGTTTCGAACCGCGAGCTCGATGATTCGATTGGAGGTCGACATGCGCACATGCCGGTTCATGTAGAGCTTCTCGATGGCCGGCGGGTGTTCGAGGAGCTTCTGTTCGTTCGTGGCGATGATCTCCCCTCTTGCTTCGTCCGCGCGGCTGGCCAGAAGCTCGAGCGCTTCCCCAGGTAGCGCTCGCTGGCGCAGCAGGGCCTCGACGACAGCCTCGTTGTCTGAGAACCGGTTGGCCAGTTCTGAGCATGCGAACGCCTGGAGCTCGCCTTGGAGCGCTCCGTTCAACGTCGGCGGGGGAAGGTTGCTCAGGGTCTCCCCCGCGGTCTTGCCCACGGCGGGGTCAGCATCCCCAGCCAGGGCAAGGAGGATTGTGACGAGCTCGGCCGGCTTGGCGCCAGGCACGACTCCTCTGGCGGCCATGAGCCGCATCGGCCTGGGAGCACCTGGGGAAAGCACCTTTCGGGCAGCCGGGGGGAGAAGCTCAAGGTCAACCGCGATCGTCATGACAGGCCATGATACGCGGCGCGCGCGGCCTGGCGAGGACGATCACGGCGCGCCGATGCGTCGACTCCGCAGGGAAGGGGCGGCGATCGAACTCCTCTAGGTTCGCGGGCCTGGCCGGTGAATCCTGTGGTCAGCGGAGTGAGGTTTGCGCCCCTGGTGGCTCACGTCGTGAGCAGAGAGGCCCCGCGGGGGCCGCGTCCCCATGAGCGGCACGCAAGTTGCGGAGTGGGGCGCCCGTGTCTATTCTCCGAGCATTGCTGGTTCGGTGAGACTGTTCCCCAGGAGCATGTTACCGAGTGGTATCGCATGGGGCTCTGCTCCGGCGAGTTCACGTTGAGGAAGGGTCAGGACATGGGAATCATCGACTTCGTCAAGGGTGGCGTGCAGCGCATGATGATTGCGCGCGACGACGCGTTCAAAGACAAGGTCGTCTACAAACATCCCGATCAGACCTTTCCGTTCTGGAGTCAGCTGACCGTTGACTCTGACGAGGTCGCCCTCTTCTTCAAGGATGGGCGCTACGTCGGGGCGCTCGGTCCGGGACGTCACACGCTGCAGACCCAGAACATCCCGTTCCTCAACTCCATTGTCGACAAGTTCACCGGTGGGGACGTCTTCATCAGCGAGATCTACTTCGTCACCACCAAGCCTCAGTACAACCAAGGATTCGGGGGGCCCATTGGGTCGATGCGGGATCCCGAGCTCGATATCCGCGTGAATCCTCGGGCTTTCGGCACGTACTCCTTCCGAGTCGCGGATGCCGTTCGGTTCGTGCTGGAGTTCGTCGGGCAGACGGGGGCGGCGGATCCAGATCGAGCCATGCAGTGGGTTCGCGATCAGCTGATGATGGGGGTGCGCTCGACACTGACTCGACTTCTCAAGTCGGGCGACTTCACCATGATGGATTTCGGCACGGCCGGCGCTGACGTGGCACGGTCGATCGTCAAGGAGTGTCCAGATCTTGCCCAGATTGGCGTGCAAATCCTCGAGATCGCCAAGCTGAACCTGAACCTGTCGGAGGAGGATCAGGCGAGGGTGGACGAGTTTCAGGATCAGATCGTCCAGGCGAAGATCGATGCCCGCAAGGCTCGGATCTCGGTCGGCAAGGCAGAGGCCGAGGCTCAGGCGAGGCAATTCCAGCTCGACCAAGACTATGCCAATCGTGCTCGCTATGTCGAACAGCTCGACATGGCTCGCTACCAGCAGTACGCCGGTGCCGAGGCCATGATGGGGATGGGGCAGGGGATGGCGCAGGGGGGCGAAGGAGCGGCTGCAGGAATGGCTGGGGCCGGTATCGCCGCGGGGATGGGCCTCGGTGCAGGCATGGGTTTTGGCGGAAGAATGCCCATGCCGGGCTATCCCCCACCAGGCTATCCCGCGCCCGGTTACCCGGGCTATCCCCCGCCAGGTTACCCCGCACCGGGCTACCCAGCGCCGCAGGGGTATCCAGCGCCGGGCTACCCAGCGCCGC
>CAYRKE010000035.1:40134-48376 GCA_964424695.1 uncultured Polyangiaceae bacterium
CGCCGGGCTACCCAGCGCCGCAGGGCTACCCAGCGCCGCAGGGCTACCCAGCGCCGCAGGGCCACGCCGCTCCCGGCTATCCGCCAGGGCAGGTTCCTGGGTATCCCCAGACGCCGGGCTACCCACCGGTGGTGGCCGGGGCGGTCCCGCCGGTACCCGCTGCGGCTGCCGCGCCTGCTCCGGGCGGCGCGGTCCCTGGCGCCGGGGCAGGGGTTCACTCAGCGCCCGCGGTTCAGGCTGGCGGGAATGGTGGCACCTGTGGAAAGTGCGCGGCGCCCAACCCGGCTGGGGCAAGGTTCTGCGCGTCGTGCGGGACTCCGCTGAGCGCGCCGGGGGGCTGATCCCGTTCTCGCCAAACCGGTCACTCGTTTCCCTGTGAAAGTCGAGACATTGGTGTTCGTCTTGGCTTTCACGTATCCCTCGTGATTACCCCAAACCAGTTGGAGCGCGCGGGCGTCGTAGGGTACGGTGGATTCGAGTGTCGCGTGAGGACCAGACCAGACCCCAGTTTCGGGGCGAGCCAGCTCGGGTTCAGCACTCCGAGGGGGCGACCGTATCCCTCAGTTCCTATTGCGTTCAGGAACCCAAAGTGGAGAGTGCGTCTCAGGCAAAGGCATGTCCGGCGTGCGGCGCGCGGTTTTCGGGGGACGCACGGTTCTGTCCCTTCGACGGGGAGTCGCTAGGGCCCTCGCGCCCCTGGGACTTCGGGTCGGATCCCCTGCTTGGCTCAACGGTCGCGGGACGCTACGAGATCGAGTGTGTGCTGGGGGAGGGGGGCATGGGGCGCGTGTACCGTGCCCGACACGGTTCGCTCGGACGTGGTTTTGCTCTCAAGGTTCTCAAGCCTGAGCTGGCGTCGGATGCGGCGCTGGCTGAGCGTTTTACGTTGGAGGCCAAGGCTGCAGCTTCGGTGAGCAGTCCCCACGTCGTGCAGATCACCGATTTCGGTGAGCTGGACAGCGGACAGCCTTTCTTTGTCATGGAGCTGCTGGAGGGACGCTCCCTGAGCCAAGTCATTCGCGATCACGGGTCTCTGTCAGCTGGAGATATCGCGCGGATCGTCCGGCCCTTGGCAGAAGGGCTTGGGGCAGCTCACGATGCTGGTGTTATCCATCGGGATCTCAAGCCGGACAACGTGAACGTTGCAGCGCTCGATAGCGAAGCTCCGATCGTGAAGGTGCTCGACTTCGGGCTGGCGAAGGTTGCGGGCGCGAGCAAGCTCACGCGCGACGGTATGGTGTTTGGCACCCCGCACTACATGAGCCCCGAACAAGCCGCGGGCGAGCCCCTGGACCATCGCGTCGACGTCTACTCGCTCGGTGTCGTGATGTACGAGATGGCAACCGGCAGAACCCCATTCGAGGCTGATACCTACATGGGCGTCTTGACCCAGCATCTGCACATCATGCCCACTCGGCCCAGCGAACTGCTGGGGAGCGACTGCCTCGGAGCGCTCGAGGACATCATTCTGCGCTGCCTGGCGAAGCGGCCCTCTCAGCGTTTCGACGGGATGGATCAGCTCGTCGCCGAGCTTCGGAGTTTTGAGCGTAGTCTTGAGGCCTCCTCTGGCGCTCCCTTGCGTCGAGTTGTCCGCGCTGCCGAAGGTGACGGGCCCCCGTTGCGCCCCGACCCTGGAGTCGATTCGCTCAGAAATCGGGAAACGGCAGTTGCTCCGCCGCCGCGTCTGGCAGCCGACCCGCCGTGGGTCCTCGAGCGGGTCGTGGAGGAAGGCCGCAGCGGAAACTCACTAGGGGGACCATTGTCGTGGGTTATCGCTGGCGGTTCGGTGGTTTCCGTAATTGCGCTCATCTATCTACTCCTCGTGCCCCGGAATGCGGGGCCGGGCACGCAGACGGTGGGCGCCGTTCCGGCTGCTCGTCCCTCGGCAGCGTTGTCGGCTTGTCCACCCACAGTCCCAGCGTCGGGCCCGATGCTCGGGAGTCCGGTCGCCACCACAACGCCCGATGCGGTCGCTCCCGCGGCTCCCGGGCCAGCAGACCCCGTGGATGCCCCCACGATTTCGAGCACAATCGGGCCAGCGGCCGCTACAAGGCACGTTCACCGCGCCGGTTTGCCGCGGCCTGCGCCGGCGCCTCCGAGACGGACTCCGCAGGCCTTCCCGACGTCGGTACGTCCGACCCGGGTTGCTCCCGAGCAGGTTCAGCCGGCACCGTCGCCGGTGAACCCACCGTCCCCGAGCCGATTGCCGGCGCTAAGCGGTGGCGACATCGTCGATCCCTGGGCACAATGACGACTCGGCCTGCGCGGCCTGTGAAGCGGGGAGACACGGTCCGCGTTGGTTGAGGATAGACGGTGACGGTGGCCTAGTGGCTAAGCAAAAGCTTCTTCTGGTGGATGCGGACCCTCGAAGTGTGCGGGTCCTTGAGGTGAGTCTGCGCAAGGCTGGTTACAGCGTTACGACAGCCACGGATGGCATGGACGCGTTGTCGAAGATCGAGCTCTCGACACCCGACTTGGTGCTGACCGACACGCGCCTTCCTCGGCTGAACGGATACGAACTGGTTCGTAGGCTGAAGCTCCAGCCGGAGTATCGACCGATTCCGGTGGTCTTCCTCACGAGCGAGAAATCGATCGAGGACAAGATTCGGGGTCTGGAGCTGGGCGTCGAGGACTATCTGACGAAGCCCATTTTCGTCCGCGAGCTCATCGCGCGAGTCAACGTGCTTCTCGCGCGGCAGACGCAGGAACGCCTCGCGACGAACAGCGCGGTGGCCGGGGCACGGACGCACCTGAGCGGCTCCCTTGCTGACATGGGGGTCGTCGATCTTCTCCAGACCTTCGAGGTCAGTCGGAAGAGCGGTGTCGCAACCATCCGGGATGCCCTCGACCGGGTCGCCACCGTCTTCTTCCGCGACGGCAAGGTTGTGGACGCCACCCTCGGCCATCTGCGAGGCGAAGAAGCGGTCTATCGCGCCCTCATTTGGACCGAAGGCACCTTCCAGGTCGAGTTCCATCCCGTTCAGTGCGAGGACATCATCCCCACGTCGACTCAGGGACTGCTCATGGAGGGGATGCGGCGCGTCGACGAGTGGGGGCGACTGCTGGAGCAACTGCCGCCCCTCACCACGGCGTTTGAAATCGATCATGACGTCCTCGCTCAGCGGCTCAATGAGATACCTGACGAGCTGAACGGCATTCTGAGGCTGCTCGACGGAAGCCGATCCCTCATGGAAGTCGTTGACGAGTCGCCGTTCGAGGACCTTTCCACGTTGTCCACGGTCTCCAAGCTGTACTTCGAGGGGCTGGTTCGCGCATCTCAGCGTTCCCATCGTGCTCCGGCGGACAGCGGGGCGCCTGCGGCAGAGGGAGAGAATTGGCACCGTAGATCTGATCCGGACGATGAAGTCGTTCCTGCGGGTGCTCTCAGCGCGCTGCCGGTGCGTTCGTGGCGCCCGTCTGCTCCGCCGGTAGAACCCTCGTTTCGGCCGCCAGACAGCTCTCGGTGGGAGGCGTCCGAGTCGAGGGGGGAGCGCGAAACACTGAGTGGGCTGAGTGGTGAACAACCAGCCGGGCTTCGTCCGGCGCCCGTTGTTGCCGCAGGAGCCGATGCGGTCCGGTCTCAAGCCTGGCCCGCGGAGCGCGGCAGCCTCCAACCGTCGCGCGCCGCATCGGTTTCCTCTTCTGTTTCTCGTCCGCCTGCCGACGCAGCAGCTGTCTCGCGCGCCGCTCCCCGCACCGGGCAGTCCTCGTTCCGACCGCAGGCGGCACCGGATGTCGTTCCCGGGTGGGGTGCGATTTCTCATGCTCCGGGGGGGGCCGATCGCGGTATCGACGAGCGTCCTCCGTTCAATCCTATCCCCACCGAGCCTCCGCCGGCTCCCCAGGTTGCTCCAGCGCGGGTCGTTCGAATGACGGATGAAGGGCGAGCCCGCACCCAGCTCGGGATCGGGCCAGCCGCTCTGGCTGCCGCCACCGCCGCGGCCAAAGCTCACTCCACCGCCTCGTCTGCGACATCGGATGGCGCTCCAGCGCCTCGCACCCTCAGACCCCCGTCCGGGGCGATGCCAGGGCCGCAGATCAGGGCTTCCGCGATGATCGCAGTTCCTGCTCGCGTCATTGATGACGGCCGGATCGAGACTCTGGCAGACGCGGATGAGCCCGAGCCATTCGACAGCGAGGCACCGAAGCACGGCAGCGCCCAGCCGCGGGTCGTTGCCGGCCACGCCGCGGTTGACGAATTCGGGGCTGGCGAGTCAGAGGCCGAGCCGTGGGGCGGAGACGAGGGGGAGCCGCAAACCGCAGTGCCATTAGGCGTGGACGACGAGAGTGTAGCGCTCGAGCCCATCGAGGAAGGGGCGTACGGTGCCGCAGTCCACTCTCGGAAAGACACCAGCAACACGCAACGCCAGCCATCCACTGTCCTCCGTGACCAGGGGGAAGACGACGCTGCCGCTGCTGCCCTCCTTCGTGCTGCCCTGGAAGTGGACCGAGCCGGGCATGGTCCGGACTCCACGGGTACTCATTCGGATTTCTTCGCTCGTGGGGAAGACGGTAGCTATCCAGGCGGTCCCTCGGAGCGGCCGGGGGTGTCTCTGCCTTTGGCTGAGGAGTCTGAGGAAATCGAACTGGACTCGATCGCGGGTCTGACTCGAAGTCCGGAGCAGGAGCGGCGCCGGGTATTGATGGCGAAGCTCGTCGCCGGGATCCTCGGGGTAGCCGTGGCGATTGTACTTGGTAGCTTCGTGTTGTCGCTACTGCGAGGAAGGAGTCGCTCGGAACGCGCGCTCGTACCGGACACATCGAGTTCAGTGAGCGCGGCGGCTGCTGCGGCCCCGCCAGAACCACAGCCGCAGGCCTCAGCGGGAGTCGCCACCTCAGCCCCGAGTGCTGAGTCGTCGGGGGACAACGGATCGGTCGCGCAAGGGGCTTTGGGACAGCGTTCCGCGTCGGATCGAGGTGCTGAAGCTCGTCCAGGGTCCGGTTTCGGGGATGGTCTCGACACACATCGAGGCGCCGCTCCCCCCAATGACGGAATGGGTGATAGTGTCGCCCCACCTGGGTCCCGCCAGGGAGGCTCGCCGAGTCCGCCATACGCATCGCCTGTGGCCACAGGGTTACCTGCAACGGCGTCATTCCCAGTGAAATAGCAGGCGCGGGCGCTCGGGGTGGGGCACCACCCCAAAGGGATGCACCACTTGATGCCACTCCCTCCACGGTTCGAGATTCGTGACCGCTGATTCAGAGTGAGCGCGGGGGGCCGCGCTAGCGCGGGGCGCGGATCTCGTTGGCGAGTCGGACGGTACCGCGATGACGGGAGGGCCGTTCCGCGCGCAGGAACCGTGACAGCGTGGTTGCGACGGCCGCGGGGGCTTCTTCGTGGGCAGAATGTCCCGCATCCACCAGCTCGAACCCTGCTCCATGGATCTCATGGGCAAGGCGTTGACCGAACGCCGCCGGGTATATTCGGTCATGCCTGCCCCAGACCACGAGCGTCGGGGCTTGAACGCGGGCGGTCTGGGCGACCAGTGCCCGGGTGTCATGGGTTGCTCGCAGGGTGGCGAGCGCGCTCTCTCGCGCAGGTGGTGCGTTGAACTGCGCGAAGTACCGGTCGATCTGTCGGAGTGGCACAGCACTCCTCGTCCCGAGGAGCCTCTCACGATAGAGCGCGCGGAACGCTGTCTTCCCGAAGAATTGGCGAATGACCAGTGAGCCTACGATTGGAAGCCGTGCGAGACGCCAGTGCAGATCGAGCCGAGCTGGGTAGCACTGCGCGTCGATTAAGACGAGTCGTGACACGAGCTCGGCGTGCCGCGTACCGAGTGACAGCGCGATGGCACCACCGAGCCCATGTCCGACAACTGCGGCAGGGCCAAGACCAAGCGCTGCGTACAGGTCTGCGATGCATTCTACGAAGGCGTCGATACTGTAGCGAAAGCGTTTGGCGGGGGGTTTCTCGCTCTCTCCGAACCCGGGCAGATCGGGGGCGATGAAGTGAAATTCCGAACTCAGTGCTTCGACGATCGGCGCCCACGTCGTCCGATCAGCGAACATCCCGTGCAGGAGGAGGACGGGCGGCCCCTCGCCAGCGTCGAGCAGGCGAAGCCGGACTCCGCCCGCCTTCACGTCGCGTTCGACTGAACCCGTCATCGCCCCAACGGTACCGCCCATTCGATGTCTTGTCAGGGACTCGTCTTCGGGGGATCGGCTCGTCGGCTGAGAGGGGAGGCCTTTTCCCTTTGCTGGGACTTCCACCGAGTGCCCTCTCGGACTGGAGCTCCGCATCTCGCCGCGTTCGACCGCGTGTCGGTGATTGAGGTCGTGCGCCACGACTGGAGATCTGTGATCTCCTGACAAGGTGGGCTCGGGGCATTCTTGGGGTGCCGGAGGCTCCCACCTACCGGATGACGGAGCGACGTTTGCGGCGGTCACGAGGCACCAGGGACGATGGAGCGAGCGGCCGATCGGCTTGAGTGGGATTCAGTCAGGGGCCATGACAGCGCCGACAGCCAATGGACGGTCGATTGGCTCCATGGACATTCCGTTAGGTGTGACAGTCTATGTCAGTGCCCCGTGCGAATCTAGCGGGCATGGAGCTTCGCTGTTCCATCCGCAAAAAATGGCGTGGAATTCATTTTGGCCGATCCACTGAGTAGAATATATTCGCGTTCGTTCCACCCTGCCGAGGGCCGGCAGCGGAGACGCGGCGATGAAGACCATCGAGGACAAGGAGCTTGAGCGCATCGAGGAGCGCCATCGCGCAGGACTGAGCTCCGCGGAAATCCTAGATCTCTTCGCGAATCACGGGATTCCGCTCAGTGAGGCGACGCTTCGTAAGTACGTCCAGCTCGGACTGCTTCCACGCAGCGTGCGAGTTGGGCGGAAGGGCAAGCACCAGGGTTCGCAGGGAATCTACCCGGTCTCTGTCGTCCGTCAGATTCTCAACATCAAGCTGATGATGGCGCAGAGTTACACCATCGAACAGATTCAGCGTGAGTTCTTGTTCATGCGGAGCGAGCTCGAGCAGCTTGAGCACACGCTTTCCAGCATCTTTGCGAAGGTCGAGCGTGTCCTTCGAGAGCGCAAGTCAATGGGTAGTTACGCTCAGACCGTTGCTCGGCAGGTGAGCGATGCGCGGGAGCTCAGCAAGGAGCTTCTGACTCGTCTCCGGGCCATTGAGACTCGGCTGACCGCCCGTCAACACACTGCTGAGCGGATGGCGGCATCATGAAGAAGCATCAACTGGGTCTCGAGAGCTTGAGCGGGGGATCTCCGGGGCAGCCGTCCTCGAGGCGCTCTCTCTCGACTATTTGTCGGGCAAATGGCGAGTTCCGTCCACATTGCGGCGACGAGCGGGGGCCTGAGCATGGTCGCTCGACCGTTGGCTTGGTCTGATTCTGGTACGCCCGGAAGGCATCGGGAGGCATCCGTTATGCAAGCAAAACGACTCGCCGTCGGGGAAATTCACGAAGTCAATGAGGAGCCGAGCGCAGCTGCCCCTGGTCAGAGTGAGCGAATCACTCGGGAACAGCGGCGGTCGAGGCGGAAGCGCGACGTGCGAGCTCGTACCATCAGCGTCAAGCGCATGACGAAGCGCGAGCTTGAGTTCGGTCGCCTCCTTTATCCGGAAAGTGACTACTACAAGCCGAGGAATCGCGCCGAATGTGCGGACGGACCGCGGCCTTGTCCGTACGTGTCGTGCAAGCATCACCTGTATATCGATGTGTCTCCGAGGACCGGGGC
This sequence comes from uncultured Polyangiaceae bacterium, assembly GCA_964424695.1. Lineage (GTDB taxonomy): Bacteria > Myxococcota_A > Polyangia > Polyangiales > Polyangiaceae > JAEWRL01. The sequence continues at coordinate 47,836 of CAYRKE010000035.1, forward strand.
GATCAAGCTAAATTTCCCTGACATCGAGGTTTGGGAGATGGGCGAGTCGTGCGCGCTCGATGTCGCTGACAGAGGCGGCACAACACTGGAAGACGTAGGAGCGATCATGAACCTCACTCGTGAACGAATCCGTCAAGTCGAAGTCAAGGCACTGGCCAAGCTGGAGGCTTTGCGTGACATGACTGCGCTCCGAGACTATGTGGACGAGGGGCCCGTCGGCAAACGCCGACTCCCCAGGTTATCGAGTCCGGAGCTGGATCCGGTGACGGTTTCCGGCGAGGAGGATGAGGATGGTGTCGACGCAGAGGCTGCGTTCGGCTGACGACAGTTCTTCGTTTGCGGTTTGTAGTTAGGGTATGTTCGAGGCAGGGGCCAGCGGATGTTCCGCTGGCCCCTACTCGTTTGTGCGGCATCCTGACACTGCAGGCATCCAAACCGATGGTGGCAGGAAAGACCACTCGAGCAGACAATGGTGCTCGCCGATCAAAATCAGCGAGCGCGATTCTCGAACGGTTTGGGCTGCCCCCATCGAGGTGAGGGC
>CAYRKE010000036.1:0-3743 GCA_964424695.1 uncultured Polyangiaceae bacterium
TGGCACCGGTTCGCACGCGTCCCCTTGCCCATTCCGGTCTGCGTCATCCTGGTCAGGGTTCGGTATCTGCGCGCAGTTGTCGAGACCGTCCGCAATACCATCACCGTCCGTATCCTGAGCCCCGAACTCGTTCTGCTCCGGTGCCAGGTAGGTCACCAGGCCATCGTTTGCGGCGCCCAACAGGGAAATCAGCAGCATCGCGTCGAGGTCGATATCTGCCCCGGTGCGCACGAGTTCGTCGCCGGCCTGCTCCAGCTCGGCAACTGACGAGTTGCTGCTCATGACAATCGCTGCGCCGATTGGGTCGGCCGACGCCTCCGCGCGCGCGCGATTGAGCTTCAAGGCGAGGAGCTCGCGAAGAAGGATCCCTTCTGCTGCGTCGTTTGGCAGCGTGAGGATGGCTTGAGCCTGAGCGACGCTCGTCACATCGACAGCAGCGCCGAATCCGCCGCTCCCCAGAGCGATCGGCAAGTAGGCACCCAGACTCGGATCGCCGCTCCAATCGCCGGGTGTCCCAAGTCGACTCGACGACAGCCAGCGCCCATTGCTCCCCACAAACTCGTGGTGAATCGGGGAACCGGTGGGTGTCAGCAGGTGGATTGAGTTGGCACTTCCGACACCTGACCATGTCCAGGCATAGCGCCCCTGACTTACCGTCTCGGTCGTAGCATGTACGTCGAATTCGGGTGAGTCTCCACTGAAGTTACCCGACGGCATGTCAACTGTCGTCATTTCTCCGGTAGGCGACGATGGGTGTGGCCCCTCGATGAACTCCAGCTCGACGGGAGTCGTGCTCCCGCCGCTGGCTACACGCAGAAGCTGGTAGCGAATGTCCGTGTTCGCCCCGTCGGCCACACCGTCGAGCCCGAGATCGTCGGCATCAGCCTGGCTCAGGGTTATGTGACTCACACCGGTGAGCTCCGCGAACGAGAACCTCTCGGTGCTCGCGCCGACCGCAAACGGAATGTCGAAATTTCCGTCATAGTCCTTGTCGGAGCTTGGAACTCCAGAACCCGGCGTCGACCACGGCCCGCTGCTGTCCGAACCACGAATCGTGACACTGTGGGCAGTACGGAGCGTGCCGTTTGTGCGAACCTTGTACGAGTTCAGCGATCCGCTCCCCACTTCTGGAGCAGCGCCGCACCCCCGGCTCACGCTGATTTCGAGGCGGTACCAGTGCACGCCCGCGGCATTTTGGGCCGCGGGGTCATGGGCGTCTCCTCCCACACCACTGTGGAAGAAGGTCCACCATTCGTCGTCGAGGAACCCTACGTCGAGCTCATCCTCCTGCTTGACGACGTTGGTACAGACCGCATCGGAATCGCCTGGCTCGAAGCGGCACCCTTCGTCCGCGTCCACCACTCCGGGCTCAGGATCCGCGATGAGCTTGATGCAAGTGCGGATCTCCGGATCGGCGCCCGGATTATCGAAAACGCCGCTCATTTCTGCATCAAAGACCTGGATGCTGAGCGGATCACCGGTCGGTGCCCCGCTCGCGTCCACCGGCTCCGATATGTAGAATGCGGTGCGCGCATCGACCACCGTGTTCAAGTCGCGCCCCCCAATCATCAGGAACTTCCCGTCCCCGCCATCGCTGGTGGGGAAGCCAACCAGAGATTCTTCCGTCGGCGCGAAGGTCCCGTCGCTCTCCAAAACGAACTCTCGCGTGGTCCCGTCGCTGAAGCTCAGGTTGACCGTGGACGCCAGACCTTGATCCAGCACCTCCACTGCGACGAGGTCTGGCAACCCAGACGGCAGCGACTCACCCTGGACCACCGGCACGCCGTTCTGATTCGGCACGGCCAGGAAGAGGTGACCGTCGAATTCGATCAGCAGATCCTCGCGCGGCGAACCGTCGGCAGAGGTCGCTCCACTGAACCGCCCAGTGTGAAGCTTCACCTCGCCCCCAAGCAACGTCGAGTACATATCGTTATTGAGCGCCTTCTGGAACCCACTGATGTTGTAGTCGACATAGAGGTGATTCGACGAGTTGACCCAGACCATCGCCGAATCTGGGTTCCCATCACCATTGAAATCCCCCAACGCGACACGCCGACTATTGGTCTTCTCCGTCAGATTGCCCGAGGTGTCACTATTGAACACCTGCTGGGTTCCATCAGAGAAGTCGACGATGATCTCGCCCTGGGAATCGCTATCGATATCCGCAACCTGCATCCCTGATGCACCACTCGTCGTAAGAGCGGTGCCCTTGGGTGCTCCGAGATCCATATCGAATGAGCTTCCGGAACCGGACGCATTCGTTCCCAGCGCTGCATAGAGCATGTCTCCCAGCACGAAAGCGACGTCTCCCAAGGGAAGGCCGGAGAAAGAGTCTCCGTTCAAGTCCCCCACGCTCGCTACTGGACTCACGCATGGCGGGAATGGCGGGATGGGGCTCGGAGGATTCGGGATGGTCAACTGCATGACCGGCGTCGTCGTCGCGTCACCTGAGTAGACGAAGACGCTCGGGACGCCCGCCTCACAGCGGAGGAAAACGTCGTCCGCGCGGCCCCCCCCGTTGATGTTGAAACGGCGCCAGGAGTTGGCATACGCTGTCGCGGACTCGATCCAGCTCGTCAGGTTCCCTTCAATCGCCACCGAGAAGATGCCGTTCACCGGAATCGCGTTCTGGTTTGCGACGTTTGGCCAGGTGTAGCTCTGAATCGCCACAATCCGCGGATCCATCGTGCCATCCGTCTGGAACCGCTCGACGATGATGGGACTACCGGAATCACCCGGTGCCGCGTACTGGGGCTCCGAGGTCGCGTCGCTCTTGAGAAGGTCGCCGAAGGGACCGACCGTGTTGAAGTCGTGAGGGACGCGCCCGCCGACATAGGGTTGATAAAAGAGCGGTCGAGACGAATCGTGAACCGTGTTCCCCTGAATATCCAACCCGAAGCCGCCATGCACAGCGGACAAAGGAACCGAGACCGTGCTGCTCTCCACCTTGGCATAAGGGAGATTCAAGCCCGGATACGAGGTCGCCAACTTGATCACGGCGATATCGTCGCCGTAGGGATTGGAATGCGAGTTTGAAGGGTTCAGTCGAAAGGTTGGATGAACAATCACGCGATCGACGGCAACAGGCCGCAGCACGAATCTACCAGCGGGCGTGGGCATCCCAATCAACAGCTCGTAGTTGCGCGAGGCGCGATTCACTTTGCCGTTGAAAGCAACATGCGCGGCGGTAAGGAGCCACTGATCCGAAAGCATGACTCCGCTGCCTGCGCCAGCATCCACCATGCCGGCCCCCGTCTTGGCGCCGTGATTGAACACCTTCACGAGATTGAACGGGTTATGGTGCGTGCTGAAGGCGTAGTCACCTCCGGGACCGAAATGGTCACCATTGACAATCCGCTGCCGGATCGTCGACGCCTCCTCGTCGTCGACGTCTCCGGCGCACCCCATCAATCCGACGCTAGAAATCAACGCGGCGAGACCCGACAGCAATTGCGGGCTTCGCACGCTCCTCTCCATTTTCATAACTTCCTCCGAGTGGCTCGCTCTAATTCCGGGGCTGAGCCAGGGCGGAACCTATATCAAGAACTCCGGCAGTGAAAGAAGAAGCGTCAGCGTTGGCGCCGCGAGACACCTCGACAATGAGATCCGTTCGCGGGGCTCAGGCACGGCAGCGCAATCGAGCCTGACACGACGCGGAATCCTAGGATTCGGTCAGCCCGCTCTCCTGCTGCGTGGGGGGCACCCGTTGTTGCTCGCCCCCACGGCAAGCGCCTTGGGTGATG
>CAYRKE010000036.1:3843-5201 GCA_964424695.1 uncultured Polyangiaceae bacterium
CTGCCCGTCCTTGGTCACCGGCGCCGCAGAGTTACAGCTGCGATGACGGTCTCCAGAACGGTGCCGAGAGCTGCGCGTCTGTTCCTCCTTGCCGCCTCGTTTGTGGTCGGAGGCTCGTGAGCACAGCGTCAGAGTGACGGGGGACCGGCGGCCATAGTAGCTCCCGGACTTCGGGCGACAGCCCATCCGGAAGGGTTTGCGGCGCGCGGGTCGTAGCAGTACTCTCCGCCGCATGAGAGCAACGCACCTTGGCTACGCATCATTGATTTCTTGCAGCTTGGCATTTTCTCCAGTCGTTGCGTGTTCAAACAGCGATGATGGGTCAGATTCGGCCTCCGGTGGGTCCACCTCCAGCGGTGGAGACTCGGGCGGCGTAGGACCGTCCTCTGGTGGCTCTTCCAACTCGGCCGGCTCTCCTTCAACGGATAGCGGTGGGAGTTCCAGCTCGAGCGGTAGCTCGTCCACGTCGCTCAGCGATCCCACACCTGGCTTGGCGCGAGGCGCCATCTCCTTCCACATTCCTTCCGGCTGTTCCATCTCGGGCGGTTATATCGATGCCCCTACTGTCAGTGGCGGGCATCCGGTCACGGCTGCCGGTCCGACGCAGGTGATCACCGATGGGGAACCGCTTGACACCGCAAGAGCCAGCGTGTCCTGCGAGTACCTTGGCCGTGACCCCGTAAACGCAAAGATCAACATCACCACGGGAGCCGGTAGCATCTCCTTTGCTTCGCGGGTCCCGCTGGTCATGGGTCAAGCGTCGGAGTGTGGGATCGTGGTGACGCCGGCAGCCACCCAGAGCGAGAGCTTCGGCCCCACCACGGCGTGCTCGTGTACGACGCTGAGCGAGGGCGGTTCGGTGCTGCTGGTGAAGGTCGAATGCCCCGATCTGGCGCCGGAAGGAGGGGGCGAGCCGTGCCCTCTCACAGAGGGGTTCATCTACTTCGACGGTTGCGAATAGGCCGGGCCGCCTCGGAGACGCAGTTGGTTCTGAACCAACACCAAAGCAAAGCCCCCGATGCGACTGGCACCGGGGGCTTTGTCCTACCTAGTGGTCACGATCGCTAGAACTCGCGACACGGATCGAAGGTCACTGTCGCATCCTGATGAACCTCAAGGTAGTTCGCGTAGAACGCGCCTCGATAGTCCTTCGAGTTGAGCTCCATGGTGGCATTCGGTGCAACGACTGTCCCCTGGAAGGCGGACTCGCTCACCAGGTGCAGCGGGCTAGTCCCGTAGTAACCAAAGACGTGAGCGTTCTCGCGACCGCTACCGTTGATGAGCACGCCGTTCCAGATGAAGGTATCGCGGATCGCGACCTCCACGGCTCCGGCTTCTTCGCCTTCGCCGTGATTGAC
>CAYRKE010000036.1:5301-8006 GCA_964424695.1 uncultured Polyangiaceae bacterium
AGGTCGTGCACATAACCCCTCTGCCAACGATCGAGCGAGGTCCCGCCCCACCCATCATGGATGAAGACGTCGTTGCGCAGCCGGAGCAGACCGGTTTGCACCGCCACGTCACCGTACCCACCGGGATCGACGGGCGAGTCCGTGAACAGTCTCGCTCGGTCGTGGAGATCGACGCCAGTCGTGCCGTACACCGCGAGCCGGTCGCTGACCTCCGCATTGGGCTGATAAGCGACGTTGTAGTCGAAGATCTGTGGGCACCCGGTGGGTGGCGGCGGGGGTACGCACTGGGTGTCGTAGAAGAGGGCGCCAACGACGTTCGGGTTGAAATGGACCGCCACTGGAGGAGTGGTTGATCCACCAGTACCGGCAGCGCCGGCAGCGCCGGCAGCACCGCCGGTGCCAGGCGTGCCGCCACCCGGTGGATCGAGAGACTCCGCCGCTGGTAGAGCAACGAAGGGAAGCGGCATGCTGACCGTCCCGAGGTTCACGTCCTCGTCCGGACTGGTGCCCCCGGACACGAGCACGAAATTCTGCTCCGGCAGGCCGTCGAAGGACGCAATCTTGGCCCTGAAGGTCTTGCTAAACCAGAAAAACTTCAGCTTGAGGCGGGCGTCGATCTGGCCGCGGAGCATGTCGTAGAGCGTCACCGTTGCCGCATAGTCGTATCCAGCCAGGAACTTGAAGCGCTTGGCTCCACCGATGGGAAATCGCGTTTCCGCGGGTGTAGTCCCGAGCAAATCCGCAATATCCGAGGGAAGAGTCCGGGCATCCTCGGGCTCCGACTGCACCTTGAGATGGGCGCCGGCCGTGAGCGGCACGTCGATGTTCGCGAGAGTAATGGTTCCGGCAATGCCAAGCTTCGCAGCGGCAAACCCGCAGTCGAAACCAGCGCCGACGAACATCTCGATGCTGACACCAGCGCCAGGGGTTACGTCCGCCACGGCTGAGGCCAGCTTGTGAGCGTCTTCGTCACGCAGCGAGTCCATGAAGTTCTCCGGCGTGAGCTCGAAGGCAAGGCCACCGCTGATGCCGTAGGTGAAGAGCGCGTCAACCGTGAGGTTGGCCGGAACCGGACCCACCATGAAGGTGACGTTGACGAGCTGCTGGCTCTTGGCGGTAGGCGGCGCGAACGGGAAGTCGACCCTCTTGCCCTGCAGTCCTCCGTCGACCCTGGGAATCGAGTCTACCGGGAAGGCAGCGTTCCTCAGCTCTCTGACCTGATCCTCGTAGTACGAGACGAACGCATTGACCACCTGGGCGGGCGTCGCGGTCCCGCAGTCGGGAGCAGGGAATCCGACGGGAAGAACCCCGGCCAGCACCTCTGTGCAGAACTCCGGAGCGAAGGTATTGCCGGCACCGACGACCGCCTTGTACTGGCGGAGGAGCTCCTGGGCATCACGCATGGCCTTGGCGGCGCGAGCCACCTTGGTCTGGAACTCTCCGATCCCGTCTTCGCAGGCGTCCCTCAGGGTCGCGGGGGTGTCGTAGTCATCGAGGAGAGACGCCTTGTCACCCAGGAGGATCGGCAGGAAGTCGAGCCCGAAGAGTTTGACCCGTGCGTCGAGCTCGACTCCACAGCGCTTGGCCTCGACCATGGCCAGAGCATCAAGCACGTTGATGGTCTTCGAGAATCCCACGAATTTTTTCAATGAGACTTGGGCGAGCACCGACGCGGCAGCGCGAGCGGTGAAGTCCGAGTCACCGAACGGCAGCGGATTGACGTCGTAGACGAGCTCCAGGTTCGGGTCGAAGTTGAACTGGAGCGGCCCACCGCCGCCAGAATGGCCCTGCTTGTTCTTCGTCGCACTCTGATTGTTGTCGCTGATGTTCTGGTCCTTGATCAGGTCGTCCTCACCGCGCACGTTCACCTGGCACCAGGGATGAGTGAGATCCGTAGGGCAGGATGGTTGGCTGTCACCACCACAGCCCACAGGTGCAGCCGTCGGGTATTGCTCGTTCACTGGGGGATCGGGCGGCGTGAAACGCTCAGTTGGGACGAACGGGGTGGTGTTGAGTACGGATCCGTTGACGGGATCGAGAGGGTTGATGTTTTCGCCTACCTCGGTGTCGACGCAGATCTCGGTCTCCCCACAGGATTCGAGGTCCTCATAAGGGCTCTCGTCACAGTTGTCGGCGGGAGTGCCGCAACGGTACTCGGTGGCGCACACCCCGTTGCACTCCGTGTCCGTGGGACCCGTGCAAGTGCTGTGAACACTCGGGTCGACGCAGAAGCCATATCCAAGGTTACAGGTGACGCCGGGACCGCAATCAGCATCGACAACGCAGGTCTGGGGAACGCCAGCAGAAACCATGACGGCGCAGGTCGTAGTGCGGCCGCAGACTTGGCCGGCAGCACACTGAGTCGAATCGCCGCCCGGCGTGCAGGTACCGCCCACGGTCGCCGGATCGATTCCGCAAGACTCCTTGAGGAGAATGTCTTTCGGAGCCGTGCAATAATCATCGGGGTCCGGGAAGGGCCCGAAGGTCGGGCACGCCGCCTGGCACTCCGCGTAGTTGCTCGCGCTCTCACAAGTCGTGTAGCAGGCCGTTGCTTGGGCCTGCAGCACCGTGAGGTCCGTCGGGAGGACAGAGCTAGCCGGGACGCATGACGCGCCGCCTGTGCCACCGGTTCCGCCTGTGCCACCGGTTCCGCCCGTGCCCCCGGTTCCCCCGGTTCCACCCGTGCCCCCGGTTCCACCCGTGCC
>CAYRKE010000036.1:8106-21019 GCA_964424695.1 uncultured Polyangiaceae bacterium
CCCCCGGTTCCACCCGTGCCCCCGGTTCCACCCGTGCCAGTGTATCCAGTCCGCTCGCAGGCTTCCGGATAGATCTCACAGATGGGTGGTGGCGGTCCCCATGTACCGGAAACCGGCGGGTACTCGCAGACAAACCCAAGACTGGTCGAGCACGAAACAGCCGACCAGCTGCCATCGGCGTTCAGGGCTCCACAGTTGCCGCCCGTGGGCTGACCAGCTTGCCAGCTCTGATAGCGACCGTTGACACGGCTGCCCCCTGCGTCGCCGCTCCAGAAATGATAGGCACTCGGGTCAGCATTGCCGGCCCAATACCACTCGCCGGCCGTGACCGTCGCGTTGGCGCCGGTCCAGAATTGGCCTTCCATGGCAGCATCAAGCCAGGCATTCTCAACGCCATCGCCAATGTGCACCAGCCTTCCATTCGGGTAGGCGGCGCAAGCAGTCTGAGCCGCCTGCCACGTCCTGCCGCCGGTGCAGATCCAGTAAACGCTCTCGCGGAACCTCCGGACGGTGCACCCGCCACCACTGATGGGAGGGCACTCCGTGGTTGGATCGCCGCAAAGGCCATTGGTCCCGCATGTGTTGGCAACCGTCGAGTCGGCGCAAATGTCGCTGCGGCACTCGGTCGCAGCGTCCGCGTCGGTACAGGGACCGCCGACCTGAACGTCGGGGTTCCCGTCGTCCTGGTCAAGGCACTCCGGAACGCTGTCGTTGTCGGCGTCTGTGTCGGGCGTGCCGCAATTGCAGATCCCGGGCTCCACCTTGTCGGGATCCTGGGGGCACTGATCGTTGTCGTTGTCGACCCCGTCACCGTCGTCGTCGCCAGGCCCTCCGCCGGGTGGAGGACCACCCGTGAAGTCATCCATGGAGAAGGTCAACGGCAACACCGGTGCCGAGTAGTTCGACATCACGGTTACGTCCTTGCCGAAGAACGCACCGATGTGCTGCCCGCTGTTGGGTGCGTTCAGCTTCACTTCAGCGTTGGGTGCCACGATGACGCCGACGAAGGGACCCGTCAGTTCGATCGTGCCCGCTCCAAGGCACGCGAGGCGTAACCCACCGGGTTCGACCACGGGATTTCCCGAGGAGTCGGTTGCAGGGAGGATCTTCCCTGAGTCGCGGAACGTGCCCTTCACGTAAACGACGACAGGCCCCTTGCGCGAGTCGATCCGGAGTTCAGCATTCGGCTCGAGATTGAAGGATTCGAAGAAGTAGGTCCCAGCGACCAGTGTCATCCGCGCGCCGCCAGGGAGGTTCACGGCGCCATATGCGCCCGGGGTGGGAGTCAAACCGGGAGCGCCCGTCGCGAGCGGAGGATTGGGAGGATTGGGAGTGAAGGACTCGCCGGGTGTGTTGGGCCAATCGACGGACCAGGTGACGATGCTGGGTACCGGAGCCGTCCATTCTATTTCGGAGCCGTAGAGGTGGGCGCCACTCCTGATGTCAACCTCGTTGCCACTCTGGGCGAGGCCGTACACGTTGGCGCTGGAGTTCAGCACCACCTTGGACTGGGAATAGATGTTGGCGTAGATGCGCGCCCCACCCTGGATGTCGACAGTCGCGTTCGAGCCGAAGCCAGCCACAGTGGTGAGCTTGCCGGCCTCACCGACGATCCCGCCACCGTTCAGCGCGAGGCGATTGCTGGCTGCAAGCAGAGTCGTTTCCGGCGTTGTCCCGGTGGGTATGCTGAGCGAGAACGCAACGGGAGTCACGCCCGCGGTGTCAGCTTGCTGCGTCTTGAGAAGTCGACTGTGGCTCGCTGTTTCGTCACTCGAACAGGCCCCTAGGGCTGTGACGAATACGAGGCTGAGCACGGAATACCGTGCCCTCCTACCTCTTGGCATCATGCAGTTCTCCCTGATTGTCGAAATGCGAACGAATCCCGGAAGCTCAAAGAGACGCCTGCCAGGCTCCGTTCTGGTACGCGGCATTGTCAGTGATCCCTCCCCGCGGTTTCAACCGAAAACCCAAGAAGCTCCTTGAAATCTTGCGCGGCCGGTCTTCTTGAGTCAGAAGGCTCGCCTTGGACTGCTGCAGCCATGACGAACCAACATGAGGGTGCTCTAGGGTCGCAGATGGGGAGTTTCAGGTCGGCGAGTCCGCTGGCGCCTGTGCTTCGGGGCTCAACCGTGGCGTTGTGCTCGGCCCTGGTGCTGTGCTCGGCCTCATGCGAGCGGTCGGATGGCAACGAGAAAGCTTCGTCTGGACATATATCCGGGGCGTTGGCATCTGCCCAACAACCCGCATTGACCTGGAGCCCTGGCCACTATGTGTACGCGCTCGAGCAGAGCGCTACGACCGGAACGGCGGTCGGGGTCGCCATGGTCCACTACGAAATGTCCGGAAAGCTCGAGGTCGACGTTCGAAACCCAGCGGCCGGCACCGCAGAGCTCGCACTCTATATTCGTGGTGCGAGCTTCCGCGGAATACAACCCGAAGCCGAGCCCCAATATCTGGCTATGGGAAAGGAGCTGGAGCGCCCGTTCCTTTTCACACTGAAAAATGGTCGGATCAGCGCTGAGAGTCACTCTACGGGACTGAGCCCCTTCGCGGTCGGGATCCAGCGCAGCTTGGCGGCTGCCCTGCAGTTCACGGCGCCCGACCGCGCGGCGCCGAACCCGAGTGCTGCGAACGGCGGAACATGGCGCGGGCAGGAAGTCGATGCCACGGGAGAGTTTTCAGTTGAATATTCCCGGCGTGACGACGGCATCACCTGGACGCGGCGCAAACTTGAATATGCGGCTCCGGAGGCAACAGCCACCCCGAGTGCGGCACTCGACTCGGCCCCCAAGCTCCACCCGTTGGTCCCCGAGTCGACGTGCACACTGTCGGTGACCAAGGGCCAGCTCACGAAGCTCGAGAGTCGAGAGCGCCTCGAGCTACCATTGGGCAGGGGGATGACCTATGGGGGCACAATCGAGCTTCGTATGGTACTGGAAAGTAGGAGCCAGGCTCTTCTCGTGAATTGGGAGGACGCGGTGGCGAGGTCCGTCGCCATTCAGCCAGGGAAGTCGCACGTCGCGCCCGGCAAGGTTGACAGCCTCGACACTACCCGAGGCGAAGGGCGAAATTTCGAGGAGCTACTGGTGATCCTCGAAGCAACGGCCCAGGATACTCAGGCGCTGAAGGACCTGGTCGGCAGCGTCCAAGGCACTGCCAATCCCAACGCCTCCGACCAGGCGGCTCGAGAAGCAAGGATGCGCGAGCGCGGCAAGGATTTCTCGGCTACGGTGGCCGTTCTTCGGAGCACGCCAGGAAGCATGGCCAAGGCCAAGGCAGCCATCTCGAGGGGGTCCCCGGCTTCGCCCATTCTTCTCGACGCACTCGCGTCCGTCGGCACCCCAGAGGCGCAAGCGATGCTCGTGAGTTTCGTGGAGCAGACCAGCATCGCGCTCGAGCTCCGTGCCCGCGCCGCCGCCGCACTGATGCAGGTGGAAAGGCCAACCGCGGACGCCGTGGCGTCACTCACAGGGCTGACGAAGGACCCCAGGCTTTCCGTCCATGCGCTCTACGGGCTTGGCACGATGTCCCGCAAGCTTCGCGTGGCGGGTGACGAAGCCGCGGCACTCGCCATCGCCAACACGCTGGTGGCCGAACTCCGCGCTGCGCGTTCCTCCGCGGCGCGGTCCCACGTCCTTCGAGCCATCGCCAACAGTGGGCACGACCGCGCTTTCACCGTGGTGAGGCCGTACTTGACTTCGGAATCGATCAAAGAGCGCACCGCAGCCGTTGACGCGATACGATTGATGTCCCTGCCCGAGGTGGACGAGTTGCTCCTCAAGGTGATGGATTCCGAAACCGCCAGCGTCGTCCGGGGCGCCGCCGTCGAGGCGCTCGAGGTGCGAAGATCGTCCAAGGCCCTGACGGATGCGCTCTCTAGAGCCGCACGATCCGACAAGGACTCCAGCGTCCGACTCCGTGCCGTGAACGTCCTCGCCAGCTGGCTCCCGGCGCATCCCGAAGTGCGGGGGGTGTTGGAAGCTCTTGCCGAAACGGAGAGCAATCCCCGAGTGCGAGAGGCCGCGATCGGCGCCGTTGCCAAGCGCTGATGCACCGGTCGGCGTGCCCCTTCCTCCGCGCGGAAGCGCCTCGCACCAGGACACACAAATTTGCGTTCAGAAATCGGGGGCCGAACCAGTCGAGGAGGAGGGGTTCGCCTTTTCCGACGACCCTCGGGCGTTCCTGGGCATAGACTCGGTCCAGCGTCTCGATGGCCCCGGCTGGCGAACATGCTTTCCTGGAATCACGGGGAGAAGTATAACGTGACTCACCTGAGGCGCTTTGGCGACTTGTTCCACCAGGATAGGTACGGTGCTGACATGGTGCGATGGAGACTGAGTTGATATCCGCAGCACTCCAGCCGCGCCAGCCGCTCGACGTGTCGGGGTCACCAGACGACGAAGACCGCCAGACGGTGACTGCCGAAGCACGAAGGGGGCGCTCGCGTCGTTGTAGATGGCGCCGATCTTCCGCCTCGAACTTGCTCGTCGCGGTGGTGGCGCTCGTAGCCTGCAAATCAGTCCCTGCCGGGAGGGGCGACGCGCAACCAGGTGCGATGTCACCCAGCGCTGTGCTACCTGGCGCCCCCGACGAGAGGCGCAGCTCGGGGATTTCCAAACAGAACGATTCGAATCCTCCCGAACCCGCAGTCTGCGACACCGGAGTCGAGCCACGGCCCTCGGAGGATCTCAGCACCGATTGGACCCACAAGAGCTTCGAGAAGGGGTGGGTCGGAGCCCTATCAGCAGATTCGAGAGGCGTTCTCGCGGCAGGGGCAGCTCATGGGGGAAGCCCCCCCAGCCAGCCTGCCGTGATGCGAATCACACCGGAGGGGCGAGAGGTATGGCGTATCAACCTGGACAAGGAGATACGCTCCACGGTGACGCCCCCTCACTCTGCTGCAGTGGCAATCACCGGAACGGCGAGTGGGCATGCCTACGTGGTCAGCACCGCAGTGCGCTCAGGAACGGGGACCACGGCGTACTTGACCCGAATCGACGCAGCGGGCAAGTCGCAGTGGACCACGGAACTCGCGCTGTCCATGTGGCTCAGGTTCGTGCTGGACGAGAACGAGAACGTGGTTCTCGTCGGGACGGTCGCTCGCCGCGGTGGCGCAGGAACTGCCGACCTGCTCGGAGTGGAGAAGTACGACCCGCAGGGTTCGCTGGTCTGGTCCCACCGGTATCCATACAGCGGACCAACGCCTCACGTGGGTCGCACCTCGCGTGGCAGCCTCGTCCTCGCGGTAGGCTTCCATGGCGTCGCTACGCTGTCGGACACGGATATTCGTGTCGAGGGGAACCTGAACTACCAGTGCGCCGACCGAGCGGAGGCCGTCACCTACGATCCAGTCAGGGCACTGCTCACATTCGAGCTCGACGCCGATGGCCAGCTAGTGAAACACCAGCTCTTTGAGGCGAAGGGCGCTTCGATCGGAGTGTCTGGGCTAACGGTACTGGAGGACGATCGAGTTTTCATCACGGGCGAGTACTTCGGGCCTGAGGCAAGAATTGGGTCGGCATCGCTTTGCGAGATCGAGCCCGGAATGCCCGCTGCGGAGATGGGGTGGGAACCACAGAGGGAGTTTGGAAAGCAGCCTTTGTCATGCGAAAAGGCTCGACGCGACCTGTATGTGATGGAACTCGACAACACCTTGAGGCCACTGTGGGCGAAGACACTGGCGCTCGGCCACCCGACCCCGCAACTCGCGGGGGGCAATGACGGCAAGTTGCTTTGGTTCGTCGAATCGTCGGACGGCGCGCACGCTTCGATGCTCATCGGCAAGGGGGTGCCTGAGAGGTCGGCATGGCTCTGGAACATTGACACCGACGGCCGGGCACTCCGCAGGCGATCCCTGGGAGTGTCGGCGTTCGAGGCTGTAGCCATTGCGCCAGACGGCAGCGTCTTCACCGCTCGCAATCACACGATAACCAAGTTCAGCAGCATGGCGAGATAGCCGCTCAATCTTGCAGTTCGGCCCGTCACCAGCGCCTACGCAACCATCATCACAGGAACAAGCAGGCGACAACGCGCGTCGAAATGCGCCCCTTCGCGTGCCGGATAGAGCCAACGTGCCATCCAACACCGGCCGAACCGACTCACCGTCCACAGCAAAAAGGAGATACACATGCAGACACACGCGCATACGCCCCACAACCCATCCACACATCTTCGAAGCAGCTGCATTCCCGCTTGGCTACTGGTGCTCGCAATGGCGGCCATGGGATGCTCGGAGGCCCCCATGGACCAGGTCAGCCGAAGTCGCCAGGCGATCGTCCATGAAGACGTGAGTCAGATCGAGTTCAGCGAAGGCACGGACATTCAGCAAGAGTGGGGAACGGCGGTGGGGCTCATCACGAACACCTCGCGTCTCAGCAGGCTCCGCGGCGATGGCACCCCCAAGCAATGCCCCGACAAGACTCAGGTCAGCTATGACTGTACGGCAGTACTCGACGTCGCGCCGGACGTCATGTGTTCCGACCAGATTTGGGCCGGACAGGACAGCGGCGGGAGCTGCACGGCGTTCATGATCAAGAACGAACCAGGGCAGCCCGCCATCTTTGCGACAGCCGGCCACTGCTTGCCCGTCGGACCCGACTGCAGTAGCAAGAGCGTTGTGCTGCATTGGCGCCCCGCATCGGGCTTCCCGGGCGGCAACCCCAACGTACTTGAGCAGCACATCTATCAGTGTACCAGCGTGCTCGCGCACGGTGGTCACACCGACGCTGCGCTCACGAGCCCCCAGGATTGGGCCGTGTTCGAAGTAGATCGCGAGGTTTCGGGGGGTGGAGTGACCGGTGGCCCGTTCACGCCGGGGCGCGAAGCTCTCCCCATCAGCTCGGTAGGGCCGGTCACTGGCAGCTCGGGTACTACCATCGGGCATCCGGCGGGGCTCCCGACCAAGATTGATCCCGAGGTGACAATCGGAGGGCTCGTCACCAATCGAGGTGCTGGCACTTTCTACGCTTTCCTCGACGGAATGGAAGGGCAGAGCGGCAGCCCCATCATCGACCCATCCGGCGAAGTCGTGGGTATCCTCACCGGGGCGAAGGGACCGCTCCCCGACTCAGAGAACGATTGCTACAGGCAGTGCTACAAGCCGCCGGGGCCGAGCGGAGAGGAATGCCCTCCACTTACCGGGGTCGACCCCAACTCCGACGAAGCGTTCGCGACGATCGGCGTCAACATCTCGCAGCTCCCGACCGCATACCGCTCGACGGCCGAAACCGTGGTCATTCTACTCGACCAGACCGGAAGCATGACGGAGCCAGGAATGGCAGACGGCATGATGAAATGGGATGACGCGATCAACGCCGCCAGCCAATGGGTGCAGCTCGACCGACTCACCGCACCATTGATCGACAGAGCGTACAGCATCTGGACGTTCAGAAACGACACCACATCGGGCGGCACTCAGAATGGCATCCGACAGATCTGGCCGGAGCCGACCTCCGCAGACTGCTACCAGTACGATACGGACACTGGGTTCTGCACGCTGCCGCGCTCGAGCGCCACCGAGCCTCCAGGCTATGATGAGCTCCAGCTACGACTCGAAACGGTTCGCGAGACGCATCGCCCGGTTACAGGTCCCAACACCCCCCTCGCTCACAGTCTGTGTGCGGGAATGGAGGAGCTGCGCACCATACCAGGAATCAAGCGGATCATCGTCGAATCAGACGGCGGTGAGAACGCCACGCTTGCCGCGGATCCTTGCCACGGGGTAGCGTCCGATGATTTCGGTGACTGGAGCGTCGATCTCTCACTGCGGGCACTCAGCGACTGGGGAATGACCCTCGATAGCTGGCAGGCAAAGGTCGTCCGTCGCGCCGCCCGCTTGCTGCTTCCGATAGATACGGCCGTCGCCTCACCACTCACCGCCACTGATTGGTTCCCGTTCGACTTTGTGTGGCACGTAGACGTGCACTTCCAGACCAGCGTCCCCGCTGGGGCTACAACCCGAACCTTCAGCCCGCGGAACAAGGCAACGGAGAGCGTAACCAACACGCGCGCGGCCTCTGCGTCCCTGACGGCCGATGCCTCAGGGATACTTGACTCCGAGCTATCCCTTTTCGGCAATCTGGGTCACGTCAACCCCGGCTCGACGACCTCGAGTTTCGTTCGGACCACTGGCACCGGGTTTGGTGTGGATCATCCAATCACCGGCGATGTGGACAACAGTGGCTGCGTCGACCGGGCTGACCTCTGCCTCATGATGCGAGAAGACGTGTGGGCGCAGAGCGCGGTCGCGCCCAACGAGCTCGCGGTGCTTGCTGACCTCAACCGTGACGGGTGGGTCACCATGGCGGATCGCTCGCTGGTCTTCAGCGAGTGGGGCGCTGGATGTGGGACGCCAGCGCCGCTCCCCGACCCAGGCGAGGCAGTCTCCGAGTGCCGAGCTGAGTTCGGTCATCGATGGCTGAGCTTCGAGGATGAAGGGCGCCCTTGGTCAGTGGGAAGCGGGGCGGTGGATCTGAGCACGCCGAGCGGAAATGCCTCGCACCTCGATAGGGCGCTTCAGATCGACGGTTGTGGCTACGCTCTGATCAATAGCCCACTGTTCAGTACGGCTGAGCTCGCATCGGGTAATCACCTTGCTTTCGACGTCCAGCTACCCGACATCCAACAGAATCCCTACTGGCTTGGTGACGCACAGCTCCTACTATCAATCCCGAGTGCTGGCATCTACAACGCCTGGATAGGGATCGCTAGCTTCTCCGGCCTCACCACCGGAGAGTGGCATACGCTCACGATGGACACGCCTGCATACATCCAGGCGGCCCTCGCCACTCCCGCTCATGATGCCCAGTTGCACATCGGGTACAACTCAGGCAACTGCCTCGCACCGGCGCTCTTGGACAACTTGCGCGTGCTTCCATAAGCGAGGCGCGGTGTTCGCAGACTCCATGCGACTGCACCAAGGCGGAGACGTGGAACAACATCCGTTCTAAGGGCCTTGGCCCGGCGACACAGACTGGCCGTAAGAGGTCACCGCCACCGAAAGCCCGGAACGATGCGCCATCGTTCCGGGCGCGCCCTGCTGCCTCGAAGAGATCGGAGGGTTGTCGTGTTGCGACGGGCCACGATGCCATCGGCGCAGTTCGGGAGCCGCACCCGCTCAGATCTCGCCCAGCTCGATCCGCACGTGATCCCCGACGGCGTCGCGCCCCTGCTGCGCCATGCGCCGGAGCTCGTCGCGAGCCGGGGCTGGCACGCTGTCCTGATCGAGGAGCTCCTGCCAGGCGCTCTCGAAGGCGCGCCCCCGGAGCAACCTGGGCTGGTACCTGGTTTTGCGATTGTCGCTCGCGATCAGATAGACCACGAGCGACGCCACGAGTTTGCCGGACCGTTCGCTGAACTCGAGCCGCGCCACTTGACTGCTCGAATGCATGTTCTTGGCCTTGTAGCGCCCAGGCGATTGGAAGACGAAGTTCCCCAGACTGTAGGCGATGATTCGTCCTCGATAGGGCTCGATCTCCTGAAACAGGTGAGCGCCGTGTCCCAAAACCAGATCCGCCCCCGCATCGATGAACCGATGCCCGAGCTTCGCCTGCGCGGGCGAACGCCACGCATAGTTCCTCCCCCAATGCGGGAAGACCACGACGAAGAGGTTGGGACCCCGCTTCTTCAAGGCCCGGATCTGCGCGACGAGGGCATCACCCTCCAGGGGATTGACTCCTGGTCGATCCATCGCCGCGTAGGTCCCGTTCTTGCGGTCCGCCGAGTTCTCTTCGTGAGCGCCGATGACGACTAGCCGGAGCAGACGCTTGCCGATCCGCAGATCGGCCCGAAAGGGCTGGGCCGCTTCGGCAAGAGTGGCGCCTGCCCCGAATGCGTGGATGTCATGCTTCCCTAGCACCGTCCGGGTGGAGGCAAGGCCTGCCTCGAGGGCGTCGGACGCATGGTTATTGGCCAAGCTCACCGCTCGAACCCCCAAGCGCGCGAGCGCCTCCGCCGACGGCTCCGGATCGCCCCAGTGCACCCAACGCTTCACGCTCCGAAGGGGCGAGTTCCGTTCGTTCGTGAGGGGCGTCTCCAGATTGAGCACGACGAAGTCCGCCGTTCTTGCCAGGGGCGCGATCCCCTCTAGCGGATAATCATACCCATGCTCCGCCACTGGACTCGGACGCACTGGATCGGTGAAGTAGCTCTCACCGAAGTGCGTATCCCCTGCAAACAGGATGCTCACGCGGTCGGGCTTCTCCACCACCGCCCCCGCCGGAGGCAGCTCGGCAGAGAGCGTCCGGTTCCGGGTGCTCCGCAGGTACCCGAATAGGCCAGCTGCCGCCACAGCCACCACCATCAGCCCCACCAGAAGCCACCGCCAGCGGCGGCGCGGACGCTCGACCATGAGAGCCTTCTAGCACTGCCGGGAGGGATTGGCTCAAGCGCCGGCAAGGATTCGAGCCGCGGCGGCGGCCCAGCGTGTCCACCGCCTGGCCCCCCCGGGTTCGAGGAAATCAGAGCATGTTCATCGGATCAACGTCCAGGCCCACTCTGACCGAGCGATCCGCGCCAGCACGGAGCACGGCCAGCAGAGTCTGATACAGGATGGGCCGCTGCTTGGCCTTGAGGACGAAACGAAAGCGATATCGATTGCGCAATCGGGCGATCGGTGCCGGTGCCGGGCCCAGAACCTGAAGCTCACCCGAAGCAGCGCGACGTGCCACGCTGGCCAGTCGCTCACATTCACCCCTGGCGCAGCTCTCGTCGGTCGAGTCGACCCGAACCAGCGCGAGACGAGTATAGGGTGGGTAGTCGAGTTCGCGACGGTCGGCGAGCTCCCGAACCAGGAATCCCTCCACGTCGTGTCTCGCAGCACACACGATGGCCGGATGCTCCGGTTGGCGCGTCTGAACGATCACCCGCCCGGCCCTATCGGCACGCCCGGCGCGCCCGGCGACTTGGACGATCAACTGGAAGGTACGTTCCGCAGCCCGGAAATCGGGCATCGACAGGGCTGCATCGGCATTGAGCACCCCCACGAGAGTCACGTTGGGCAGATCGTGCCCTTTGGTCACCATCTGTGTCCCAACCAGGATATCGACCTCCCCTCGACGCATGCGGTCGAGGATCTTCTCGCTCTTGGCACCGGCAGCAACATCGCGGTCGAGTCGCGCAATCCGCGCCTTCGGGAAGGCCTCCGTCAGACGCTGCTCGATCCGCTCAGTGCCAGCCCCTTCATCGGAGAAGCGCGCTCCCTTGCATTTGTCGCAGGTCCGAGGCGGGGCGCAGGAAAAGTCGCAGTAGTGACAGACCAACCGTTCCCCACGCGAGCGATGTAGGGTGAGCGCAACCGAGCAGTGCGGGCACTCGACCACCGCCCCGCAATCCTCGCAGACCATGCTTGGAGCGAAGCCTCGACGATTCAAGAAGAGAATCGCCTGCTCACCCGTTTCGAGCACTCGCTCTAGCGCCCGATGGAGCGGGAACGAGAGCAGGCGCTCCGCCGTCGGTCCAGCCCCAATCCTCCGGAGGTCCACGATCTCGACCTCGGGAAGAGCGGAAACGGCGCGGGCGCGCGCCGGAAGGCGCAGCAAAGCAAGGCGGCCGGTACGACAGAGCTGGTCACTCCCCGTCGACGGCGTCGCGGAGCCTAGCACGCACACGGCGCCGGCCTTCTGGCAGCGCATCAGCGCCATGTCCCGAGCGTTGTATCGCACGCCCTCCTCTTGCTTGAAAGACGAGTCGTGTTCCTCGTCGACGCAAATGAGCGCCAGCTTGGCGACCGGAGCAAAGAGCGCGGAGCGCGCGCCAACCACGACCCTGAGCGTCCCCTCCCGAATGCGTTTCCACATGGCGTGCCGCTCGCGGCTGCCAATCCCGCTGTGCATGACCGCGATTTCGTCCCCCAAGCGGGCGCGGAAGCGCGCCACCAGCTGCGGAGTGAGTGCGATCTCGGGGACGAGCACGATGGCGCAGCCGCCCTGGGCAAGGCAGTGCTGCACCGCGTGCAGATAGACCTCGGTCTTACCCGACGCGGTAACGCCGTGGAGCAGGAAGGCATTCGGTTGGGCAAGATCGAGCGCGCCACATATGGCGTCGACGCTCGCCCTTTGCTCCGGAGTCAGCACCGGCGCCGAGTCCCGCTCGATGGGACCGCTGACGAAGGGATCGCGGTTTCGGGCTCGCTGCTCGATGTTCACCAGACCGCGTGTCGCGAGCCGCTGGACGATATCGCGCGCAGACTTCCATTGCTTGCTCAGGTCCGAGAGCGGCTTCTCGCCGCCGTCGAGGAGACACTGATAGAGTTCGCGACTCTTCCCTTTGAGGTCTGAAGGCACGTCACCCGAGCCAATGGCTCTCGCGACGTGCACCAACTTGCCCACGGCGACGATCTTGGCCTCCCTGAGAAGCTCGGTCTGCTCCTGGGACACTGGCTCGGAACGCTCGACGCTGGGCAGTGCCAGGCGCATGACTTCGCCGACCGGTGCCAAGTAGTAGCGGGTGAGCGCCAGCAGGAAGTCCAGCAGCTCGTCCGGAAGCGCGGGTTCGGTGTCGACCACCGCGCGAATGGGCTTCAGCTTGTCCAGCGGGACGTTCCCGGGGTCATCCCTGAGATCCAGAGCAACCCCCAGAACCTTGCGGCTCCCAAGTTCACAGAGAACGCGCGAGCCACGCCGCACGCTGTCCGCAAGCTCGTCCGGCAACGCGTAGGTGAAGGCTTGCCCCAGGGGTACAGGAACTGCGACGCGGACGTATTTCACTCGTGGCTCAGGAATCGTGGCTCGGGAGAGGGACTGGACGCAGGGTACGACACAATCCCAGCGCGTCGATTCGGGCCGACGGGTTTGCCCCCCCCAGTCGTTCGCAACTAGCGGAGTTCGCGAAGAATTGAACGGGACGAACCTGGTGGCCCGTTCCCAGCCGAGACGCCCGACATCGCCTCGTTCCGTCGCTTCGCCCCCCCCAGCGC
>CAYRKE010000036.1:21119-34153 GCA_964424695.1 uncultured Polyangiaceae bacterium
GCGCTGAGAGGACCGCGCGGGGAATCCTTGCGTGCCGCAGGAATGGGGATGACGGCGGCTCGATGCGACGAGAGCTCAGGAGAGCCCAAGTGCGGAGACAACCCTTGCTGCCGAGGAGGCAGGACGCGCGCGTGGCGTCGATTGGGCCTTGTCATGCCACGCTCTCTGAGCCAGAATGGTTTCGAAAGGCTTGTCGGAGCCCCGCCTGTGTCGGTCGTCGGTCTTCTCCCCTCCCCCGGCGATACCATAGGTGGGGCTTCGGTTTATTTGGGGTTTTCTGCGGCTACCCCAGGTCCAGTGGCGGAGCGGTGGGCACACCGTCTCCGTTCAGTTCAGTCAGTCCCAACGAAACCGCCAGACCCGCAGCTGCATGACGGCTGCTGCCATGGCCCCCAAGGTCGCTCCATGGGTCTTGGCGATGGTCGGGCAATAGTCGTATTGAACGCGGGCGAGTTCGAGCGCCGCAGCTGGGTTCTGCGGAGGACGTTCCACTGCTAGCTCGAGGATGTTGGCCCCCACCGTAACGACACTGGCCCCGTAGGTGTCATGCCAATGGCGCAGCAACTGGGTGTGCTGCTCGGGCCACGGGCATCCCCCAGTACCGCCAAAGCCCAGGTAGGCCGGCGCCTGCCAGCCGTCGGAAGTGGGAAGGAGGAGCACCAAGACCCGCTGGAAGGGCTCACCAGTTGAAAGATTCTGGTGCCCGATGAACTCACCGGGAGGCACGACCGCGCTCGGGATATCGGTAGAGGCCAGGATTTGCTGCCGTTCTGCGGCCGAGTACTGCCTGGCCTCCTCCAGGAGCACGAGAAGCTCCGCGCTAGCGTTACCCGGAGCGCTCTGGGGCAAGACCCACTGCGCAGGATCCAGACTGACCATTGTGCTGGCCTCAAGGATCTCCCGCGGCGATTTCGTGAAACGAACGGACTCGAGATACTCGACGGAGCGTCCGAATTCACCAACGATGACCGGATACTGCCGAGCGGCCGGTGCCGCTTGGCGAAGCCGCTCGGTGGTCTGCAGCGCGACGTCTCCGGGCACCACCAGCGCAGACATCCGCAGCGCGCCAACGGTGACCTCAACCCGATCGCCGCGAGGCGGCAGCGCGTTGGGAGCGGCGTCCATGACGGATTGTGACGCCGGCGTCGCGACCCAGAGTCGAGGCTGGGGCGGCTGCTGCGCAGGCACACCGCAGCCCGGGGCGATCAGACCGATGGCGAGGCCGAATGCAGCCCTGAACACCCTCCGCGCGCTGGAGCCCTGACCCGTCGCTCCCCCAGACATGACTAGCCTCGAAACCAAGCTTCTCACCCGGGGAGGCTCGGGTAAAGGCCGGACTCGCGAGATCCCAGCGGGAAGGCCGCACCGCCAGCGCCAAACTCGCACCTCGTCGCTCGACCTTGGCCTGACGTGCGTGCAAGCTCTACCCCATGGAGCTGCTCGTCCTCTTGGCACTCGCCCTGGGCCTCGTCCTCGCGCTCCACGTCTCGGCTCGAAACGCCAATCTTCTGGCACTCATCAGGGTTGCGGAGGGGAAGGCAGAGCTCGTGCGTGGCCGACTACCCCCGCGCCTTTGGTTCGACCTCGAGGACGTGGTCCAGCGGAACCGGACACCGAGCGGCGAGATCCGGCTCGTGGCAACCGGAGGCCAGGCGCGCGTCGAAGCCTCCAGGCTGAGCGAGGACGCCGTTCAACAGATCAGAAACGCCGTGGGCCAGTATTCGCTGCCCCAGCTGAGAAGAGGCACCAAGCTCCCGGAGCGCCCCGCAGCCGCCCAGAACAAATAACGGCCACAAGGCTGCTCGGACCGGTGTACCCTCTCGCCCCGCAATGGCGCCGCTCACGTCCTACTTGCTGGAGACCCTGCTCACCCTGCTCGGCGTGGTGGCGCTCGCGGTGCTGGTGCTCGCAGCGGCACGGCGAGTGGGGGTAGGCAGGCCCTCCGGGCCGATGGAGCTCCTCGGCCGACTGCCCCTCGACGGCCGGCGAACGGTGTTCCTGGTTAGAGTCGCCGACGCGGTGTACGTCATTGGCTCGAGCGAGGCCGGCCTCTCCAAGTTGGGCGAACTCAGTGGGGCCGAGTTCCCGCCCTCCCTGGACTCCACCTCGACCAAGCCGCTCACCGAACTGCTTGCCGAAAAAGTGCTGGGCCGAAGTGCGAAGGGAGGAAAGGTCGGTGAGTGAACAGGCCCCACCATTAGGGAACGGCAAGCGTCTCGCAGCGTGGAGGATGGATGGCTGGCGGCGGACGGGTTGGACGTTCTTGGTGCTCTGGCTGTGTCCCGTTGTCGCCAGCGCGCAGCCGGCCGATGGAACCGCGGGCCAGGGCTTCTCGGGGCCTTTCGGATTCGTGCTGCTTGCCGCTATGGTGGGGCTGCTTCCCTTTGCGTTCATGGCGCTCACAGCGTTCGTGAAGATTTCTACGGTGCTTCAGATCGTGCGTGGCGCCATTGGGGCTCCCAACGTGCCGACCAACGCCGTGGTGATGGCGTTGGCGGTGGCCCTGACCCTGCTCGCCATGGCACCAGTCGGCTCACGGATTCTCAAGCAAGCCGGACCGCTGCTCGAGGACCCAAGGGGACTCGAGTCCAAGGACACGCTCATGGAGCTGGTCACCGCCGTCCGCGAACCCATGCGTGGCTTCCTTGGGGCCAACGCCTCACTCAAGGAACGCAGGCGTTTTCTGGAAATCGCCCGTGCGGCCAGGCCCGCGGAGGAACGTCAGAGCGTTGGGGAGACGGATCTGATCGTGCTCGCTCCGGCGTTCGTGGTCACCGAGCTGCTCGAAGCATTTTCCTTGGGTTTCGCCCTATTCCTACCCTTTCTGGTGATCGACCTGGTGATCGCCAACGTCCTCATTGCGCTGGGCATGCAGCTCACCAGCCCCAACCAAGTGAGTCTGCCCTTCAAGCTCTTGCTGTTCGTGGCCATCGACGGGTGGGGTCTGCTCGCACAAGCCCTCGTCGTCGGATACCAGCTCGGTTGAACACTGCCCCGACCTCCACGGTTGGGAGCCCCGCGCCTTCGGCCCGCAGACTCGAGCCCGCGGCCGACCCGTTCCTGCACACGAATCGACAATTCCATGCGCGGGGTGGGAATAGACGCGAACGTCGGCGGTTTGGCGGATACCGTGGGCCGAAAGCGTTACCCCGAACGAGTTGACAGGTCGAAGTCCCAAAGTACGATGCCGCCGCCTCAGGCGAGGGTGTCGTCTGGGAAACAGCCAACCGTGAGCAGGGAACGTGCGGTCCTTGGGCACGAATGGGAGGTCGGATGAAAACCGACGTAATGATTCACGCGGACGGGCTCAGTAAGCATTTCGGTTCAGTCCGCGCCCTCGAGAAGGTCAGTTTCGAGGTCAGGCGCGGAGAGGTCGTAGGGTTTCTCGGGCCAAACGGCGCGGGCAAGTCCACGACGATGCGAATCCTCACCTGCTATCTGTCTCCTACGACGGGTAGCGCGAAGATCAACGGTTTCGATATCTTCGACGACACGCTAGAGGTTCGGCGCGGGCTCGGCTACTTGCCGCAGCGGGCACCGCTCTATACCGACATGACCGTGATCGACTATCTCCGCTTCGCGGCGGAGATTCGAGGGCTCGACGAGACGGCTTTCAAGAAGCGGCTCGATCGGGTCGTCGATGTCTGCGGCTTGGCGCAGGTGCTCCAGAAGGACATCGGGACGCTGTCACACGGCTACCGGCAGCGCGTGGGATTGGGCCAAGCCCTCATCCACGATCCACCGATTCTGATCCTCGATGAGCCCACGAGCGATCTCGACCCCAACGAAAAGGCCGAGGTCCTCAAGTATATCAAGGAGATCGGTAGGGACCGGACCATCCTGCTCTCGACCCACAACCTGGCCGAAGTCGAGGAAGCCTGTGCTCGCGCCATCATCATCAGCGGCGGGCGGGTCGTGGCGGACGGCTCCCTGGACGAAATCCGGGCCAAGACCGGCAGAGTTCGCTACGTGGTCAAGGTCGACCAGACGTCGGCCGAGAAGGGCAACGCCCCGACTGCTGCGGCCGTACAACAGGCGCTCACCGAGCTCGTCAGTGGAGACAAGGCCAAGTTCCGTGTGGCTTCGGACAGCAGCGCGTCTGCGGCCATCAGCAAGGTCAAGGAGCTCCCGAGCCACGAGAAGGCGCATCGCTTCGAGCTGAGCAGCCCCGAGGGGACCGACATCCGCGCCGACATCTTCCGGCTGATTGTCGCCAAGGGGTGGACGCTCCTCGAGCTGCACCGAGACGCCCAGACGCTCGATGCCGTGTTCCGTGAGCTGACGCGAAGCGACCGAATGGCGGCCCGAGGGGAAGCTGCTGTGGAGTCCCCGAGCGACACCCCTGACACTGACGACGCCGACGAAGAGTCGGCAGACGAGACGACCGATAGCGATTCGGCAAACAATGACAACGAGTCGGCGGATTCCAACGACGACGAGAAGAAGGACTGAGCCATGTCGCCGATGATGACGATTGCGAAACGCGAGTTTCGCGCCTACTTCGACTCTCCGCTGGCCTATGTGGTCATCTGCCTCAGCTTCCTGCTGCTGGGGCTCGCGTTCTTCGAGCTCCGTGGCGGATTCTGGCAGGTCGATCAGGCCAGTCTTCAGCGCATGTTCGAGTATCTGCCGCTGGTGGTTGGCATCCTCGTGGTGCCCGTGGTGACGATGCGTCTGCTCGCCGAAGAGAAGCGCAGCGGCACGCTCGAGCTCCTCATCACGCTTCCCGTGCGGGACAGCGACGTGATCCTGGGGAAGTATATGGGCGCGCTGGGTCTGGTCTGGATCCTGCTCATCTCGACCCTGATCTACCCCGTGGCGATGTTCATGTGGCCGTGGCAGCTCGGCCCCCTCGATTGGGGTCCGGTCCTCGCGGGCTACCTGGGGATGCTCCTGTTCACGGCGTCATCCGTCTCCCTGGGGCTCCTGGTGAGTTCGCTGACCAACAGCCAAGCAGTTGCCTTCTTCATCACCTTCTTCGTCTCGCTACTACTCTGGTTCCTGACGGACATGGTCCAGCTTCTTCCGAGCACGGCTGGCAGTGTGCTGGGCTACCTGAGCACGCAGTCCCACATCGACGCATTCACTCGCGGTCTCGTGGATCTGCGTGACGTAGTGTACTTCCTCTCCGTGACAACCCTCGCTCTCGTAGTGAGCTTCCGGGCGCTCGAGCGCCGTAAGTGGGCATGAGACATGGCGACCCAGACTCAGAACAAGAAGCGTAACGCCGCAGCACAGACAGGGCTCTACCTGGTCGTGCTGGCCGCTATCGCGGTGCTCGTAAACCTCATCGTCTCTGGAATGACCGCGCGGTCCGACTGGACCAAGACCGAGCGCTACACCCTCAGCCAGGGCAGCGGGCGGCTGGTGCAGAGCCTCAAGGATCCCATCCAGGTCGATGTCTACGTCACGACCGGTCTCGCGCGACTCGATACCTTCGTGCGCGACCTGACCGACATGCTCAAAGAGTATGAGCGCGCGTCCAAGGGCAAGTTCAAGTTCACGCTGATCAAGGCCAACACCGAGGAACTGCGCGAGCAAGCCAAGGAAGAGGGCCTTCAGGAGATGGCCTTCGGTGAGGCGGCAGCGTCGGGTGAAGACCAGGCCGCGATCGCTCAGGGCTTCATGGGGCTTGTCTTCAAGTACGGCAGCGAGAAGGACGTCATCCCGCAGCTCCATCCCTCACGAACCGAAGGCATGGAGTTCTGGATCACCAACAAGATCCGGGAGATCCGTGACAAGGCAGAGGATCTCAAGCACCGCATCGGGGTGGTCTCAGGCAAGGACGAGCTCAAGCTGAGCGACGCCAACCTCGTCGCCAAGCAGGGGCAGCAGGGGTCACCGAGCCTCCAGCAGATCCTGACGAACGCCTTCCCCTTCTATTCCTTCGAAGACGTCGAGCTCAATGGGGACAAGGAGATCGATGCCGAGCTCAAGGGCCTCATCATCACCCAGCCTCGCAAGGAGTACTCGGACAACGAACTCCGCCGCATCGATCAGTTCTTGATGCTCGGCAATAAGGCCCTCGTCGTGTACTCCTCGGCGGTTACCTTCAAACCGCAGGACGCGACGATGCAGGCGACCCTCGACCTGCACAACCTGGACAAGCTGCTCGCCGGCTACGGCATCTCCATGAAGAAGAACGCCGTGCTGGACTTCGGCGCCTCCATGAGGATTCCGGTCTTGACCCAGGTCGGTACGGTTTCCGCCATCCGACACCCGGGCGTGCTCCACCTGTACAACGACCCGCGCCTCGAGGACAACGAGCGCTTGCTCGATGTAGGGTTCGCCGGCTTCTTCCGCATGGACGAGGTGGCCGTGCCATTCGCTTCTACCCTGGAGATCCTCAAGGAAAAGCAGCCGGCAGACGTGGAGCTCAAGGTGGTGGCCAGGACCTCACCACGAGCCTCGGTGTTGACCGACGGCACGCTCGACATGGCCATGAAGAACGAGTGGAAGCCCAAGCCTCCGCAGGAGCAGCGCATCGTCGGTGTGGTGGCAACCGGCAAGCTCAAGAGCGCGTTCGAGAAGAGCGAGTCGATCCCAGCCAAGCCACGCGCCGAGCAGCCGTCTCGAGTCTTCGTGCTGGCCTCGAGCCTGTTCTTGACCAACCCATTCTCGTACCTCGGCAACGGCCAAGAGGTGGGTGGCCAGTTCCAGATGATGGGCGCCATCGGTGGCGATCGACAGCTCCAGATGATCGCGAACCCCTACGCTCAGCGCTACGTCACCAACACCATCCTGAGCCTCAAGAACACGCTGGACTGGATGACGGGCGACAGCGACCTCATCGCCGCGAGCGCCAAGATTCTCAGCGAGCCGAACCTCACCTACGGGGATTTGACGCCGCCCGAGGTCACCCCCGAGGACGACGAGGCGAAGATCCGTCAGAAGGACGAGGAGTATCGTTCTCTGCGCAAGGTCGTACAGAACAAAGTCCAGTGGACGCTCACCCTCGGCATGCCGGTGGCGGTTGCGGTTGTCGGGCTGTTCCGCTGGCGTAAACGTGAATCGAATCGCGCGCGCCGCGCGGCGCCGCCGAAGAAGCGCGCATAAAGGTGGAGACAGACTACGATGGCAATGAGCACAGATAAGAAGCTCTTCATCGCGCTGGGCGCGGTAGTCGTTCTGGGCGGCGTTTTCTTCATGCAGAAGCGAGCCGCGCGAGAGGAGGAGAAGACCTACAGCCTCGAAGGGCAGCAGGCCGCACTCCCCAAGCTGGGTATCACCAAGGAAAAGACGGACGGCTTCGACAAGATCGTCATCGAGAAGCCCAAGGACGCCGACGGTGGTGCTCCCGAGAAGATCGTTCTGGAGAAGAAGGGTGAGGATTGGCGCATCGTCGAGCCGGTCCAAGCCTCTGCCAACCAGACCAACGTCAAGACCCTTCTCGAGGCTCTGCCAAAGCTGGAAGTCAAGGAGGTCATCAGTACCTCCAAGGACGCCTACGGGAAGCACAAGCTCACTGACGCAGAGGCGCTCCACTTCGTGGCCATGAAGGGCACGGAGAAGGTGGTGGACCTGTACTTCGGTGAGGGCGGCTCACGGGGCAACATGACGAGGATTGCCGGGAAAGACGGCGTCTACAGCGTGAAGGGATACTCGTCCTACCAGTTCAACCGCGACCTCAAGTCGTGGCGTGATCGGACGATCTTCAAGTTCGAAAGCGAGAAGGTCGCCAAGGTCGAGATCGAGAACGAGAACGGAGCGTTCTCCTTCGAGAAGAAGCCGGACGCAGCCCCGCCTGAGCCAGCCGACGCGGGAGCGTCCAAGAGCAAGCCCAAGGCCGAATGGATCGCGAAGTACAAGAAGCCGAAGACGGCCGGCTTCGGTGAGCTAGCGAAGTTCGACATGCCGAAGGTGGAAGACCTGTTGCGAGCCTACAAGACGCTCAATGCCGTCGACTTCGGCGATGGCAAGGCCGCGTCGGACGTCGGTCTGGATGCGCCGGTTGCCACGATTGCGATAACCCTCGATGACGGAGCCAGGAGGGTTCTCAAGGTCGGCGCGACTTCCGAATCGACGAACCGGTGGGCGGTAGCCGAAGGCGACGGGCAGGTCTACAGCATCAGCTCCTACGTCAGCGGCTGGGCCATGGCGGACGCAGACAAGTTCCGCAAGCCTGAAGACCGCGAGAAGAAGGACGACAAGAAGGCCGGCTCCAGCACGCCCAGCGCCTCTCCTCCGGGCATGCCCGACCTGGGCTCGCTCGACGCGGAAGAATAGGCGATCAGGCAGGGCAACCCTGCCCGATGACGGACCGGAGAGTGGAGACATTCTCCGGTCCGCTTCGTTTTGTGGTATCCGTTCACGCCCCAGCGGCTCTTGGCAGCGGTCACCCAACGGGCCCCTGCGGCGTCCGCCGAACGCCCTGAGCTTGGACCCCCTACGGCGCGGGCCGGCCCAGCTGCTCCATGAGCCAGGTCATGGCTGGCCTGGGGCTTCCATTGCGGATGAGGCCGCTCTGAGGTGCGGAGTTCCAAGTCTTCCCGTAGATCCAGCCCCAAATCGTCACGCCGTGGATCCACTCCGTCTCGAGGAAGTAGGGGAAGTGCTCCTTGTACCAGTTCAGCTGCTGGTTGTCGTCCGCGGTGCTGGGGTCGTACTCGGTGATGTAGACCGGAAGCCCCGTGTCTTGGTGGAGCTTCTCGAGTAGCGGTTTGATGGTGCTGAAGCCGACGAGGTCGTAATCATGGGCTTGGGCACCGATGGCGTCGATCGGCGCGTCGGCGGCCAGAAGCGTCTTGACGATGTTGATGTTGTTGTTGTTGTCGTTGGGCCACTCGGAGTTGTTGTAGTCGTTGAGCAGCAGAATCGCCCCCGGACACGCCTCGCGTGCCCACACGAAGGCGTTGATGATCCACTGCCAGCTGCCGTTGGTCCCTCCGCCGATGCTGTTGGCGTAGGCGGGCGTGGTGTGTGGCGGCGGCTCGTTCACGACATCAATGATCTTCGTCTCGGGATACCGCGAGCAGAAGGAGCTCATCCAGTCCTTCACCTGGGCCTCACCGATGCTGAAGTTCGGCTGCTGATTGCCCCACACGAACGTATGCTGCTTGAAGATGATGTTGTTGTCCTGGGCGTACTGATAGATCGCGTCCAGGGTGGTCCAGTTGTAGCTCCCCGCCCCCCACTGCACGGAGCCCCACTTGCCGGCATTCTCCGGCGTGATCTGATCCCAGTAGGTGGCAAACTTCTTACCGTCCGTGTCCACAGCGTCAGACGTCGTGATATTGCCAACGAACTTGGCGAGGGTGGGCGGCCGCGTGGTGCTGCTCCCCCCGGTACTGCCGCTTCCCGAAGCGCTGCTGGTCCCGCCCGAATGGGAGGCTCCTCCCGTGGTCCTACCACCGGTCCCCCCACCCCCGATCCCCGTCGAGCCGCCGGAACTCGTCTCCCCGCCGTCCGTGGACGTGCAACTCCACTCGCGGGAGGTTCCACACACGCAAGTCCGCGTGCTGCGTTCACAGAGCTCGACGTCGACGGCGGGATCGCATGCGTCGCCAGTATCGACCCCCCTGACGCAGGTGCTCTCGCCACTCACGACGCTGCCGCCGGTGCTACTGCCCCCGACCGTTGATGGCGTACCGCCGTCGGATCCAGGGCTTTCCGATGCCGTCCCCCCACTGCCGGTCTGGGATGTGCCCCCGGTCGAGGCGCTCGCCCCACCGGTCCCCCCCGTGCCGCCAGCAGGAGCGCCCCCCTCCGTGACTTCAGTCGCGCCGCTGCACTGCCCATCTGCACAGACACCACCGATACATCGAATGGTACAAGACCCACAGTGCTCGGGATCGGTGGCAGTGGAGACACACGTGTCTCCGCAGAGCTGTTCTCCCGCCAGGCAGCCATCCGTGACGGCCTGTCCGCCGCTACCCGACTTGATCATCAGCGGAGGCTCCTCTGGGCTCGAGCAACTAGCCATGACGCTGGCTAGGGCGAGGGCCGCCGCCTCGGCCAGCCGCTGCGGTGCACGCCGATCGGTCTGCATTCCTGTGTCGTCCTCTTTATCCGGCCAAACCAGCCTGGCCATGAGAGCACCGGGCGGGTTTATGAGAAATCCCCAGAATTCGCCCCTCTGATCACGATCGTCAGCGCTTTGGCTGGACATGTCCGCAGCCCCAGGAAGGTCCGGACCAGAACCCCCAAGCCCGCTTACCCCACTCGGTTCGCCCGAACCGATCGCCCTGATCGGGCCTCACATGTCCCTGGCCAACCAGGTGGCCCATGCACTGGGCTGTTGGCGTCCGGCGTGGTAGAAGCGGCGCCGCATGCTGATTTCCTATCGTTGGTTGTGTGAGCTGGTCCCGGGGCTCAAGACCGCGCCGGAGGAGCTGGCAAAGCGCCTCACCCGCGTCGGTTTGGCGGTCGACGGTCTCAAGCCGTTTGGGACGCGAGCCGATACCCTCTTCGTCGCCGAGGTCAAGCAGATAGAACCCCACCCGAGTCGCTCGGGGCTTCGCCTGGTGACGGTGGCCTACGGCGAGGGCCGCCAGCAGGTCGTCGTCTGTGGCGCCCCCAACGTACCCGATCCGGGTGGTCTGGTCGTGCTGGCGACGCTCGGGACCCATCTGCCCGCGGTGGGCATGACGATGGAGCCTCGGAAGATCGGCGGAGTACCCAGCGAAGGCATGCTCTGCAGCGAGCGCGAGCTCGGGCTCGCCGATACGGCCGCGGGGATCCTCATCCTGGAGCCCGGCTCGGCGCGCGTCGGTCAGACCTTCAATGAGGCTTTTCCGCAATCCTTCGACATGATCTTCGACATCGACGTGACCCCCAACCGGCCCGATGCCCTCGGGCACCTCGGGGTTGCGCGCGAGGTGGCGGCCTCCCTTGGCCTGGGCTTCGCCTTGCCGAACCCGGGCACGCCGCGCGCCTCATCCCAGCGACGCATCGAGGAGCTCGTCGAGGTGGAGAACCGGGACGGAGAGCGCTGCCCGCACTACGGCGCAGCGGCGGTGCTCGGGGTGAGCATCGGCCCCTCCCCCCGGTGGCTTCGCTGGCGTCTCACGAGCCTCGGCGTTCGCCCCATCTCCAATGTCGTGGACGTCACGAATCTCCTGCTCCTCGAGGCGGGGCAGCCCATGCACGCCTTCGACCGCGAGCGACTCCGAGGCCACCGCATCGTCATTCGGCGGGCCGAGCCCGGGGAGCCCTTCAAGACGCTGGACGGCGTCGACCACGTCCTCGACGCTGATGATCTCGTGATCGCGGATGGCCAGGGAGGGATTGCCCTGGCCGGAGTCATGGGGGGCGCCGACAGTGAGATCCACGACGCGACGCGCGACGTCATCCTCGAATGCGCCTATTTCGGTCCGCGGGGCATCCGCCGAACCGCCCGGCGCCATGGAATGCACACCGAATCCAGTCACCGGTTCGAGCGTGGGGTCGACTGGGGAGACATCGACTGGGTCCTCGAGCGCGCCAAAGCACTCCTCACCGAGCTCGCCGGGGGAGAGGCGGTCCCGGGAGCGGTGCACGTACGCGGCACCGAGCTCGAGCTCCCCGTGATGGAGCTGCGCCTGGCGCGCCTCGCGGCGCTTCTCGGCGTCGAGGTACCTGCCGAGCGCGCCAAAGAGGCCCTCAAGGCGTTCGGCTTCGAGATCCTCGGGGAGAGCGCCGAGAGCCTGCGCGTCCGGGGTGCGAGCCACCGCAGCGATGTGCGCCGGGAAATCGATCTCATCGAGGAAGTGGCGAGGTTCATTGGCCTCGACTCGATCCCCACCGAGCTTCCGGCGATCCCCCCGCAACCCCCACGGTCGGCGCACCGCTTCGAGCGCGAGGTGTGCCGCACCGCCATGTCCCTCGGCCTGAGCGAAGCCCTGACCTACGCCTTCGTCGCGAGTTCGGATCTCGCAGCAGTCAAGGCGCCCCCCGCCGTGGTGAAGCTCACCAACCCGCTCAGTGAGGAGCGCAGCGTGCTGCGAACCTCGCTGCTCCCCGGGCTCCTCGAAGCGATTCGTCGCGCCCACCGCCGCGGCCTGGGCTCCATGCAGCTGTTCTCGGTGGCGCCGGTGTTCCTCCCGGCGCCGGCCGAGGATGCCGCCTCCCTCGATGCGCCGCGCCCACGCCTCACCGACGACGTGGGAGTGCTCCCCGAGGAGCGTCCCATGCTCGCGGTCGCTCTCGCGGGTAGTCGCCCCATGCACCTCACCAAGCCGGAGGCCGTCGATATCTACGACGCCAAGGGCGTGGCCGTCGAACTCGTGGAGCGCCTCACGCACAAGTCCGCCATCGTCGAGCACGTCGGTGGTGCGCCAGGCTACGAGCACCTCCACCCTCGCGGCGCGGCGCGGGTCACCGTCGACGGCGCCACGGTGGGTCGCTTCGGTCCCCTCCACCCAGACGTGGCCCAGACGCTCGAGCTCGAGATCCCGGTCTTCGTGGTGGAGCTCGATCTGGCAGCGCTCGAGCGGGTCGGAAGCCAGCCCCCCCGATACCGACCCTTGGCGAAGGTGCCAGCGGTCGTTCGGGATATCGCCTTCGAGCTTCCCGAGAGTATTCTGGCCGGCACCGTCGAAGCGCTGATTCGCAAGTCGGCGGGCGAGCTCTGTGAATCCGTGGAGCTGTTCGATCTCTTCAAGGGCGGCTCCCTGCCCGAACACACCCGATCTCTGGCGTTCCGGGTCACCTATCGGGACCCGCTGGCCGCCGCTCAACCCGACAAGGCGCGCACGCTGACGGACAAGGAAGTCGATGCGTGTCACGCTCGGGTCATCAGCGCTGCCAAAACCGAGCTCGGAGCGACGCTTCGTGGCTAGCTGGGTCCTCCACCCTGCCCGGCTCGGGCTCGCCGTGGCGAGCTGGTGCGTCGTTGGCGTCGCATGGGGCCAGGCCCCCGCAGCGCCAAGTCCCAGCACGGCCGAACCCGCGCCGACAACGGGCACCGCTACAGCCACAGGAACCGAGGCAGCCGGAGAGTCGACCGCAGCCGAGGGCGCGCCCTCCCCAGAGACGCCTGCGAACGCTGACGGACCGAAAGCTGGAGACGCTGGAGACGCTGAAAACGCTGGAGACGCCGAAAACGCTGGAGACGC
>CAYRKE010000036.1:34253-42263 GCA_964424695.1 uncultured Polyangiaceae bacterium
CTGGAGACGCTGGAGACGCTGAAAACGCTGGAGACGCCGAAAACGCTGGAGACGCCGAAAACGCTGGAGACGCCGAAAACGCTGGAGACGCTGGAGACGCCGGTCCAGACAAGGCCGGAAGCCGAAAACCGTCCACGGTCGTGGTGCACGAGGTCGGGCCCCAGGGCGCGGCCCTCGGCCTCGACGAGCCTCCTCCGCCTCCGGTGGCTGAGGCGCGCGCCGCGGAGACGCGGAAGGCGGAGCTCGGCGGCGTGGTGGGAACCCTCTTCCGCTCCGCGGATGGCGGCGACGTCACCTACTCGGCGGGGCTCGCCTACGGAGGGTATGCGCGGGTTCAGATCCGCGAGTGGATCACCGCACGGCTGATGGTCACCCAGAGCGACCACGCCGTCGATATCCGCCGCGGCGCACTCGGCATTCCGGACACGGCCATCGAACAGGCGGACATGACGCTCCTCGACATGTCGGCGCGCGCAGAGCCCACGTGGGTCGTGTCGCCCGAGTTCCGCCTGCGCGGAGCGCTGGGCATCGGCTGGAGCAGGGTCACCGTTCCGGCCCCCCAGAGCCGCGGTGCCCTCACCCTCACGGGAACGAAACGCTACGGCGTGATGCTCGATGCCACCGCAGGCGTCTCGGCCAGCTATGATCTAATCGTGGATCGGCTGGCGCTCGATCTCGCGGTGGATGGCGGGTTTGCCTGGGGCGAGTCCGGCAGTGCCTTCGAGAAGACGCAGGTCTTCGACGCGGAGGGCCACCGCCACCATATGGACGCGATGCCGACGTTCAATGGCACCTTCTCGGCCCTGCTGGGGCTCGGGCTCGTGCTGTGATGCCCCGCTGCCCGCTTGATGGGGCAGCTCGAACCGCACGCCGCACCCGGCGGCTCGGGTGGGCCGTAACCGGCTTCGTGCTGGCCCTCTGCGCCACGGGCTGCGCGCGCAAGGCGCCCGGCCCCGATGAATGCCGCAGGGCGTCCCTGCGTCTGCTGGGCATCACCGAGGAAGACCGGCGCAGGAACGCGACGGCTCGCGCCGCGGTCGATAGCCTCATGGTAGAATGTCTCACCACGCCCTTTGACCGGGAGCTCACGCACTGCCTCGAAGAGCGCAGTGGCCGCGTTTGTCTCCGGGAGCTGCGCCGTCGCCTCAAGGTTCCGGTCGAAGACGATCTTGGAGAACTATGATCTTTGCAGGGACCGCCCGCTGAAACGGGCGCGCCTGGCGGCGCGTCGCCGCGCGAGCTCAGGCGTTCGACTGCACGGGAT
Source organism: uncultured Polyangiaceae bacterium (assembly GCA_964424695.1). Lineage (GTDB taxonomy): Bacteria > Myxococcota_A > Polyangia > Polyangiales > Polyangiaceae > JAEWRL01. The sequence goes on from CAYRKE010000036.1 coordinate 35,518, forward strand.
CCTGTGACACCGCGCCGCTCCGGAGCTGATGATGCTTCGGCGGCGGCGTCAACGGCCGTGCCAGCGTCTGCGCCAGCGTCAGCAGCCGCACCTGCATCAGCAACGGCGTCTGCGCCAGCGCCAGCGGCAGCGGCTGCGCCTGCATCAGCGGCAGCGTCAGCTTCTGCGCCAGCGGCTGACGCGTGTCCGTCCGGTGCTGCCCACCCTGATCAATCCTTGACGGAGTTGGCTGCGCAATCCCGGACGGACCCTTCGTAGTCCGGAGGACAGACCAGGGAGATTCGCCACAGCGCAAGGGCGGAGCGGCGCCGCGTACGCGGCCTCACCACCCGCGGCACGAGAGGCCCAGCTCCCGCCACGAATGGCGCGGAGCGGCGCCACACCGAATGCGCACACCCCATCCTCGGGCTCGGGGCAAGCGCCAGGCACGCTGCACAGCATGCGATAGGGCAGCGGCACGCCTGGTTTGCTGGAAGCCGCGATTCCGACCGGCTCGCTACGGCCGTCTCTACGGATTCGGCTCGTCGGCGAAAAGAAGCAGTTCAGGTCCGGGCTGGCGGCGTTCGTCAGGATAGTCGAAGAGTTCGCCTTCCCGGGCTCCAAAGAAGATCCCCTTGAACGCCGTGCTGGCTTCGAGGGCGCGCAGCATGAGCCCGTAGTTCTCGTACTTGCCCGAGATCCACCCGTTGACCAGAGCCGTGATGTCGAAGTCGACGACGGTGCCCGTTTTGACGACCTGCGCCGCTGGGAATCCGTAGGACGCGAAGACTTCGTCGGACGAGCCCGGTTGGGGTTGGTTGTTCTGGTCGCCAGCGGGTGGCCCTTCCCATGCCACTCCGTGGGCAGGATCGGCATGCTCACACTGCTTGGGATAGCCGGTCGCCTCGGCACCATTACCCTCTTCCCACGGTGTGAGCTCTGGGGTGGGCTCAATGCGGTGGACGGACACGACGAGCGCCTCCAAGGATGCGTCGCGAACGTCTTCCACGACACGCAGCCGCAACAGGGCCTTGGCAACCGGCGCAGGAATCGCAGCAAGATCAAACTGGATCATGGCGCGCATGGCATCTGCTGCACCCCAGGGCATGCCGTCGCCACCACGCCCGGTGCCAACACAGAATGCAAAGTCGCAACCGTAATTGTCGTTCCGACGGATGTCGAGATCGGTGCGGACGTAGGTGTCCTTGCTGGCGACCAGCGTCCAGGTCGGCTCCTCACCCTGCGCGTTGTTGTCCTGCGCGTTGTTGTCCTGCGCGTTGTCCTCGGCGTTGATCACGTTGATTCCCACCGCGATGTCGCCGCTGGGGCGTCCGAGTTGCAGAGTGAAATCCATCGACACCGTATTGCCCGCGACGACCGTCACCTCGACGGTGCTCTCGCCGACGAGTACCGCGTCGACGGGCTCAAGACCGGAGTCAACGTTCTCACACAGAGTCCAATCCTCCAGGGTCACCGAGTAGGTTCCCACCGGGAGGCTCTCGGCCACAACGGTGTCTTGCGCGAGGGACTCCGTCACGTCGAACTGTTGGTCGAGCCCCTCGCCCTTGATGGAGATGGTGCCCTCGCAGAGAACGTATTCCGTGCCATCGACCGAGGCGCTACCCAAGGCGACCGAAATCGAGCCCTGTTCGTTGGCCGCCTCCGAGATCTCGGACGTGCCAGAGCTGCATGCCAGGGCGAACGCCGGCAGAAGGATCGTCAATGCTGTTGAAGTGCGAGTCGTTCTCATAGCGCAGACCTTCCCAGACAATTCGCTCACTGAGCGGCGTGTGGGGGACCCGCTCCCCGTCCCAGCGACGCTTCGCACGCAGAAGTGGGGCTCGGGTTCCGAGGTGCCCAAAGCACGATGCATGCCAACTCGATCGTACTGAGATTTTGGGCAAGGAGCGGTCGCGGGGCGAAGTAGCCTCCTGTGCCACGTGCAGCCACTGGCACAGACTCCAGTCGCTAGTGGCACAAGAGCGCGACAGTCAGCCTGGCTAGACGCTGCATGGGGAGGGTCGACGTCGAACTCGTCGGCACGCTGCCCAGCCTGTGCTGGCTCCCTTCGTCATCCGTCGCTCACGCCCCCCCTTGCGTTCGCAGGGGGGTGTGCCGATGCTCCAGCACACCAATCTGCAATTGCTTTCAGGCCCTTTCGGCATCTCTCCTTTGCTGTTCGTACCCTCGCGACCCACCTGCCAGCAAGGCTCTTGCCCCAGTGGTGCGTGAACCCGAGGAAGTTGAAGCTTCTGAGGGGTTTGGTCCTTTCTTCCCGCCGCGTCATCCATCGGGCATCCTCCTCATGTTCGACCAGCGTTACCGCGTCGTCCGCCTGGCGCACGAGCCACGCTCGTCTCCGCAACCCCAGTGTTGTGAGCAGATCTCGGATGATGAGACCCGATGGTTCGAAGCGGGGTGAAGTCGCCTCACTGGGCACTCGCGCGTCGATCCCGGATGACCATTTGCCGCAGAATACCCTAATGAGGCGAGCCGCCGGGGGGCGTTCGAGAGTATCGTTGATCAACCGCCGTGATCGGGGCACACTCCGCGCCTAGCAGGTCGGGTAGTGGGAACACCAGCTTCGGCAGGAGGACCTTTGGGCTTTCCAACTCAGGTTGTGTCTTTGGCAGAACGAAGCTCGACGATCGTCGGCGCCCTATCGGGTTCGGAGTCGGTGACCCACTTCGTCCCCGCACGAGACCGGTACCTCGAGGTACCGGTCATCGATCTTCCGTCGCGAATCCTCGTATACCGAGTCGAGAACGGGCGGATCATGTCCGAGCTCGCCGACGAAGCGCGGAAGCTCGAGGTTACCTTGGAGCATTTCCAGCAGCACTGGGAAACGCTGGAGGTTCAGCAACTCTTGCATCGTCTACTGCTGGACAAGGCGCGGGCTCCTGAGGCGCCAATCTACCGAGAGCTCGAACAGTACGGACGACAAACAGAGCCTCTGTTGGTCCAGCGCGATGGGGTCATCCTCAATGGCAATCGCAGGCTCGCCGCGATGCGCGAGCTCGCTGAGCGAAATGGCAAGCAGTTCGCTCAGTTCGAAACCGTCCGCGCTGCGCTATTGCCGGACGGCCTCGATCGAGAACAGCTCGAGATGATCGAGGCGGCCTTGCAGATGGCGCCCAACCTCAAGCTCGAATACGGCTGGATCAACCGTCGTCTCAAGCTGCGCCAGCATGTCCGAGACATGAGCCGAGAAAGCGTCGTAGCGGCCTACAGGTTCACCGACGTCTCGCGCATCGACGTCGAACTGCAGGAACTCGAGCTCGCGGAAAGCTACTTGCGGTGGCTGGGTAAGCCCCAACGATACGCCCTCGTGGAGAAGAACGAGAAGCACTTCACCCAGCTCAACCAGAAGCTACGCGCGCTCAACCAGGATCATCTCCGCGAAGTGTGGAGCTTCTTTGGTTTCGCCATGCTCAAGGCCGCAGCCAGCCTCGACACGGAGATCTTGCACTACTTTCCCTTCGCTGAACCAGCACCCCCCGCCCTCCGTCAGTGGGTGCCTCGGACGTTAGCAGAGGATCATGGCCTCACGGACCGACAGGCAGTCGGTGAAAACCACCCCGTCGACAAGGCGCTGGCGGCCAAACTCATTCCCCTCGTCGCGGATCCCACGCGCGCAGAAACCACTGCTGTCGCAGTACTAGCACTATCCGACGCCCTCAAGGGCGACGCGCGCAAGCTCATTGGAGTCGATCAGCTCTTGGCACAACTCCGAAGGGCCTACGCCCTCCTTGAGGAGATGGACGTGCAAGCCTGGACACCCATCCAGTCACGCCGAATCCGAACCCAGATTGCCGCGCTGCGGGAGTACGTGGACACTCGCAGCCAGCCATTACCCGGGCGCAGCGAGCGCCCCGATCGGGAAGGCGAGCGGCTGGTGCTCCTCAGCAACACTTGGCGCACTGTATGGCGCGACGCCAAGCGCGTGACCCGACGCGGAATGGATCGACTGACGCGTTCGAGCCGCAGCGGAACTGACTAGCGAGGAGGTTCGCCAGACGGGGTTTCCTCGCCGTTTTCGGCAGGAGCCGGTGGTGCGGGGCAAGCGAGGTTCATCGGAGCGGTGACCAGTGAGGTCCGAGCCGGTCGCGGTGCAGGTGCAGCACGAGTCCGTGCCGGTCGCGGTGCAGCACGAGTCCGTGCCGGTCGCGGTGCGCGTCGCATTCGTAGAACCGGCACTTGCCCTCCTGGCGGAGGGCACCTGGCCAGCGCTCGTGTGTTCGACGGGCACCCGAACCCACATCGCGCGGGGCTGGACCTTCTGGCACCGATCGTGGGATCCTCGACTCATGCTGGCTCGAAGCGTGAGGACTCCGTCGGTGCTCTTGGGATGCATACTCGCCGCTGCAAGCCTCGTCGGCTGCGGTGAGGACGACAAACCGAAATCAGGACCCGGCGCGGATCGCCCCGCGGAGGGTTCGCCCTCCACCCCACCGCGTGCCTCGTGCACCGCGGCAGCTGATGGAGGCTCGGCCAAGGTTCAGGCGCCCGTGCTACGCCAGACGCTCTCCGGAAGTTGGGACGAAAACTGGCTGGCATCGCCTTCGCTCGTGGATCTCGACGCGGACGGCACGCTCGACATCGTCGCGCCGCGCCACTCGGTGCTCTATGCGTACTCGGGGACAGGTGAGCTGCTCTGGCAGACCGCCTTTGGCTACTCCGCATCCGAGAGTCCGGAGCACGGCGACGTGCGGATGTGGCCCTCGGCAGCCACCGGAGATCTGAACGGAGACGGCGAGATAGAAATCGCGGTCAGCGCATCGCCCGATGCCCACGGGGACAACGTCGCCGTGTACGACGCACGAGGCGAGTTGCTGTCAGGATGGCCGAGCGCCTTCGGCGACAACGAAATCCGGAGCATTACCGCGGGTGACGTGGACGGCGACGACCGAGCGGAAATCCTGGTCACCAAGCAAGCAGAGGGGCCGGCGACAAACGTCTTCGAGCTCGATGGCAAGACGCATCCCGGCTGGCCCCTGGTTGGAGAGTGCGAGGCGCCGAGCGGGGACTGTATCGACTTCGGCGGATTCAACCAGAACATCGGCGCTGGCGATCTCGATGGCGACGGCTTGCTCGACATCGTCTCGACCTACGACGCGATCGGATTCGGGGCGTTCCACGGAGATGCAACGCACTTTCTCACCGCGGACGGGTTCGCCGACAGTTGGGTGACCGGCGTAGAGGCCTATCACGACATCGCTCTGGCCAAGCAGGGCTGGGGCACCGGGGATCGCTCGGAGTTCACCTACTCGCCCCCGGTCATCGCCGACATCGATCTGAACGGCGACGCCGAAATCGTGCTTGGGGGGGACCACGAGCACAGCGAATCCACGAAGAACCGCGGCGTGACCACCTGGGTCCTCAACCCGGACATGACGCGCCCCGAGGGCTGGATCACGCCCAAAGACAGCGATCCCCCCTTGGACGTCGGTGAGCTCGAAAACAACATCGTGCCCACCTTCCCTGCCCCCTCGGTCGGCGACATCGATCCCACACCGGGTCTCGAGATCCTCATCCCTGCGTACGACGGGCTGCTCCACGCCTATGCCGCGAGCGGCACCGAGCTCTGGACCTACGGCTTCGGACAGGCGAGTCCCTACGTCGGCTCCAGCGAATCGCTAATCGTGGATCTGAACGGCGACGGCTCCCCGGAGCTCGTCTTCTGTACCTACTCCACGGGCGAGCCGCGGACTCCCGACACGCCGGCTCATCTGGTGATCCTGGACGCGGGCGGCAACGAGCTGCACAAGGTGGAGCTCTTCGGGCGAGGCTCGATGGCCGCGCCGTCGATCGCGGATCTCGACGGGGATGGTCAGCTCGAGCTCGTGATATCGCTCAAGGATTCGCTGGGCGGCGAGCAGGGTGGCGTTCAGATTTGGGATCTGCCGGGTTCATCCGACAATTGCCTGCTCTGGCCGACGGGGAGAGGGAACTGGTTACGGCAGGGGAATGTGCCCATCCAGAGCAAGGAATAACACCTGACGAGGACGGGCGAGCACAGGGCCGTGGGCGCTCAGTCCGAATACGGCCGTGAACAGCATACGCACGCCCAGCAGCTCGGGAGGCTCGAGTCCTTGAACTGGCAGGTGCACGCGGGTGGACCGCATGGAGAAGCTCCTGGCCTTCGCTGCCGCCTTCGCGCGTCAGAAGTATGGTACATTGAGCCGACCAGAAGCAGCCACGACCGGCCGCCGACGACAGGCTTGGGACATGAACCCGTACCTCTTCTCGCTCGTCTTCACCGTGGGATTACTCGCCACCATGGCGGAGTCACAGTACGGAACCCTGGGGAGTCAGAGCTACTACCGACATGGCATTCGGCTTGCGTCACTCACACGCGCCGCCAAACCCAGCGTCGCGACGGAGGACCTGACACCACTCCAAGACGCGCACCCGCTGGTAAGGCTGCGAGTGCGCTCGCTCTCCCAGCACGAGTGGGCTCTCTTCACGGTCGCCGGGTGGTCTTTTCGTGGCAACCTCAGCGCGATCCGTGGGCACCTGGCCCTAGACGATGGGCGCACGACGGTCTCCTTGGTGCTGTATCTGAACTATTGGGTCTTGGCGTGGCCCCTGGCCCTCGCCGCCGTCGAAAGCAGATTTGTCGTCCCGATCCTCAGCCTCGCGGCTGCGGTGGGCGCCATGCAGTTCTTCCGATTCCTCGGCGTGCTGCGTAGAGCGAGCCAGTGACCCCACTCGAACAGGGACAGTCCGAACAGGGACAGTCCGAACCTGGAGAACCGGCCAGCCCG
>CAYRKE010000036.1:42363-48286 GCA_964424695.1 uncultured Polyangiaceae bacterium
CGAACAGGGACAGTCCGAACAGGGACAGTCCGAACCTGGAGAACCGGCCAGCCCGAAGCCCCCTCAAGCCCGGGAAGTAGCCTGTTGCTCGAGCTGAGGGCGTCGGGGAGCTACTTGAACGGCACGACCTTCCAGATCTCTCGCGCTGAGGCGCGATGCTTGGTGCGCCACTCACCGTCGAAGCCCCGCTCGGTAGCGGCAGCGTCGTAGTCGGCCGACATCTCTTCCCAGCCGGAGTACGGGGCCTGAAGGGAACGTTGAATGTGGAATACCGCAGTCTGCGCTTGATCCATCGAGATGAGCCCAGCGCCAGCTGCCAAACGAGCGACCATCACGGTCCGCACCAAATCCCACGCGACACGACCGGTGGGCACCCGACTCAGGCGACCGATGGTAGCGAGAGCCTGCGAGCTCGCCGGCAGTGCCACCCGCAGGAAAACACCAGACGCGCCCCCGGACGCGCGTGGTCAAGAACGGCCTGAGCAGTTCCGGTCGCGTAGTGGTGGACTCCCCAGGGGACCAACACGGTGAGTACCCCGTCGCAATCGGATACTGCACTTCTTATGACCTCGGGAGCATTCGTAGCACCAGGAACGACCGTGATTCTTCCCTTGAAGCGATCGAGTTTGGCCACGCTACGCTCCCGGCACACGCCGACCACCTCGTAACCTCGGTCGATCGCGTGCTCTACCATGTACGTGCCGAGTTTGCCTGAGGCGCCGACAATGCAGACTTTCATCCCTGGCCTCACCCGATTCCACTGGAATTGTGGCTAATGGCGATTCCGCGACTGACAGACCAACATGCTGCGATGGTGATGGTCAAGGCCAAACGCGCAGAACCCATTGGCTCGCGTGAAGGTCAGCAGGCGCAGCCTACTTCACCAACCCTCTCCAGGAGGGTACGTACCCTCCGTAGAGATGCGTAGCGCTGCTGGTGGAGATCATCGCCCGGGGGTCTATGTCAAGCACGCACTGGATGACCTCGTCTCGCCGTCTTCTGGTGACCAGGGCCAGGAGCACGCTCCTGTCGCTGTCCTTTCCTTCGGCTTTCAGACTGGTCACCCCAAACCCTCGTTCGCGTAGCGCATTCGTGATCTCGGGGGCACGGTTCCTCAGGGTGATTGTCTGAACCATGATGTCCCCGAATGCGAGTCGGCTTTCGAGCTTCGAACCGACATAGACGCCGACGGCGTATGCGAGGCTGTATACGATGCCCTTCAAAGGCGCGTCGGCGATTCCGTTGATGACCCGTGATGCGACGAACACCCACAGCACGACCTCGAAAAAGGAGAGAAAGGCGCCAGGTCGTCGGTATCCGCGGTTCACCAAGAGATGCCGCAGCGTTCCCATGCTCACCTCGGCGATCTTGACGAAAAAGATCAGCGCGAGCTCCCGCCAAGAGGCGGCCGTCAGCAACGATTCGACGTAATCAGGCACGTTCTGGAGACTCCTGTGGGCGGGGACCGCACCCGTTTGACAACGGTGTCTCTCCGTGCTCGCGGAGGCTCTGGCTGTATCGTGCAGCCAGGAGCGACCAGTCATCGATCCTGGCGCCGAGAGAAAGGCCCAGGGTCGCCAGCAGATCCTTGATCTCCTGGAGAGATTTCCGGCCGAAGTTGCGGTTCGAGAGGAGGTCTTTCTCCGTCTTCTGCACGAGCTCCCCAACGAGGTTGATTCTCATGTTCTCCAGGCACTTGGTCGCCCGGACCGAGAGAGGGAAGTCATGAACAGAGCAGAACAGCGCAGGGTTGACCGAAGCCTCTTTGACGGCGGTGCGAATCTGTTCCTCCTCAACTGGCTCCTCAAAGTTGATGAAAAGAGAGAAGTGCTCCCGAAGGATCAGTGCTGCCTGAGCGACCGCATCCGTCGGCTTGACGGCCCCGTTGGTCCAGACCTCGAGAACCAACTTGTCGAGGTCGATCACGTTGCCGACCCGTGAGCTCTGGACCGTGTAGACGACCTTACGGACCGGCGAGTAGCATGCATCGATCGGAATCGTGCCAACCGGGGCCGTAGCGTCCCGACTGCGTTGCGCTGGTACGTAGCCTCGGCCGGTCGTGACGGTCAGCTCGACAGCGAGGCGGGTATCGTCGCGGAGCGTCGCCAGGTGATGCCCGGGGTTGAGGAGCTCGAGGCCGTCAACGACGGCAATGTCTCCAGCGCAGGCATCCGAGGGCCCGTCTTTCTCGAGGCGAACCGCGCAACAGCTCGTGCCGGCTGGTCTGAACACGACCTCCTTGAGGTTGAGTATGAGGTCCGTCACGTCTTCCGTGACGCCAGGGAGGCTCAGAGAAACGTCAACAGGAGACTCGATTCGGAGCGCGCTGATGGCCGCGCCGGGCAAGGCGGACAGCAGTATACGGCGCAGCGCATTGCCCAGAGTCGTGCCATATCCGCGCTCCAACGGCTCGCAGGTAAACCGTGCGTGAAGGTCCGTCGCGGTATCGAGGTCGAGATGGACGGCTCTGGGACGGAGCAGATCCCGCCAATTGCGTGCTATCATGGGATCGAGCATCAGCTCTCCAATCGGAAAGAGGTCTGCGAAGACTCGTGCTTCTGTTGCTTGGAAGTACCGTCAGGGTGGTTCGGTGGTGTGCTCACCCAGCCTCGGGCCGCAAGAAGCCGGCGATTCTGGTCAAGGTCCCCGCGCGAAGAGGCCATTTCGACCAGAGTCACGCCGCGGTTCCACCGGGCCAGGGGTCCGACTCAAGCAATGCGTGAACCACACGCTCGAGCGCGTCGGCGAACGCGTCGCGACTGCCAAAGCACCACTCGCGCTGCCAGACGCGGTGAGGGAGTTCGAGCCCATCGTCGCTCAGGAGTGCGGCACCCAAGACCCAGGGTGTCAGGTAGAAGCAGAAGCGACAACCCACGCCCACGCTCGCTGTCGCAGACACATCGGCGAATCGGCGCAGGGCGGTTGTCGCGGGCAGACCGGACGAGGCGTGCACTTTCCAGTCGGGGTGCGGTTCGCGATCGGTGGCAGCCCCTCCGCCCGACCCATCAAGCCTCACCAGAATCGCCGAACCGTCGGTCCAGATTGGCAACACGCAGTGGGCCTGAACATCCGCGCCGCCGACGTTTCCCGTCACTGCGCGGGCCAGCGCAACGATCGGCATCCTTGTCAGGATCTCCCGGGCGGCGCTCCTCGGGGCCTGGTCGTAGACCTGCCGGCTCACGATCGTCTGCTTTAGGTAGACCGGGAATTGGACGGAGTGGGGACATACACCGTCAACAGCCGATCGGGATACAGAGCGACAATCGGAGACGACCGCCAGGCCTCGGTTCTCCGGTAGCGGAAGCTCTACGCGAACCAGCGGGCTAGTCTTCGTCGGAAACGTACAAGAGACGAGTTCGCAGAACTCGGTGCGGATCGCGACATCCGCAGCCCTGATGACAAGCTCCTTCGATTCTCCACAGCGCTTGCGGAGTCTGGCGTCGACCGGCGTGGCGATCATGCTTCATCACCTCTGATCATGCGGGGCTGCCGGAACCGCGTCCGCGCCCGGCCCTCAGCATGCCCGCCGCCGGAGCGTCAGGACATTGGGGGCTTCCGGAATTTGCCGGCGAGGAGGCGGAGAACGCAGTCACTCGAGGCGTACGAATGAGGAACGATCCTACTACTACCGCGTTTCCTGATGGCGTGTCGCATCGGGAAACGCCCTAGGGTTCCAGTCCGGTATCGCATGCGAGGACCCCGTCATCATGACCACGTTGTCCCGTGCCGTTGGCCAAACCCGTGCTGCTGGCCAAACCCGTGCTGTTGGCCAAACCCGTGCTGTTGGCCAAACAGGGCGAGCTGGAGTACTGTTGGGCGTGCGCACCCGGCTCGATCCAGCTTTAGGCAACCCTCGCCTTGGGCGCTTGGCGCGGATCTGAGCTAGGCAAGAGCGATGCGGCGGCGACCCAGAGTCACGAAGGAGAAGGCTGCCACGAAATGCTGCCGAGGCGACCACGTGCATCGCGAGGCCGCTCTTCGTGACGAGGTGGCACGTCTGCGTGCGCGGCTGGCGGAGCTTGACGGTGCCGGCGGTCGGGGCAGAGACTCGGATCCGGAGTTATTGGCGCGTTCGGATGCTCTGGCCGAACGCGTCAAGGAGCTCAAGTGCATCTACTCGATCTCGAGCCTCCTTCGGGGACACCACGAACTGGGGAGCATCCTGCAACAGGTCGTGGATGTTCTTCCTTCGGCACTCCAGCATTCCGAGCTCGTGTGTGCGACGATCGTCCTGAAGAGCAGGCGCTACCAAACGCGCAACTACCGGGCGACGCGGTGGAATCAGCAGACGCCCATCATGGTCGAGGGAGAGCCCGTCGGGACACTCGACGTCGGGTACGTCGAGACACTCGCCGACGGAACTGAACCGGCGTTCCTTCCCGAGGAGCACAGCCTCTTGACGACAGTCGCGGAGCGCATCGCCGAGATCATTGCGCTCAAGGAAACACAGAACCAGCTGTCGACCTACCAGGAGCACCTCCGTTCCCTCGCATCGGAACTCACACTGGCCGAAGAGCGGGAGCGCCGCAACCTGGCGATCAGCCTCCACGACCGCATCGGGCAGGGACTGGCCGTGACCAAGCTCAAGCTCGAGAGCTTGAGTCAGGTTGTGCCGGCCGAGCACCGCTCCCGTCTCGAGGCCATCTCCGACCTCCTCCGCTGCATAATGCACGATACACGGACACTGACTTTCGAGATCAGTCCGCCGATTCTGTACGAACTCGGGCTTCGCCAGGCAATCGCATGGCTTGGAGACCATTTCGCGCGCCAGTTTGGGCTGAAGGTCGAGGTAGACGGTGACGATGGATCCCTCAGCCTATCCGAAGGCGTGGCAGTGATGCTCTTTCGGTCGACGCAGGAGCTGCTGACGAACGTCGTCAAGCACGCCTGCGCAGAACACGTTGTCCTGCGGCTGCGCAGCGACGCCACCACGTTTTCGGTGTCTGTCGAGGACGACGGAGTCGGGTTCGATCCCGCAGCTCAACGCCAGTATCCGTCAGCGGCTGGCGGGTTCGGGATCTTCAGCATCCGTGAGCGCATCCGACACCTGGGAGGTCAGGTGGAGGTGGAGTCCAGCCCCGGTCACGGGACGCGCATCCGAGTCTCGGCACCCGGCGCCAGTGTCAACGAAAAACCTTGAGAGGAGCTTCTCTGGTGAAGATACTTCTGGCAGACAACCATAGACTCTTCTGCGATGGGCTCCGTACGCTCTTCGCGCAGGAGTCCGGGGTCGAGATTGTCGGCGAAGCGAATAGCGGACGCATGGCTGTGCGCCTGGCGAGGGAGCTCTTGCCAGATGTCGTTATCATGGATATCGCAATGCCCGAACTCAATGGCATGGAGGCGACACGGCAGATCCGGGCGGAACTCCCCCAGACCAAGGTGCTTGCTGTCTCCATGCATGCGGATCGGCAGTACGTCGCGGGAATGCTGGCGGCGGGCGCCTCCGGCTATGTCGTGAAGGACAGCGCGTTCAGCGAACTCGCCCACGCCGTGGAGGTCGTCATGGGTGGCGGGCACTACCTAAGTCCCGATGTCGTCGGGGTGGTCATTGACGACTACGTGCAACGGCTCGCCCCCGCGCCCGACTCGGCGGTAGCACGTCTGTCTGAGAGAGAGCGCGAAGTACTCCAGCTCCTTGCAGAAGGGCACACGATCGCGGAAATCGCCAGGCGCTTGCACCTCAGCCGGAAGACCGTGGAAACACACCGAAAAAACCTGATGACGAAGCTCGAGCTCTACAGCGTGGCTCAGCTCACCAAGCTCGCGATCCGCGAGGGAATCACGTCGCTCGACGCATTCCACCGGCAGCGCAAGGTGTGAAAACGAGCGCCGCTCCGCGAACCCAGGCGGATCCTTCACCGACGGCAGCTAAATCAGCGGTCACAAATCTCGGACAGTGGAAGGAGTGGCATCAAGTGGC
>CAYRKE010000037.1:0-46759 GCA_964424695.1 uncultured Polyangiaceae bacterium
CCTCGATGGGGGCAGCCCAAACCGTTCGAGAATCGCGCTCGCTGATTTAGGGCCGCTTCGCTGGCGTCGGCAGCTGTCCCCCACCCCGGACGTAGACCTCAACCGCCTTTCCCAGCGCATCGTCGGCTTTTACGCACTTCAGGCTCACTTCCCCCATCGTTGCCCCCTTGCACTCCCGATTGCGTGATCGGAAGGCATCTCGAACGCCCGAGTCCTCCTTCATCGCCTCTCGGAGTTCGTCGTCGATCCAGCGCCAGACGATCTTCGCAGTTTTCGGCGTGGGCGGCTTACTGAGCGTGACCTCCTCCTCGGCGAGCGTGACACAGGCGCCATCCCATCGAAGCACGTCATAGCCACCACCCGCCCCGCTCACCTGGATACCGCCGGTTGCCCCGCGTTTCCTGAGCAGAATCACCTCTTCGTCAAACTCGAGCTCGCCCTGAGGAGCCGCCCCGCCCGAGGCGTTCCACGCCTCGGTCTTCCGCGTGAGGTATCCGCGCGTCCACGGTGTCCCTTGGCGGAACATGACCAGCGCGACGCCGGGAAAAACGTCCATGCAAAGCCGGGACACGAACCCCTTGTCCGGCACACAGAACGGGGAATCGCCCTTCGCGCACTCCGTCGGGATCGCACTCGTACCCGTCGATCCAGACTCACCCGCGGACTCGTCTGCCGGGGCGGTCGTGTCCGCAGCCTCCGCGATGTCCACGGAGGCCCCCCCGTCCTCGCTCTCTGCCGCGGTCTCAGCAGGTTTCGCCGCGCCCCCGCAGGCAGAGGCGAACCATGAAACCATGATCATGTTCGATATCGCGACTGTACGCATCGAGCATGATGCAGCCATCTCCGGAGTGCTCCTGTCAAGGGCACTCTCGGTACCAGTGCATGAACCGGCACCTGCGCTTGGGGCACCAGCCGAAAAATCGGCCATTCCGGGCGCACCTGTCCTTGACTCCGAGGTCGAACCCGGGGCACTTGCCCTAACGGGCTCCCCTTTGGACGACGCTGTCACTAGTGCCCGTAACTTGTCTGAGAGAACGCCCACCGATCTCGGCTTCCGGCTTCGTTTCGCTGCGATTCCGGTGCTCACGTACCCTACGTGCGCTCCGCTCCGGTTCTCGCTAGACCTCGCCAGAAACCGAGCTTGACGGGCGGACTGCCTGAAAGTCCTCGGCAGTAGGACTATTCGACGGTAACGGTCTTTGCCAGGTTCCTCGGTTGATCGACGTCCGTACCCTTCAGATCCGCGATGTAGTAGGCCAGAAGCTGAAGGGGAACGATAGCAAGAATCGGTTGCAGGAGTTCGTCCGCGTCCGGGAGCTGAACCACGTGCTGTGAGACCTCCTTCACCTCGCCGTCACCGGCCGTCGCGACAGCAATGACACGCCCATCACGCGCTCGCACCTCTTGAAGGTTGGAGAGCGTCTTGTCGTACTGGCGGTTCCGCGGCACCAGCACCACGACAGGCATGTTCTCGTCGATCAGTGCGATGGGCCCGTGCTTCATCTCGCCAGCGGCGTACCCCTCTGCGTGCGAATAGGAGATTTCCTTGAGTTTCAAGGCGCCCTCGAGCGCCACTGGGTAGAGCGCGCCCCTCCCCAAGAAGAGCATGTGCTCCGTGTGCTGCCACCGCTTGGCAACGGAAAAGACCTCGTCCTTTCCCGCAAGCACATGCCGGACCAGACCCGGCAGCGCGACCAGCTGCTGCAGCATCCGCCTCGCTTGAGCTTCGCTGCACGCACCTCGACGCCGGCCGAGATAGATCGCGAGCAGAAGCAAGGCCACCTGCTGCGTCGTGAAGCACTTGGTGGAGGCAACCCCGATTTCTGGCCCAGCGTGGGTGTACAGCGCCCCATCGGATACCCTGGGGATCGCGCTCTCGAGCACATTGCAGACCGCGAGGACTCGCGCGCCCGCCTCCTTCGCCGCCTTCACGGCTGCAAGGGTGTCGGCGGTTTCTCCGGACTGGCTGACGGCTACCACCAGATCACGCGGCGTGAAGACTGGATCACGGTATCTCACCTCGCTGCCGAGCTCGGCTTGGGCCGGCACTCGCGCGACCTGCTCGATCCAGTACCGACCGCAAAGGGATGCGTGGTAGCTGGTTCCGCAGGACACGAGAACGACTCGCTCGATGCTCCGCGCGATCTCTGGAGTCAGGCCAAGCTCGGCGTCAACCAGGTCCGCGGACTCGAGGATCACTCGTCCGCGAAGGGTGTCTTCAATCGCCCGAGGCTGCTCGAAGATCTCCTTCAGCATGAAGTGCTTGAACCCCCCTTTCTCGGCCTGCATCGGGCTCCAGTCGATCCGCTTCGCCTTGCGCTCGACCGACTTGCCCTCGATCGTCTCAATCCGGCAGCCGTCCCGAGTAAGCTCTGCCAGCTCACCGTCTTCCATGAACACCATCGTGCGCGTCGACGCGAGAAGCGCAGGAATGTCACTCCCACACAGAACCTCGCCGTCACCCAACCCCACGACGAGTGGCGAGGCCTTCTTGGCGATGATGATGCGATCGGGTTCCCGTTCACTGACGATGGCCAATGCGTATGCGCCTTCCAGGCTCGTCAGTGCCTCACGCACCGCGTCCATGAGGCGCGGGTGCTCTGCGGAGGCGCGCGCCACGAGGTGCGCCACGATCTCCGTGTCCGTATCGCTGTTGAACACTGCCCCCTGTTCCATCAAGCTCTGCTTGAGCGAGAGGTGATTCTCGATGATCCCGTTGTGGACGACCGCGATGTGCCCGACCACGTGCGGATGCGCGTTCGCCTCACTCGGCCGCCCGTGCGTCGCCCAGCGCGTGTGACCAACCCCAAGACACCCTTCGATGGGATGCTCCCGAAGCGCCCGATCCAGATTGTCCAGTTTGCCGACGGCCCGCACCAACTGGAGCTTCGCCCCGTCGTGAACGACCACCCCGGCCGAGTCATAGCCTCGGTACTCGAGCTTCCTCAGTCCGTCGAGCAGAAGGGGTGCAGCAGACCGGGGTCCTACGTAGCCAACGATTCCACACATATTCGCCTCGCGGGTTGGATAATGCGGGATGCTACTACGGGTACGACGGAACGTCGCAACGGCCAACCCGCTTGACATGTCACTTGTCGCGACATCCCGAGGGGTAGGGCGACCCGGGATGCCCTGCGTTGTGCGCGCAGTGCACCCCGCTGGCCTGGGAGTCGTGTCGGGATCTTGCGAACACCGAGCCCCAGGCTCCAATTCACAAGAACGGCCCCCGGACCTGATCCCTGACCCGCAGCTCAGTCGGCGCGGTCCCCAGCCCCCAGGTTCCGAACCACGAGAATCTGCTGAGGCGTCTGCCCTGCTAAACAGGAATCCCTGTTCGAGCGCCCATGGATCGGTTCCTCAAGGCGCCAAACCATGTATCCTGCGCGCCCAGGAGAACCCTGATCGTGCAGTACGGCTACTTCGACGACAGCGCTCGCGAATACGTAATTACCCGACCTGATACCCCGCGTTCGTGGTCCAACTACCTCGGCACGACGGAATACGGGGCGATTATCACGAACAACGCCGGTGGCTACAGTTTCTACAAGTCGGCGGCCCAAGGGCGGTTCACCCGAATCCGATTCAACTCGCTCCCCATCGATCAACCCGGACGCTACTTCTACCTGCGCGATCAAGAGTCCGGCGACTACTGGTCTGCGTCTTGGCAACCAGTTGGGAAACCTCTGGAGGAGTACGAGACGACCTGCCGCCATGGCACGGCATACAGCGTCATCACGTCGCGGTACTCCCACGTCGAGACTGAGGCGACCTACTTCGTTCCGCTCGGCGCGAACTACGAGGTATGGCTGTTCAAGATCACCAACACCGACTCGAGGCCCCGAAAGCTGCGAGTGTTTTCCTACGTGGAGTTCTCCAGCGAATGGCACGGCTGGCACGACATCTTCAACATGCAGTACTCGCAGTACATCATCGACTGCGGCTTCGAGGACGGAATCATCAGCCACGTGATGTGCCCGCACCTGCCCGAATGCCCCGAGAACTTCGAGTTCCGCGATCAGAGTCGCCACTCCTTCCTGGCACTCGTTGGCGCGACGGCATCCGGCTTCGACACCGACCGTGAGACTTTCGTTGGCACCTACGGAACCTTGGAGCGTCCGGAGCGTGTCGTAAAGGGTGAGTGCCTCGGGTCTCTTGCCCACGGCGACAATGGCTGCGGTACGGTTCAGGTAGACGTCGAGCTGGCCCCCGGCGAGAGTCGTGAGTTCATCATCCTTCTCGGGGTTGGCCGCGCCGCAACCGCTGGCAAGGCTGCCAGAGCGGCCATCTCTTCGCCCGACACTGCGCGGCGCGCGCTGCAGGCCCTGAAGGAACACTGGCACCACCGTCTGGGGGCGCTGGTGGCCGCCACCCCCGACCATGAGTTCGACAGCATGGTCAACGTCTGGAACGCCTACAACTGCCTCATCACCTACGCCTGGTCGCGGGCCGCAAGCTTGGTGTATTCAGGCGAACGTGACGGGCTCGGCTACCGCGACACCGTTCAGGACTTGCTGGGCGTGCTCCCGGCCATTCCAGACGAGGCGGCGGAGCGCCTCACGCTGATGCTTACCGGTCAGCTTGCGAATGGCGGCGCTATGCCCGTCGTGAAGCCTTTCAATCATCGCCCGGGTTCTGAACGCCCGCCGGCCGATGACGAGTACCGAGCCGACGACGGTATGTGGCTATTCGATACCGTCCCCGCCTATGTGAAGGAAACGGGCAGGCTCGAGTACTTCGACCTGGTCCTCCCCTTCGCCGATGAGGGCGAAGGCACGGTGCTCGAGCACCTGAGACGCGCGATCGAGTTCAACTGGCTACGGCGCGGCGCTCACGGGCTACCGTGCGGGCTCTCAGCCGATTGGAATGACTGCCTCCGGCTCGGCTATCGCGGAGAGAGCATCTTCGTCACCTTCCAGCTGCGGCACGCCCTACGCGTCTACGGCGACATCGCGGACCGACTCGGCCGCAGCGGGGAAGCATCCTGGGCTGCAGGGCTCCTGACAGAGCTTGACGCGGCCATCCAGAAGCACACCTGGGATGGCAAATGGTTCATCCGAGCCTACACAGAGACCGGCGATCTCGTGGGCTCGGCGCGCTCTGAAGAGGGGAAGATCTTCCTCAACACGCAGTCCTGGGCGGTCCTCAGCGGTGCGGCAACCCGGGAGCAGGCTGAGCGTGCTCTCGACTCCGTGCAGGAGCACCTGGCCACCGAATATGGGATCATGCTCTGCACTCCGCCGTACAAGAAGGCGAGCACCAAGATCATTCGCGCCACTCTCTTCAATCCCGGCATGAAGGAAAATGGCGGCATCTTCTGCCATCCCCAAGGATGGGCGGTGATGGCCGAATGCGCCTTGGGACATGGCGATCGAGCATACGCTCTCTACCGAGCGTACATGCCTGCAGCATACAACACCCGCGCCGAGATCAGACAGATCGAGCCCTACGTGCACTGCCAGTCAACGCACGGGAAGGGAAGCCGGCGATTCGGTAATTCTCGGTTGCCGTGGCTCTCGGGCACAGCCACTTGGTCCTATTTCGCAGCGACTCAGTCCATCTTGGGAGTGCGGCCGGACTGGGACGGCCTGCGCATCGATCCAGTGGTTCCGCGCGACTGGACCAGCTTCAGCGTCGTCCGACGCTTCCGTGGTGCAACCTACGAGATCCGCGTCTCGAATCCCGGCAGAGTCGAACGGGGCGTCAAGACCATCACTATCGACGGAGCCGCACACGACCCCCAGACGCCGCTGCCCGTGCTTGGAAACGGGACTCGCGCCATCGTCGACGTGCTGATGGGCACCTGAGGCGCCGTTGGGCCGACACCGGAACGACATCCTCCGAAGAAGCGGTCGTTCCTGCGTCGGCCCCCGAGTGGCCTAAGCGGACTCGACAGCCCCCCGGATCCCGATGCTATCGTTGGGTTCGGGGCATGAGCGACGTCAACAACGAGCTCGTTCAGGCTAGACGCACAATCGAGAAGCTAGAGAACGAGCTTCTCGCGTATAGGGCGAGGGAGTCTGCGTGGCTCGCTCTCGAGCACTCATTGCGCGCGTCCGAACAAGCGCTCAGGGAGCGCGAAGAACGCTACCACACCCTTGTCGATCTAGCGTCTGAAGGCATTGTCGTGTCGGACTCGGACGGCCGGGTACTCGAGGTCAACCGTGCCGGATGCGAACTGCTGGGATACACGGAATCCGAGCTACGAGAGCGCACTCTCGCCCAGCTCGGTGTTGGCGATCTGACGGAGGAACACCTCGAGCGCGGAGAGTCCGTCGTGCTGTCTCAGCAGCTCATCTCCAAAGACGGATCCGGTCTCGACGTAGAAATCAGCGCGAGGCGACTTCCAGATGGCCGCGTCCACTCCATCCTGAGAGACGTGACGGAACGTACTCGGGCACAAACCGAGCATGCTCGGCTCGAGGAACAACTCCGCCACTCGCAGAAGCTCGAATCCATTGGGCGTCTCGCGGGCGGCATCGCCCACGATTTCAACAACCTTCTCACGGTGATCCTCGCGAACAGCGGATTCCTTCTCGCCGAGCTCGACAAGGACGACCCCCGCTCCGCGCATGCGCGATTGATCAGTGAGTCCGGAGAGCGTGCCGCAGGGCTCACCCGCCAGCTCCTTGCGTTCAGCAGGAAGCAGGTGGCACAGCCTCGCGTCCTGGACCTCGGAGAGGTGCTCGAAGACGCGCAACGGATGCTGCGCCGCGTGGTTGGAGAGGACGTAGTCCTCAGCGTGGACGCCGCCGCGGACGCGGGCCTGGTTCTCACCGATCCGAGCCAAATCGAGCAGGTGCTGCTAAACCTGGTGGTCAACGCTCGCGATGCCATGCCGAATGGCGGCTCCTTGCGACTCAGTATCGAACCCGCCGTCCTCCGCGGCAGCGAGCTCACCACACCAACCGTGTCAACGCCCGGTCCCTACGTTGTTCTCCGTGTCTCCGATTCCGGCGAAGGAATGACGCTGGAGACTCAGGAACGACTTTTCGAGCCCTTCTTCACAACCAAGGAGCTAGGCAAAGGGACCGGACTCGGCCTCGCGACGGTGTATGGAATCGTGACTCAGGCCGGGGGCTGTATCAGCGTCCAGAGCGCACCGCAAAAGGGAACCACCTTCTGCCTCTACTTCCCCGCGGTGGAAGGCGAAGTCCAGCGCCCGCCCCCCGAGCCGCCGCTGATGGCTGCTCAACCTACTCGAGCCGAGCGCGGCTCGCACACGATCCTCCTCACGGAAGATGACGTCAATGTGGCGACAGTAGCCAGA
The DNA here is from genome assembly GCA_964424695.1 of uncultured Polyangiaceae bacterium. GTDB lineage: Bacteria > Myxococcota_A > Polyangia > Polyangiales > Polyangiaceae > JAEWRL01. The sequence goes on from CAYRKE010000037.1 coordinate 7,268, forward strand.
CAAGTGCTCACGAACGCGGGCTACGAGCTTCTGGTCGCGCGGGGCGGGCTCGAGGCACTCCAACTCTTCCTGAAGCACCAGAATCAGATCGATCTACTCATCACCGACGTTGTCATGCAGGGCATGACCGGCCCCGAGCTCGCTACCGAACTCCACTTCCGCGCTCCACATCTCCCAGTACTGTACATGTCCGGGTACCTGGACGCTTCAGTGGCTTCCCGCGCCGCCCCTGGTTTCTCTGAGCCCCTGCTCCAGAAGCCATTCTCGCCTCAGGAGCTCATCGCACACGTCGAATGCGTGTTTCGAACCGAGTCGGGCTCATCCTAGCGACAGCTCGCGGCCCCCCTCGTGTCAGTGCCTTCGCCAGCATCGCCCCGGGCGGTCACGTCCAGCCCCCGGGTTGCCGCCGGGGACCGAGCGTCTCTCCTATCCCTGCAAAGCGTTGGCGCCGCCGATGATCTCCATCAGTTCTGTGGTGATAGCGGCCTGCCGAGCTCGATTGTACTGCAGAGTAAACTTGTCGATGAGCTCGGACGCATTCTTGGTCGCTGAGTCCATGGCGGTCATGCGAGCCCCGAGTTCCGAGGCCATCGACTCATACAGAGCGCGAAGAAGCGTGATCTCGATGTACATCGGGACCAGCCGCTCCAGCACCTTCTCCTTGTCTGGTTCGAAGATGAACTCACGCTCTTCGACCGAGCTCGATTGGGTGTCAGCATCGGCGTCCGCGCCCTGTTCGCTCGGACTCGCCAGCGGAAAGAGCGCCTCCTTCACCACGCGTTGCGCCATTGCACTCTTGAACTCGTTGTACACGAGGAACACCGAGTCCACTTCGCCCGCGAGGTAGGGCTCGAGAACCTTGTGAGCAACGCGGCGCGCCTGCGCGTAGTCGAGCGACTCCCAAATCCCCTCAAAGACATGGAATATTGGCGCCTTTCGACGCCGGAAGAAGTCTCGGCCCTTGCGCCCTATGGTGGCGATCTTGACGGCTTTGCCCTGTGCCTCGGCCTCCTTCCACAACTGGAAGGCCCGACGCGTGATGTTGGTGTTGAACGCCCCGCACAACCCGCGATCGCTCGTGATTACCACGAGCAGAATCGTCTTCTCCTCCCGACACGCGAGCAGCGGGTGATCCCCCTCGCCGGAAGCCCCGCCGTGCTCGAGCCGGCATCTGGTCGAGGCGGTTACCTCAGCGAGCACCGCCCCGGTTTTCACCGCATAGGGCCTAAGTGCGGTAATCCGCTGTTGAGCACGGTTGAGCCGAGCCCCCGCGACCATCTTCATCGCGCGAGTGATCTTCTGCGTAGACTTGATGCTCGCGATACGCTTGCGGATTTCTTTCTGATTGGCCACGAAACCTCAAGGCGCTGTTGGCGTTGGTTCAGGGGAATCAAACGGTCGTCGCAAATCGTTCCGAGAAGGGGCCGATCACGTCCTTGAGCCTCTGCTTCACCTCATCGGTGAGCTCGCCTTTCTCGACCAGCATCCGCAGGACGTCGGGATGCTTCTCTTCTACGTGCTTGAAGAGCTCCCGCTCAAAACGACGAAGCGAGGAGACCGGGAGCTTGTCGACGAACCCCTGCGTACCTGCGAAAACCGTCAGGATCTGCTTCTCCACGGGCAGCGGGACACACTGGTCCTGCTTGAGGAGCTCGGTCAACCGCTCGCCGCGATCGAGCTGGGCTCGTGTCGCGGCATCGAGATCGCTGGCAAACTGTGAGAATGCCGCCATCTCTCGGTACTGCGCGAGGTCGATGCGCAACGTCCCCGAAAGCTTGCGCATCGTCTTGACCTGCGCACTGCCGCCGACGCGACTAACCGAGATGCCAACATTGATCGCCGGTCGAACACCGGAGTAGAAGAGATCGCTCTCCAGGAAGATCTGGCCGTCGGTGATCGAGATCACGTTCGTCGGAATGTAGGCCGACACGTCACCGGCCTGGGTCTCGATGATGGGCAGAGCCGTCAGCGACCCACCGGAATGAGGGTCGCGCTTCACCTCGTGCCCGGGTCCACGCTCCTTGGCAATCTTGTCGGCGGCCTTCTTGCCCTCGTCACCGAAATGTACCGCACCGTCGACCCCACGGAACTTCGGGTCGGCAGGAGGCACGTCGGTACCGCTGGAAACGACGTACCAACGATCCGCCATCTTCGCCGCGCGCTCGAGCAGTCGGGAATGCACGTAGAAGACATCGCCCGGGTAGGCTTCGCGCCCCGGTGGACGACGCAGCAGGAGCGAAAGCTGCCGGTATGCGACGGCCTGCTTGGAGAGGTCGTCATAAAAGCAAACCGCGTGCCTGCCGGTATCACGGAAGTACTCACCGATCGTTGCCCCGGTGTAGGGCGCCAGATACTGCAGCGGTGCTGACTCGGTTGCCGATGCGATGACAACCGTCGTGTATTCCATCGCCCCGAACTGCTGTAGCCGGTCCACGAGCGTGGCAACAGTGGACGCCTTCTGGCCAATGGCAACGTAGATGCAATGCACACCGTTGCCCTTCTGATTGATGATCGTGTCGATTGCGATCGCCGTCTTGCCAGTCTGTCGGTCCCCGATGATCAGCTCGCGCTGCCCTCGGCCGATTGGGATCATCGAGTCGATGGCCTTGATTCCGGTCTGCAACGGCTGCTTCACGGGTTGGCGGCCGATGATTCCCGGTGCCTTGACTTCGATCTGCCGACGGAACTTGGTGTCGATGGGACCTTTGCCGTCGACAGGCTGACCGAGAGCGTTCACGACGCGGCCAACGACAGCATCACCAACCGGCACGTCGGCGATGCGCCCGGTGCGCTTGACACTGTCTCCCTCGCGGACCCCCGTTGCCTCGCCCAGTACGGCAACGCCCACGTTGTCCTGTTCCAGATTCAGCACGAGCCCGTAGAGCTCACCGGGGAACTCGACCAGCTCCCCAGCCATAACCCCCTGCAATCCGTAGACGCGAGCAATGCCGTCGCCGCTCGTGAGGACCGTACCCGTTTGGGAGACCTGGGCGGCCCGATCGAAGTCTTTTATCTGCTGCTTGATGATCTGGGAGATCTCGTCGGCGCTAAGCTGCATGATCGTCTCTCTATCTGGGTCAAAGCACTGCGTGGGTCTGAAGAACGAGGGTAAGTCGTGGTGTCATGGGACAGAAGCGTCACTCTTGGAGAAGCCGCTGTTCGAGCATCCGCAAACGGCCGCGCAGGCTCCCGTCAATCACGTCGTCGCCAAGACGAGTGATGACTCCTGCAATGAGGCTTGGGTCCTGCCTGCGCTCAATGATGATCCGACGTTGGGTCGCACGAGCGAGCTGTTCGCTGATGCGGCGGTACTGGTCCTCCGTCAGAGGGACAGCGCTGGTTACGACCGCCCGCGCAACTCCAGCATTCTCATCCACCATGACGCTCAGCCGCCGCGCCAGCTCCGGAAGAACGTGAAGCTTGCGTCGAGCGGCAAGCAACAAGATGGCGTTGGTCGAGAGCTCCCCAAGCCCAAGCAGCCGGGCCAGCTGCCGCAGAACCGCCTCCCGATCAGCGGCACTAATGACTGGGTTCTCCGACACGCGCCGTAGATCGGGACTCGTGGCATAGGCATCCGCCACAGCGGCAATCTGGCGAGCCATCGCATCAAGCTGCTTCGACTCGATCCCGAGCTCCAGTAGTGCCCTGGCGTAACGATCGGCGACAACCGCGAGACTCATGCTGCACCTCCCGCCGAGAGACGCGCGCGTTCGGAGAGGCTCCTCACATAGTCCTCCACAAGGAGCTGCTGGTCAGTGGCCGAAACCTGCGCCTCGAGCTGCCGGGACGCGGCAAGCACCGCAGCGCGAACCACGTCCCTCTGAAGCTCCTCCCGCGCCGCGTGGAGCTCCTGCTCGATGAGCCGTTTGGCGTCTCTCTCCATCCTTGCCCGACGTTCTGTCGCGTCAGCCAATACCCGACGCCGCTCGGCTTCCCCAGCCTCGCGCATGTCCTTCCGCACTTGCTCGACGGCCTCGTCGATCGTGGCAAGCTTGCGCTCGTACTCCGCCAGTTGTGACTCTGCCTCGGCCTTCATCCGTCCGGCTTCGTCCATCCCCTGCATTATGCCCGCTTTGCGCTTCTTCAATCCCGCTGCGACCGGTACCCGAGCAGCAAAGTACAGCAGGCCGATGACGATTGCGGAATTGAAAACCAACGCGCCCAGAGGCACGGGCATGCCAGTAGGCCGATAGACAATGGACGGTTCGACCCCTTCGCGTTCGCCGAGCATCCCATAGAACCAGTTGATGTCGGACAGCGAGGGGACGTGACCGGAATCCCCATGTCCTCCCTTGGCCGCGCCATGTCCAGACAGCCCGCCGTGTGGGTTGGACTCACCCTCCCCCTCCGTTACCGTAGTAGCGGATGATTCCTCAGAAGCCGGGGGCTCCGCAAGAGCGATGCCGCTCAGAAGCCATACTCCAAGCGCGCATCCAAACGCGCACCTCACTGGGGACAACCACCAGCTGCTCATGGGCGGATCTCCTTGCCAAGGACGCCGGCCGCCACAGCCTCAGCGAGCGCCGATGCCTGCTGGTTCAGGTCTGCACGCATGACCGACACTTCGCGTTCGATCGTCACCCTCCCCTCTTCCACGATCATTGAGGTCGCGGCGCGCGCCTCGCCGAGTATCTGAGCCTCGAGCCGAGCGGTCTCGCCGCGGAGCTTCTCGCGCTCCTCATGGGCCACCTGCTGCACCCGCTCCATCTCGCGCTCGTACTTGCGAAGGAGCTCTCCGGCCTTCTCCTGCAGTTTTCGGGCCTCGTCGCGCGCCCCCTCTGTGCGTTTCTCGCGCTCCTCGAACACTCTGAGGACAGGATCGAAAAGCAGGGGCTTCAGAACGAGCACCAACCCTGCGAAAAGGACCATCTGCAGCAGGACAGTGCGGTCCAAATCCAACGTAATCGCCCCGCCGCTCATGGCGGCGCTGAGCGTCGAACCGATGCTCGTTGTGGCAGCGTTCCAACCCACGGTCACTGAGCTCCTTGTCCAGCGTCTCCATCGGGCCGATCAGCCTGGCCCCGCTACATTGGGGACTCGAGCACGCCGGGCCGGCTCGTACCATCTTGGCGCGATCCTGTCTAGACGGGCTGCGAAGACCCCCGAGTAACTTCGGGTGAAACGTGTGTTCCGATCGCGCCGAGCGTTGGGCCGCTCGGGGCGCCTGGAGGTGCTTTTTGCGACGTGGCCCGTGCAGCGCGCCCGGTTGCGTGCCGCGGACAGGCAACTGCGGCGCACCCTGGCCCGATTCCGCGAGAGGTGACGCCAATGTCACCTACGACAGAAAATCTCGCCGAAACTGCTGGCCTCCGGAAGAACTACCCGAGCCAACAATCGTCGTGCCAACTCAGGGTCCTCTCACACTGTTGGCGTGCAGCGGCGCGGGCCGCAAGGTCAGCATACGATTCGCCGGTCCTCTCATCCGTCGCGTCGGGCATGACCTCGATCAGGGGCAGAAGGGCAAAGGCTCTCTCATGAAGCCGTGGGTGGGGAACGGTGAGACCGGGCAGATCCACCACCTTCCCTCTGACCCACAAGATATCCAGGTCGAGAGTGCGCGGCCCCCATCGAACCCGCCGCTCGCGCCCCGCTGTGCGTTCGATATCGAGAAGCTCGTCGAGCAGGCGCTCGAGACTGAGGGTAGTCTCCAACAGTACCGCAGCATTCAAGTAGTCCGGTTGCGGCGGTCCCCCAACTGCCGCCGAGACGTACAGTCCTGACACCCTTTCCACGGTTCCGAGGCTGGCGAGTGCCCGAACCGCTCGTTCCATTTGGCATCGTGGATGTCCGAGATTGGCGCCGAGCCCCACCACGACGCGCACGAATTGGCGGTTCACGGCACAGGATTAAGCGCCAGCGAGCCACGGGCGCCAGCAGAAAATTCTGGGGGAGTCTGACCAAGTGCCCGATAACCCCGGTGTCTTTCGACAGACCCGATTCGAGGGTCGCCGATCCCCAGACAACGGCACAAGAGGCATCGGCGCATCCTCGCTGCCCGGCGGGGCCTGGTCGGCCTGGAGGTTCACAGGATCCAGCGCTCGTGCTATGCGATGGGAATGCTGGAGTTGACTGGAGGCGAGTGGTTTCTCGTAACCTTCATCACGGTGGCCGTCGTAAGTGCGCCGGTTTGGCCTCGCGCTGGTGAGTGGTTCGGGGCTCGATTCGACCGCGGCGGTTCCAGAAGGCAAGACCTCCGCGAGACAGAATCCCCCAAGTAGCGCCATCACGAGCCCCACCTCGACCACTTCTCCCAAACCTCGCCTCGTGCCTCCGCTTCCACGTTTTGAAATGGGCGACTCGCCCGTGGGGATTCCCCCGCTGTTCATCTGCGACAACACCGCAGATGGGGACGCGATCGTGCGGTCGCTTTCGAGCGTGGGCTATGACGTATTTCGGGTCCCTTTGACCCTCTTGCTGAGTCGCGTCGAGGTCCAGAAACCCTCAGTCATCATCATTGACGTGGACGCCCCCTCGGCACTCGGCTGCGCACAAGAGGTCCGGGACATCCCCGGAAGCCGTGCCATTCGCGTGCTGTTCACGGGTCAGGCTGGCCGTACCCTCAACGACAGCTCGGATGCGGAGTTCTTCGAGGGCAGCGGGTTCTTCCCACGACCCGTCGCCACGGCCGATGTGATCGAGTGTGTGGAGACCCTCGTGGGGACGCCCCCACCGCGAGGCGCGGGAGCGTCTGGGGTCTCGGGATCGCAGCAGTCCACTGCCTCGGGTTCAGCGCCTCCGCGCTCCGCAGTCCCGTCTTCTCCGGGTAGCGTCGAGCCCCAACCATCTGGCCTGGCTCCGCCGTCCGCGGTCCCGCTGGCGCGCCCGCTCGACTCGGTGACGCCGTCGAACCGCGAACCAGACGCGCTGAGCCTACCACCGGTTCCTGGAGCCGGGCTGCTGGAGGACGGGCAAGCACTTTGGTCCCCAGACGTTGCGGCTCCGCAACCAAGCCCCGAGCTATCCCAACTGCTGCAGAAGGCGGAGCTTCGGATCTCGGACATCGGCAACGCTGTCACCCATCCGCCGCAACCCCCACGCCAACCCCCGGACGCGGAAGAAGAGATCCTCACGCCGGAGATTCTGGCCACTCTTGATGAGCCACTCGACTTCGATGAAGACGCCGCTGATGGAGAACATGTGCCCTGGGGCACGCGACCGGGTACGGAGGAGGGACACACGGGCACGACCGGCATGGGCACCCAAGACCTCGACCCTCCCGGTTGGAAGCAACGCTCCCACGCAACCGCCGGCCCCCGCGAGGGCACTGAGGACCGAAGCGAATCTGGATTGGACACCGGCGGCACCGAGCCCCCCACACCAACGCCCGCGCTGCGACGCGACGGACGAGCAACCGGAGCCGGATCTCGGCTGCCCCGGCTGCCCTCTCCGATCCCAGAACCCGAGATGGAAGGGCCGCTGGCCATCCCTGAATCCGATGACGCTGTGCCAACACCGTCACCGCGAAGCCCACTAGCGTCTGCAGCAACGGTTGCCCCTGGCCCAATTTCTCGGATGTCAGCGACGGAGGCGCTCATGCCGTTGCCACCAGTGACAACCATACCCTCGATGCGCGAAGTCGCGGTGCCCGCTGCTCCTGAGTCGACGGGACCGGGCATCGCCCGCCGCGATTCCGAAGAACCACAGTCGCAATTGACCCCCACTGGCCTTCCTCGCGAGTCCGTCGTATCGATGCCATTGAGCTTCGGCCCGCTTTCCACTGGTGCGGGAACGAGACTCGAGAGTCTCCATCCTTCGCAGCAAGCGGGCGCCTCGGCGCCAGCTCAGTCGGTGCCTCCTACGCACGCGCCGAGATCACCACGACTGGGTACCCCGAAGATCCCGGAGGCGCTGGGACGGGGGGATTCTGTTCACGCTCTGGCCCTGGCGGTTCGCAGTCGCTTCACCGGCTCGATCGCCCTGGAAGAAACTGGTGGCATCCGACGCGTCGTCCTCAGTGACGGCGACTTCGTCACTGTAGCCTCGGGCGTGGAGGGAGAGTCCCTGGTTGAGTTCCTGGTGAAACGCGGAGACATTTCGCGCGACGCCCTCGCGCTGGGACGCAAGCTCCCGCAGTTTGGACGACACGCGGGCGCAGCACTGGTTGCCCACGGACACCTCCGACAGGAAGACCTGTGGCCGGTGCTTCGAACCCATTCGGAGTGGCTCCTTGGGCGCTGCCTTCAGATAGACCGTGGTGCCGCCAGCATCGAGCGGACGCTGCCGGCGCGGCTTGCCAGCGAACCCGATGTGTTCGGTGGGTCTCCGGGAGCAGAGGTTTTTGTCGAAGTCATGCGGCGAGTCATCTCACCCGAGGTCGCGATTCAGCGCCTTCACAGTCATCAGGCCCGACTGGGCAAGGTGGAACAGGAGGAGCTTCTGAACGAATGTGGCCTCGAGACTGTGGAGCGGCAGTTGATCGTGGGCGCCGAAGGCGACACGGTCGCCAGGATCGTAGCCAAGGCAGGCAATGCGGACTTTGCGGCGGTCCTCTATGCTCTCCACGAGCTCGGCGTCGTCAGAGTGGGAAGCGGCGCCGCCGATTTCCCACCACCTGGCGTCGAGAAGAAGGGGGAACCGGATGCACTCGACGACGAGGCCATACGTGCTCGCATCCAGCGCAAGCGCGCGCTCGTCGAGGAAAGCGACTACTTTGGGCTACTCGGTGTATCCCCCGAAGCGACGGGATACGAGATCCGGCGGGCCTACCTGGGTCTGCGCAAGGAGCTCGACCCCGGCGTCCTGCTCACAGCTCGCACTGCTGACCTACGCGAGGATCTCGAGCTTGTCCTAGAAGTCCTGAGTGAAGCCTACGACATACTTCGCGATGATGCCCGACGTGAGCGCTACAGGCGGGCTCTCCTGGTCCCCCCCAGGGCGACGTAGCGCTCCCGCTGGCTCAGACTCGCGCCGCCACGGCGTCGATGCCGAGCACGCCGTCCTCCACCGAGATCAGCGCAACATCGCCACGCTGCAGCTCACCACGAAGGATCTTGTCCGCCAGAGGGGCCTCGATGTGCCGAGCGAGTGCTCGCTTGATGGGTCGCGCCCCGAGAGTTGGGTCAAAGCCACCGGCATCCAGAATGAAGTCCAGCGCGGAGTCTTCCACATCGAGACCGATGCCACGCTGCTCCATGAGCACAGTCCCCAGCTTCGCGACGAGACGGCGCGCGACTTCGCAAACGTCGTCCCTACTGAGTGGGGGAAAGACGAGCACCTCGTCGATCCGGTTATAAAGCTCTGGCGCCAGCGTGGCTCGCGCAGCGTCCGTCACGCGCTTGTCCAGGTCGGATGCGTCGACCGCGACTCCGCCGCCAAACCCCACGCGGCGCTTGGCGGCCCGCGAGACGAGCTCCGACCCGATGTTCGATGTCATCACGATGACCGTGTTGGTGAAATCCACGGTTCGACCCTTACCATCCGTCAGACGCCCTTCATCGAAGAGCGGCAGGAACGTCATGAGGACGTCGGTGTGCGCCTTCTCGACCTCGTCGAGTAGCACGACTTGGTAGGGCCTACGCCGGACGGCCTCAGTGAGCTGCCCACCCGCGTCGTGTCCCACATACCCGGGCGGTGCCCCGATGAGACGGGCCACGGAGTGCGCCTCGGAGTACTCGGACAAGTCAATGCGCGACATGGCGGACTCGGAATGAAAAAGCACCTCGGCGATCGCCTTTGCCGTCTCGGTCTTTCCGACACCAGTGGTCCCGAGCAGAAGGAAGGTTCCGAGGGGACGGCCTCCGCCAAGGCCCGCCGCACTGCGACGCAAGATCCTCGCGATTTTGCCGACCTGAGACTCGTGCCCCACGATTCGTTCCGCAAGGGTCTGTTCGAGCTCGAGCAGACGCTCCGTGTCGGTCTCCAGAAGGCGCTCGACCGGCATGTCTGCTCGCTCTGCGACGACTTCTGCAACAGCGCGGGCGTCCACCGTGTGAACCGCGCGGCGGCGACTCCTAGCTCCAGCAAGATCGAGTACCGAAATCGCCTTGTCCGGCAGCGCTTGCCCAGGCAGGTAGCGCACCGTCCACCCCACCGCAAGTGCGACGGCCTCCTCTTCGTAGCTCACGCCGTGATAGAGCTCGAGACGCCGAGCTACAGCCTCGCTGATCAAGAAAGCATCTTCGCGACTCGGCTCGGGAATCTCTACCACGCTGAAACGTCGGGCAAGCGCCGGATCCCCAGCGATGCGTGCCCGGAACTCCTCCGGCGTGGTGGCGCCGATGCAAGGCAACTCCCCTCGCGCCATGGCAAGCTTGAGCTCCGCACCGAGTTCCTCTGACCCATCGCCGCCGAAGAGCTGGTGGACTTCGTCGAAGAAGAGCACGACGCGACCACTCGCAGCGAGCACCTCCTTGTGGAGCGCAGCCACGCGCTCGGCGAGGGCACCACGAACGCCGGTTCCCGCAATCAGTTCCGTGACCGGGATCTCGATGATGATCCGGTCATCGAGGGTCGCCACCCTGTCTCGCTCCGCGATTCGAAGTGCCATGCCACGGACTACGCTGGTCTTACCAACCCCCGACGCGCCCACCAGACATGGATTGTTGCCTTGCCGCTTGGCAAGAATGTCGAGCGCCTGTTCCACCTCGGCTTGGCGGCCCACCACAGGCTCCAGCTGCCCCTCCAGGGCCGCCTGAGTGAGGTTGACCCCAAGGGCGGTCAGCGTGGGGAACCTGCGGGGGTCGAGTCGATACCGGTCCTCGCTCTCGGTCACCGATCGGCGCCGCGCGCTGCCGCTCGCCGCCGGAGCACGCCGCTTTGACGGGATCGCCTCGCGCCCGAGGCGGGAAGACTCCTCCCCGCCTGCTCCAGTGTTAGTCGGTATCACGCTTCCGGGAGCTTCCGTGACCGCTGGCGGAGTGCTCCGCTTCCCCACCGCGACTCGCGGCGACGGCGGGAAGAGAGGTATCGTCACCCCAGTCGGAGGCCGTGCCGTTGCCTTCTTGGTACCCCCCACCTCCGCACTACGGGCCGGAGCCTTCGCCTCGAACACCGCGGCATCAGGTCGGTGACGCGTGTACCAGCCCATCCCGAGGTTCATTCCCGCTGAACGCAGCCGACCGATGTCGACACCGTGCTGATCCAGGGTTCGGCGAGCCGCGCAGTTGGGTTCGCTCAGCAGAGCTACCAGTAGATGAGCGGCGGTAGGCTCAGCAGCCCTCATCCGACGGGCCAGGTCCCGAGCCCGCTGCACGGCCCTTGGGAACGTCCCCATGGTATCCTCGCCGGCAGTGCGGGCCCCGCGCAGCAGCGACTCGGCCGTTAGGCTTCGATCGTCGAGCAGACTGGCAGCGTCACCACCTCGGGACGCGATTGCGGCAAGAAGATGCGCCGTTGTTGGCTTCTCTCGGCGGTTCTTGGCCAAGTCCTCCGCAAGCTTCCTCAGACTCAGCAACTCTGGCTCGGATCCGACGGGGGTCTTCAACGGAACGCTCTCCTCAACTACTCGACCACCATCTACCCAGAGCGTCTCCACAGGCCAAGTTTGGCGAGTGCAGCATACCGAACAGCTGACCGCCAAGGGCGGCCACCGCGTTGCACGGCGAGCAGGTGCGTCCTAGAGGTGAAAGGTGGAGCTCGATCTATCTCCGTTGCCCTCGGTCTCTCCCCCACCTCGGTCTGTGAAAGATGTGCCCGTTGCGCGGGTCATCGAGGCTGTTCTCCAGTCTGACGGCTCATCCGACTACTCCCTCCGACCTGTCAGCGCGCCGCACGACCTGCCTCGCTCAGGGGGCATCAGGCTCCGGGTCCCGCTCGGGCAGGAGCCCGAGAGAGTGAGTCCTGGAGGCGGTGCCTACCGTCCGGGGCTCAAGTACCCAGGTGAGCTCCGCTCCGGTTCTTGGTGCGCTTCGTGGGCGACGCGGTTTGCGCAGCGGGCATTCTGCAGGCGTGAACGCATGCCGGAGGGCTCACCCGTAGCTCATTGCGAGAACAGTACCCGCAAACCGTACTCGCCCCGGCAGGCAGCGCTGCTCCTCATGCTGTGTGCCCTCGGCGTGGGGTGTTCACACTTCCGAAAGACGAAGGAGTGCCGCGCCCTGAGCGCGGCCGTCAATCCGAAGCTCGAGCGCGTCGCTAGCCTTCACGACAAGGGAGCCACGAACCCGGAAAACTGGAGGCAGATACAGACGCAGTACGAGGCGCTCGCCACGAGCTTGAAGGCCGCGCGAGCATCGGACCCCGAACTGGACCGACTGCGTTCGGAGTACGTGAACATCGCCACGTCATCCGCACAAAGCGCCGAGGCCCTCGCGTCCGCTCTCGGCCAGGACGGCAGCCAACCCATTTACAGTGCCAGGCTCCGACTGAGGACGCTCGCATCGGAGCAGAGCCGAGTCAGTCGACGTATCGCTCAGTACTGTCGGCCCTGAAGCACCGATCAGTCCGCCCGCTCTGGAAAGCTCACGGGGCCGCCCCAACTCGGGCGCGGGAGCAACCCAACTCGAGGGATGGCGAATTCCACTCACTGGTCGATGCGCCCGTGAAGCGAATCGGGAGCGTCGGTCGCCCCCAAGTGGTCACGTGCGCGCGGGGCTTCCCCCCCATGCTTCCTTTTCCTTGAACGGCGGCGCCCCCGGACCGGAGCTTGCCCGACAATCAGCGTCTACCTTGGGTCTTCTTCCGCCGTTTGCGCGGTGGCGGAGGATGGCGCAAGGCGGCCTCCGCGTGCCCCACTTGAACTCGCCCGTAGCTATAGTGGAGAAGCCTCCGAAAAGTCCCGGCCTTCGTTCCACCAGTCAACCATACATCACGTGGTGTGTACTCGGCGTGCAGGGATGGTAACCACTCGCCGCTCGCTGCCCAAGCCGCGAAGGCAACCCTACCCAAGAGGCGGCGGCCGACTACCACGCCGCAACGCTGAACGGAGCCAAGCCCAGTACAGCCCCCGAACACGACGAGATCTTCATTCGACACCGGCCGCCAACTCCAGGAGCGCGTGATCCGAAATGCCGTGGGGTCGCCGAGTAGGAGCCGTTCTTGCTCGGGAAGGTCCTCCATGACCTGCCGCACCGCCAGAGCATCGACAGAGGTGTTCCCTTCGAAGCCGGCGCTCGAAGTGATTGTGACGTTCACCTCCGCAGTGTTCTTGGCCCCGGCGCAACACCGAAAGCCGAGATCTGCCGCTTGTGTGCCAATCGCTCGAGCGGCTCGATTGGCGCATCTCGCGACAACATCTCCGAAACGGCCGTCTCCCCCTCGCACTGCCTTACGCCCCTCGGCCCCACTACGACGCCAGTCGCTCTGCGTCCACTCCCATGCAGCCCCATGCATGTCCCTTGGGCCGAAATCGCTCCGACATCCGACTAGCAGCCCAGACGGCATAATCCGCTGGGTACCACCGGTGCCGCACCGCTCGGGGTCGTAGACATCGCCGTACTCGTACATGCGATTGAGAGGCCCCTTGCATGCGCGTTCCCATTCGAGCTCCGTGCAGAGTCGCTTATCTTGAGCTTGGCAGAGCCTCGACGCCGTATCGAAGTCGACGCTGGTGAGTGGTATCCCCCCTTCCTCGTTCGGATACTGGTAGACATCCATATAGAACCCCTTGAGGATGATCTGCTCACCCGCCATCTCTTCGCCTGCCAACCTCGGAACGGCATCCGGAGGAGTCCCCGCCACGAGTGCTCCCCCGGGGATCCAGGCCATGCCCTGTCGAGGAGTCGGTGGCGCGCTGCCCAAGGCCCCAGGGGCGTCCGAACTGCGCGCAGGGGAGGCGCTAGCCGATGCCCCGGCAGACCCCTGATTCGAGCCGTTCGGGCGCGCGGGATTGCATCCGATCCCTCCCCAAACCGCGGCCAGAAACAGAGCCGACCCTCGCATGGCGAGCCGTCTACCCCATGTCATTCAGGACGCTCTTCGCGCTCACGCAAACCGAGCTCCTTCATTTTCAGCTGGAGGCCCTTGCGCGAGATCTTAAGGAGGCGAGCAGCATGCGTCACGTTGCCACTCGTCTGGCTCAAGGCGCGAACGATCAGCTCCCGTTCGAGCCTGCTCATTGCCGCCTTGACCTGCTCCTTCAGACCTTCCCCCTCTGCGCCCTGAGGGGAAGGCGGCTGCTCGTGGCTGCCGCCGGTTGGAGGTGGAAGCGAACTGTCACCGCGAAGCTCCGGAGGGAGGTCGCCGAGGCGTAGTTCCTCGCCGTCGCAGAAAAGCACGGCTCGCTCGATGACGTTTTCGAGCTCTCTGATATTCCCGGGCCACGAGTACGCGCGAAGCGCGCGTTCGGCCTCCGCGGAGACGCGAACCAGCCGCTTGGTTAGTCGAGCGTTGAACTTCTCAAGAAAGTGCTGAGCGAGTCCAGGCACGTCCTCGGCCCGCTCGCGCAACGACGGCAGCCGAATTGGCACGACGTTGAGACGGTAGTACAGGTCCTCGCGGAACAAGCCGGCATCGATCTCCTTCTTCAAGTCACTGTTCGTCGCGGCAACGACCCGAACATCGACCCGGATCGTTTTGATCCCACCGACTCGCTCGAACTCACTTTCCTGCAATGCCCGCAACAACTTCACCTGCATTTCGACGGGAATGGCGCCTATCTCGTCCAAGAACAGCGTCCCCCCGTTGGCGAGTTCGAAGCGTCCAGGTTTTGAGCCGACAGCCCCAGTGAAGGCCCCTCGCTCGTAACCGAACAGCTCGCTTTCCATCAGATCCCGTGGGATGGCCGCGCAGTTGACCCGTATGAAGGGCCTGCTCTGTCTCGCGGACTGCTCATGGAGCGCCCGAGCAACGAGCTCCTTTCCTGTTCCGCTCTCGCCTGTGATGAGAACGGTGGTCGGCGTATCGGCAACCCGGTCGATTACGGCATAGAGCTCGCGAATCCCGGAGCTGACTCCGATAATGCCGAATCTGAAGGATGACTCGCCCTCCGGGCTCGTGCGTTCTCGGCTAGCTTCGACGCTGGCAAGATCGCGGGTCCGCAAAGCTTTGCGCACGATGGTGCGCACTTCCTGCTGGTCAAACGGTTTGGTGACGTAGTCGAATGCGCCCGTCTTCAACGCCTCCACGGCGTTGTCCACCGTACCGTGCGCCGTCAGCATGATGACGGGCAGCTCGTCATCCAACTCGACCGCGCGCCGAAGCAGCTCCATCCCGTCGATCCGCGGCATCCGAAGATCGGTAATGACGAGGTCGATATGGTCCTCGGCCAGTATCTCGAGTGCGCGCGCTCCATCCTCGGCTTGATGGACATCGTATCCATCTCGCATCAACTGGGCAGCCAACACCCGCCTTAGGTTCGGTTCGTCGTCAACGACAAGTATCTGCTTCCGTTCCGGGAGCATCATGTTGCTCGAATACTTCCAGGGGCGTCGCCCTCTGACAACACCCGAACCGCGACCGGGAGCGTTAGTCCGCGCCGACCCAGGCATGTTCGGCCCCGCCGACGCAGCACGCAAGCTGGTGGGCCCCAGGTCACCCAACCCGCCTGGAACACTGGCGCCCAGACCAGAACAACCGTGCACGACCGAAGTCGGCCACCTGACCAACATCGGTACCCCACTCAACACAACAGAGCACCAAGGATTTGTGAACCGTC
Source organism: uncultured Polyangiaceae bacterium (assembly GCA_964424695.1). GTDB lineage: Bacteria > Myxococcota_A > Polyangia > Polyangiales > Polyangiaceae > JAEWRL01. The sequence continues at coordinate 22,800 of CAYRKE010000037.1, forward strand.
CAGGGATGTTTCTATGCTAGGGCCGGATGGTGGTCGCGATGAGGAAACCGCAATGACAGGACGTAGGATTGGTCTTCTTCTGGTCTCGGCAGGCATCTTTCTGCCGGGAGTGTGTTGGGCACAGAGCGAACGGCGCACCTATCCGCCGTGCAACCATACACCGACCGAATCGGATGTCGCCGCCGCCAAGGGCGCCTTCCAAGCAGGAAAGGTCTCGTTCGATGAGTCGGAGTACTCACGAGCGATTGACTATTGGGAAGACGCCTACAGGCGTGACTGCACCGCAACGGGGCTTCTTCTGAATCTCTCGCGAGCCTATGAGCTCAACGGAGACCTGGAAAACGCTATCGTGACTCTCGAGGAGTACATGATTCGGAATCCCGAGACTCCTCAGCGCGCGCAACTGGAGCGTCGAATCGAGGTGCTTCGAGAGCGCATGGCGAAGGCGCCGCACGCCAACGCGGCCACAACCACCGCGGAAACGAGCGGAGCTGATGAGAAGGGTGAGGAAGACACGCAGCAGCTACCGCCGCCGCCCGCCCTTGCCGAAAGCGCAGAACGCCCGCTCTGGCCACTATTCGTGGCTGGTGGCGGCGCGCTCATCACCATCGTCGGTGGCATTTTGTACATGGACGCCTCCTCCGACGTGGATCACTACCAAGATCTCTGCGGCGGTTTCGACAACTGCCCCCGAGAGGGCAACATCGCGGCCGACGCAAACGACGCTTCGAACCGTAAGACGACGTGGGGAGTGGTGACACTCGGAGGTCTCGTGGTTCTCGGCGGTGGCGTTGCCTGGTACTTCCTGAACCCAGCTGTCGACGACGAATCGGCGGAGGGGATCAAGGTGACCGAGTCGATGAGCATGACTCCGCTGGCGGGGCCGAGGTTCGCCGGACTAGAATTCCAGGGCAGCTTCTAGTCCTACTCGATCAGGTGTACTGGAGGACTTGGACGACGAGTCGGGTCCGTGGGGGCTCGCTTGCGCCGATGAGTCAGTACTGCCAATCGGCAGCGCACGAGGACCGCGATTGCCGCAGGCGGCGGAAGGATAGAGTGTGTCGTCTGAGGCTCACCCCAATGGCGATCCTAACGGTCGTGGGCGAGATCCGCGTGCACGTCACGTCGTACTCCGCGAGAGCCACCGCGGGGGGGACAGCGCCGCCGAAGGTTCTTCGAGACCTCGACTCGAAGCAAGCTAGAGCCCTGCCGGCCTCAGTGGCCGTCAGTCCCCGCCTTCTGCGTCGAACCCCGCAGACGGTACGTCTTCGCCGATTCTGCTCGAGTTGCCCCAGGTGGGAGACGCAGCGGGCCCGGGTGACGGAGTCCCGGTCGGCGCAGACTGCGGGGAGACCTTCGCCGGGGGCTTCCTCTCGATCCGTTCGGCAGCAGATTCCGCGAGGAGCATCTCATGGGAGTCGGGCGGGATCGGTGGCGGAGTCTCGCTAGCCGATCCCCCGCACCCGATGGAGAATGCGATGGGTAGAAGAAGTGGATAAACGCTCCTTGAAGACGGGACCCATCGACAGCTCATGTTGCCGCAGCTAGCATGCCAGCCCTCATGGTGGAAGCTGCGCACGAGGTCCGGAAGGAATGATTGGCCGTTTGCGCGGTAGGCTGTTGTCTGAGAGCCCAGAGGGCCATGTCCTCGTCGAGGTTGGGGGAGTGGGTTACGAAGCCATGTGTCCGGTCGGAACCGTGGGACAGGCCTCCCGGCAGAACGACGACATCGTCCTTTGCATCCACACCCACGTCCGCGAGGATGCGCTCGACCTCTACGGTTTTGCCAACGAGAGCGGCAGACGTCTCTTCCGTCTCCTGGTCGCCACGCCCGGCGTCGGACCCAAGACGGCCTTGGGCATCATGAGTGCGTTGCCATCCGAGGCCTTGGCCGACGCAATTGGCACTGGCGATATTCCTCGGCTCTCTAAAGTGCCTGGTATTGGCAAGAAGACGGCCGAACGGTTGATTGTTGAGCTTCGAGGCAAACTCGCGGAGTTCAATTCGCCAGGCCCCACATCCGGCCCAGAAGACAAAACGAGCAGACTTCTGCTAGCGCTGACCAACATGGGGTATCGTCCAGCAGAAGCCGAACGAGCGATCCGAGCGCTCGACGAGCGCATCCGCACCCAATCGATGAGCGAGCTACTGAGAGAAGCTTTGGCGCGACTGACGCCTTGAGTATCGTAACTGCTGCTATTGACCCACGCTCAGCAGCGGAGATAATCGGCCGAGCGATAGTCCCGTACCGAGGCAGCCCCTGGAGGCCCCTGTGATCACCTGTCCAAAGTGCACCAAGGAGAATCAAGACCATTACAAATTCTGCCTCGGTTGTGGCGCTGAACTACCGCGGCAGAGCAATTCTCCAAAACCGTTCACGGCGCACACTCCGCCGCACGGGATTCCACAGGCTGCTGCGCCCGCGCCTGCACCTGCGCAGACGCCTGCGCCGCGTCCCGCCCCGGCAGCGGCTGTTGCACCTCGACCCGCGCCCGCCGCGGCGCCTTCGGCCATCGTTAGCTGCCCGCAGTGTGGGCACGAGAACCCGCCAACGAACCGCTTCTGCGCCTCCTGTGGCTACAACCTGGCAGCTCTGCGCCAGGCGGCTCCGGTTGTTCCAGCGCCTGCGGCGCCGGGCGCGAGCGCCGGTGGCGGTCCTCGGGTGGTCCTCACGGCCCTGCGCGCAGATGGCTCGGAGGCGGGCACGTTCGCCCTGCCCGATGCGCCCAGCGTAACAGTCGGTCGCGACACCGGCTCCATCTTCGCGGGCGACAGTTACCTGTCACCGCGACATGCCAGCATCGTGCGCCGCGACGGCCGCGTGTACGTCAAGGACGAGGGGAGTCTGAACGGCGTCTACCTGAAGCTCCGACCCAACGCGCCCTGGCCGCTCGCATTCGAGGACGTGTTTCGTATCGGACAGGAAATCGTCCGATACGAGGAACTCAAGCCACTGCCGCCGTCGAGTGACGGTGTGATGCGTTTCGGCAGCCCAGCCAAGGGCTACATCGGACGCCTGGCCCTGGTGATCGGTCGCGATACGGTGGGCAACGCTTTCCCCATCCCCGAGCGGGGCGTGCACTGCGGCCGCGAGCGCGGCGATATATTGTTCTCAGAGGATGGTTATGTTTCGGGGCTGCATTGTCGCGTCGCGAAGGGTGACGACGGTCGAGTCTACCTGACGGACGTGGGCAGCTCGAACGGCACGTTCATTCGGCTGCGCGGCGAGCGTGCGCTGGAGTCGAGCGATATCCTGCTGATGGGACAGCAGCTGTTCCGCGTGGATTTCTAGGCAGTTTGTGCGCCCACGAGCGAGCCAGCATCGCACAGAAGGCGAGCCGTCAGCTTGACCGAATCCCGAATCCTGTCCCGGCACACGCCAGCGAAGCTAGGGCGACTCTCACCCCTGCTCGCTTGGCGCGTCCCTCGATCTCGCGCCTCCACCCCACGCGGAGCGTTCCCGTGACATCGCCTCGACCAACGATTCGAGTCGTGGCCGCGGTCATTGAGCAAGGCGGACGCTATCTGATCACGCAACGTCGCCCGACGGCGGTTTTGCCGCTCCTCTGGGAGTTTCCGGGCGGCCGCGTTGAACCGGGAGAAACGGACAGGGATGCACTCTGTCGAGAGGTTCGCTACCGCGTGGGTGTCGAGGTGAAGCCGCTTCAACTGATCAGCTTCGTGAGCCATCCGTACGAGCGATACGTCGTCGATCTCTACCTGTACGAGTGTGTGCTGCTCGATGGTGTCCCAACCGAGCGGAGCGTCAATGCCTTTCGTTGGGTGACGAGCAGAGAGTTCGATCAGTACCCGTTCACCCCCGCGGATGAGCTCTCCATGACCAAGTTGCTCGGCCTCTAGCAAACCGACATGTTCGCCAGCTCTGCGTCCCCAGAGCCCCCACTTGGTGTGCGGGATGATGCTGTTCGAGAAACGCCGAATTCCACCCCAGGGTAGCTGCGTTCACTGAGCGGCCTCGACCTTGGATGCAGGAGCAGCTGCACTCGAGGCTGGCCGATTTCGGCTTCCTGGTCGGAGTCAAACAACTCCGAACTGAGGTTGCGCGAGCACGCACCGCAACAGCCGACGATGCATCCGCGGATGCTGCAGCCTCTAGCTGGACCTGTCTTGGCTTGCTCACCCAGAGACTCATGAGGAGCTGGGGTCCCGCGGCAGGCTCCGCCAGCGAGAAGCAGCCGAGGGGCGGGTGTCCCACCGCATCGTCAGCATCGGGTGCCGATTGGGCAACTGGCTCGAGGAGCGTCCGATACCTCAGACATGCTCAGCTTGAGAGCCCTCGGGCGCCGTCTCCTAGCCGAAATCCTCGAAACGCTGGCTCCGCGCGACTGCCCCGGATGCTCAGGGACAGTCGCGGAGCGCGGTGTGTTTTGCGACGCTTGCGCCAGCCAAGTGCGGCACGTCGCGACGAGACTCGTCTCCTTGATCCCCCTTCGAGCCACCGGTCGATACGAGGGGCCGTTGGCGCGCGCAATCATCGCCCTCAAGTACCAACACCGGTCGGACTTCGCTCGCCCCCTGGCAAACCTGCTGCTCGAGGACGCTGCTTCTGAGCGCTTCCCTGCCGAGACTCTAGTCGTTCCCGTCCCCCTTCACCCGCTGCGCCTCGCCGAGCGGGGGTACAATCAAGCTGCACTCATCGGACACTTCCTCGCAGCAGGGCTCCACCTTCGATTCAGACCCATGGCCCTGCAGCGGGTTCATTGGAGTCGCCGCCAAGTGGGGTTGGGTTCCGAAGAGCGGCGGGACAACGTGCACGGCGCGTTCCGCGCTCGCCACCCGCGCGCCATGCGTGGCCAGCCGGTTCTGCTCATTGATGACGTCCTCACGACCGGAGCTACGGTATGCGAGTGCCTGGATGCTCTGCGCGACGCCGGTGCACTTCCCGTGGGGGTTCGAGTCTTGGCCGTCGCCAAACCCCGATGCAATGCTGGCCAGTGGGGGTCAGAAGACCCTAGTCCACTGCCTGCAGAGCCTCCAAGAACTCGTCCGGATCCACGAAGTCGGTGAAGCGCCGCACCTCCCTCCCATCCGCGTCAATCAGAAGAACAGTCGGTAGCCCGCGAACGCCAAACTGCTCCAGGGCTCGCTGCACCGCCGGCTCGTCGTCGCGCGTAGCATCGACTTTGACGGCGACAAAACGGCTAGCCCGCTCCGAAATCCGGGGGTCAGAGAAGGTTATTCGGTCGAGCTCCTTGCATGCGCCACACCAAGCCGCAGTGAAGTCCACGAGCATCGGACGCCGCTCGTCCTTGGCGAGTGCTTGAGCTCGGTCGACTCCACCCGTTGCCCACTCCAGCGTCCGCCTGGGCTTGGTTGCCGCGCTCAGCATCCAGAAGGCGGCCAAGCTCACCAACACGATGCCTCCAGCCTTGAACACCCGGTTGGCGCGAGTGGGGTCCGAGAAGTCGCGGTGAACCGCTCCCATCAGCAAACCGGTTACCAGCGCGGTTCCGCAAACAACCCAGAGCCAAGGACTGGAGTGCGCCCAGGCGGTGAGCTGCGAGAACGTGGTTCCAAGGAAGTAGAGCGCCACGACAACCAGTACGAGACCGAGAAGAGACTTGACCTTGACCATCCACGGCCCGCTCTTGGGTAGTTGAACCGCAAAAGCGCCGACCACGAAGAAGGGCGCACCCAGTCCCAGAGAGAATGCTGCCATCGCCACGGCACCCATCGCCGCATCCTGGGTCTGAGCGATGTACGCGAGGATCCCCGTAAGCACGGGTCCGGTGCACGGAGATGCGATTAGGCCGCAGACCAAGCCCAAGAGAAACGCTCCACGGTATCCGATCCCCCCCACTCGCACGAGTCGATTGGTCAGCGCCGACGGAAGCGCCAGTTCGAATGCCCCAAACATGGCTGCGGCCATGAGCAGGAAGAGCGCACTGACCGCAACAACGACTCCCCGACTCTGAAGCACCGCACCGAACACACTACCCGTGAGTCCTGCAGCCACGCCAAGCGGCACGAACATGGCCACCATGCCAGCAACAAAGGCCGAGGAAAGCGCCGCGCCCTCCCAACGACTTCGCGCCTGACGGGCACCAAAAACGCTGACCGTGACGGCAATCATGGGATAGACGCAGGGCGTCAACGCAACGAGAAAGCCGCCAACCAGGGCTGCCATTGCTGCGAAGAGCGGCCCCTTCGCCAGCGCCGCAGTGAAGGGATCGGGCTCTAAAGCAGCCGCAGCAGAGGCGGCCGAGAGAAGACTCGCGAGAAACGCGGCAAGCCGCAGGAGTTGTTGCATAGCTTCAGCAGTCCCTTGTTGGGTCCCCGAGCCGGAACTCGCGAGGGAATCCTCAGAGGGGGTGTTGAGTTGCGCCGTCGATACATGGCACGCCCGCTCCGGGGACGGTACTATCGGTCCCGCGACCTACCGTGCTGCGGTCGATCAGCTCGGATTGCGTCGATAATCGCTCGAGCGTGCGCGATCTCGGGTTCGAGGGACACGCTGAGCGCAACCCTTCCCGAGGTGTTTCTCTCCACGAAGGCCAACAGGTAGCGGAGCGCAGAGGCATCGTCGCCAAGCCGATGGGACAGCTCACCGAGCACGAACTCACCGTACCCGCGGCCGCATGCTGCTTGAGCCAGGCTCGCCCGAAACCCCTCAAGGCTTCCGGGATCTTGGCCGTCCGCCGCAAGCGCGAGAGCTTGCTGCGCTCGGTAGAGCGGCTTGGCCCGCGTGCTCCACAAGGAGGCTCGGGCAAATACTGGGGCGGCCTCCCTTGGCCTACCGCTCAGGTAGAGGACGCTCCCGAGAGTCCAGAGGTGGAACGATCGGCGCGACGGCGGACTGACGCGTCCCGCGATCCGCAGCTCCTGAACGGCGGCAGGCAGGTTGCCAAGCGCCAGATGTGCCCGCGCAACATCCTGACGTGCGACGTCCTGAAGCACGTCGAGAGATGCACCTTCCCGCGCCACATCAAGGGCAGCGTCGAACCGCCTGCCTTCCATGTGCGCCAAGAAGAGCTGGCGCAGCAGCATCGCCCTAGTTGTGGTGTCGATTCGGGCTTGGGCAAGCCCAAGCTGCGCATATTTGGCCCGAGTGGCGGCAGTCTTGGCCTCCATTGCTTTTCGAAGCATCGCCTCGGGGCTCGAGGTGGGCGCGGAGGGCTGCCGCACGCGACTCATCTTGAACGGCAGGCTAGCAGGACCTGCACATACGTCCAGATTTCGGCGGAGAACACCCTCTGCCTTGCCGCGAGGCGTCCGAAGGGGCAGATCTTGCGTCGCCGTGAAGATCCTGATGTTCCGTCTCCGGTGGCTTCTGACCGTTGTACCATGTTCCGCCTGGCTCACGGGCTGCGGACGACCGGCGACGGTGCAGGAATGCGAGGAGATCGTTGAGCGCATCACGAGACTCGAACTCGTGACTGCCACGGACGCAAGTGTTGGGGATGTGAAACGGGAAGTGGAGCAGGCGAAGCTCGCACTCCATGAGCGCATGTTGAAGGACTGTGTCGGTCGCAGGGTCAGCAGCAAAGCGTTGGACTGCATGCGCGCCGCAAAAAGCGGCGCGGACGCCACCGCCTGTTTCGAGTAGGAACCCAAGTCGTGAAACACATCGTTCTCAGCGGCGTGCTTCTCGCTCTCTCGGTCTCGAGTTGCTCCAAGCCTCTCTCAGAGCAGGAGTGCGCGTCGCTCCTCGACCACTACACGGAGCGGCTCCTGGTCTCGGACCGCCCCGACGTATCGGCGGACGAACGCCGAGGCCTTCAGGCAGCGGCGCTGCAGCTGGCGAAGCGTGACCCCGCGTTCGCTCGGTGCAGCTCCGAGGTGAGCCGAAGCGCCTGGAAGTGCGCGATGAGTGCCGTGAGCGTCGATGAAATCGAGCGCTGCCTCCTCTAACTGCCGCTCGTATCCGTTCACACCCTGAATCGAGGACCGGCCGCGATCCGCCTCGTGCGAAGCGCATCCCCAGGCTTGGGATCCCCTTCGAGCAAGAAGCCCGAGAGGGAAGAGCGTGGGGGGTTGCCGGTGCGTTCCGTTGCTCACGTTCCCGCGTACCCTGCGCTCCGATGCTCCCTGTTCCTTGCGCGCCAGGCGCCCCCCCGGCCCGGGCTTTGTGGGGCCATGAACGCATGCTGCCGCTCCGGTCCCCATTCGTCGCGCCCATCCAAGCCCCCCCCGAGGCGAGGCGCTCGGGGCTGGCGCGGGAGCGTGCTCTCGGGCATGGTGCGTCGCATGAAGCTCGAAGACGTCAAGAAGCAGATGTTCGCAGCCATCAAGGCTGGCCGAATCATCGAAAAGGAAGTCCTACGCACAGTCATTGGGGAGGTCACCCAACTTGCCGCGGGGGCGGGTCGCGACGCGACCGAGGATGACATCGAGCGAGTGCTCCGAAAGATACTCAAGAACAACACCGAAACCTTGACGGTAACGGAAGACCATAACGCGCGATGCGCACTCGAGGAAGAGAACCGTGTGGTCGAAGCATTGCTCCCGAAGACTCTGGACGCAGCTGCGATCGACTCAATGCTCTCCCCCGTGGCGGACGCCATCCGCGCAGCAACCGGCGATGGTCCAGCGACGGGGATTGCCATGAAGCATCTCAAAGGGGTCGGGGCCACAGTGAACGGCAAGGACGTCGCGGAGGCCGTGAAACGCCTTCGCGGCTAACCCGTCTGCCGAAGACTCGTCTGAGAGACCGCCTCTCTCGGCTTCCTTGGAATGCGCCGAACCGAACCCGTGGCCTTGGAATCTCATGGTAGGATCTAATATGCGTTCAAGGCCGCACAGAGCCCCGAGCTGGAACCGCGTTGCGCGCGACGCGCAACGCGCACCAGAGTGGAGAGCCGCATGGGTACGTGAGCGACGGCTCGCACTTGCAGCTCCCCGGCAGTCTCCTGCTCGGGCGATGCGCGAGTAGGAAGCCGGGCCGCCGTACTTTCGCACCGGGGCTCGCAACCGGAACTCGACGCGAGCCGTGAACAGGCGAGCGGCCAACGTGGCTGGACTCTCCGCCCCCCGTTGCTCACCATCCCGTCTGCGCTCCCGCGCACTCTCGGAACCAAGGTAGGATAGCTGAGGACATCGAGACAAGACCTGGCCGTGGCGACCAGTTCACTCTGAACCATCGGCCGCCGCGCGACGGTGCCTGTAGCGCCGGTGGCAAGGGGCCGGCACCGCGCTGATTCCTGCCGTTCATCCCCGGTCGGCCACGCCCGCGCTTCCCGGATTGTGCCGACGGGTTGCGCCACTCGCTCGCGGCTTCCCTGTCAACGCTTGCGCAGAATCCGCGTTGCATGCGTTATGGAACATCCTCCTGTGGCCGTTCCCTGCAGTCGAGTCCATCCTACTACAGAACGAAGATTCAACAGACCGCCCTGAGCGGCGGCCTCATCCGATCACCGGGCGATGACAGGCTTGAACATCGACGAGGTTGCACTCGAGAGTTTCGGGATGACCGCTGCCCTGAGCGGGGCACGAGTCATCGTGAAATTGACTGGTACAGCCGACATGGAGGCGGTTGGTCCGCTGCGTCACAGCTTCGATCAACTTCGAATCGCAACCGAGAGACTGGTCCTCGCTCACATCGAGATCGACTTCCGCGAGCTATTCTTCATCAGCTCAAGCTGTATCAAGGTTCTCCTGCAGTTCGTGACTTCGGGGGCTAGGGGCGGCCTCAACTGTCCCGTCCAGTTCACGGTCGATCCGAACTTGACGTGGCAGAGGAGAGCGCTGGCGCCCGTGCAACGCTTCGCTCCCCACATGATCTCGATCGCAGAGCTCTGATGATCCGGGGGGGCTGCCCACGGGTGTTCCCGACACGCAGAAGTCGCTGGTTCGTCCGGGAAGGGTGGATGGCGCTGGAGTCAGCGCCCGAAGATAATGCGTTCACGCTCGAGAATCCGTGCGAGCGTCCAGAGACAGGGCGCGGTAAGCGCTGCCGTGCTGAGCCATATCAACCCGACCGCGGCAGCTGACACGGACTCAGCGCGGAGCGCGTCGACGATGGTCGTTACCTGCGCAACCGTCGGCACCAGCGTCATCCACAGCGAGCGTTCCGCGGGACTGAACATCAGTAGGAGACTGGGAACCATGGGAACCAGATTCAACAGGTTCAGATAGGTCTGTGCCTCCTTGAAACTGCGCGCAAACGTGGCGACGAGCATTTGCAGCGCGGCCCCGAAGAAGGTGAGGGGCAAGACCACCAACAACACGATGCAGCCCTCTCGCACACCCCAACCGACTCGGAGACCGATCTGCTCGAGCGGCATAAAACCGACTGTCAGTGCAAAGACGAGCATGGTGGTGAGTGACACAACGATGGCCGCTGTTGAAGTCGCGAGCCACTTGCCCAGCACGAGGGCTCCTCGCGACACGGGTGTCAGAAGCAGGGGCTCCAGGGAACCCCGCTCACGCTCGCCAGCGGTGGTATCGATCGCGACGTTCATGCCACCAACCAGAGCAGCCAACATCAGGAACAGCGGGATGACGTTGAGCAGACTTGACGCCATTCGTTCCGGGGAGGCGACGTTGACTTCCTCAAGCTGTAGGGGGTCGGCAAGTTCGGGAACGACGCCGCGAGCAACGAGACGCTGCGCCGCGAGCTGTCGCGCGTAGCCCGCAAGCAGCTGCTCCAACCGGCGCACGTTCTTGCTGGCGGGATGGTTCGAGTGGTCCACGAGGACAGTGACCGGGGCGCTCCGCCCCTGCGCCATCCGAGCGCCGTAGTCCTCTCCGATGTTCAGAACGGCATCGACGTCGCCGGACATCACGGCAGACTCGAGATCATCCGGAGGAGGGCGCACGATGGCGCCGTTCTGTTCCAGAAATTTCACCAACAGAGGTGCGCGGTCCTGTCCGACTGCCGCGACCACAAGCGGTCGAGCTTCTTCGAGCCTGGCCACGAGGACGAAGAGCATCAGCACCAGGAGAGGCCCCAAGACGGGCAGGATCATGGCACCAAGCACACTGCGCCCGTCCCGCAGGTGGTCCGTGAGCTCTTTGCGAAGGACGGCACCTATCATGTGGCCTCCAGAGGCGTTTCGATGATCCTCACGAAGGCGCGCTCCAAGCTATCCGCCCGAGTGAGCGCGAGCAGCGATTGCGCAGACCCAGACGCGGCGACCTTGCCGCCGCTGATGATCACGATCTGGTCGCAAACCTCCGCCACCTCCGACATGATGTGACTGGAGAAGAGCACACACGCACCGGACTCGGCCAAATGCCTCACAGCGGAACGGACAGCCCGCGCGCTCATCACGTCGAGTCCGCTAGTGGCTTCATCCAGAACCACGTTCTTAGGCTCGTGAACCAGAGCTCGCCCGATGGCCACCTTGGTGCGCTCTCCTTGCGAGAATCCTGCCACACGGCGGTCGATGATCCCCTGCATTTCCAGCAAGCTGGCGAGTTGGTCGATGCGCGTCGCCAGTCGACTTCTCTGCACTCCATGGAGCATGCCTGAGTACTCGAGGTGCTCTCGGGCGGTCAGACGAGGATACAGGCCACGACTGTCCGGCAGCACACCGAGGAGGGAGCGAACGCGCGATGGGTTTTCGTGAACCGCAGTGTCGTCAACGAATGCTGTGCCACGATCCGGCCGTACCAGGCTGGATATGATCCGCAGCGTGGTGGTCTTCCCGGCCCCGTTGGGGCCAAGTAACCCCGTCACCCGCCCGTCGGCGGCCTGAAACGTCACGCCAGCAACGGCTGCAATGGCACCAAAACGTTTCTCGAGCCGCTCAACACGGATCACGGCGCCCCCCCAGTCAAGCTAGTGACGAACGGAGGGCGTTCGATGCGCCCAGCACACTCTGCCACGATCCGTTCCGGACTCTCGGATTCCAGGAAATCGGCGATCACGTCGGGAAAGCACCCCACCTGAGTAACACCGTGCGCGACTCCGTCGACAACGATGTGCTTCGAGTGCGGCATCCTCTCGGCAACGAGGTCGCCCCACAGCGGTGGAACGATGGGGTCCAGATTCCCGGAGAGTATCAGCGTGGGAGCCTGCTCTGTCACAGGAGCAAAGTACGAGTCGGGAAGTCGAGCGACAGGCCACCGCTGGCAAGCGCGCCGCATGGACTCGAGCCCTGAGGGGCCAAGGAAGTTCCCCTGGGTCAGCACATCGGCTTCCGCCGACGTGATCCGAGGCACGTCTTCCGCACAGACGACGGAGAGGAACAGGCCGTACTGCAGGTCCTGTTCGACCCCATCGGCCAATGTGGCGACTGCAGCAACCAGCGGCCCGTAGTCGCCTTGTGTGGCGCGCGTCACGGCGAAGGGAATCATGGCCGCGAGGGGAGGCGAATACAACATGAGCCGGATTGCGGAAGCCATAGCCTCCCTGTCCAGAGTGAACTCCTCGGGCTTGCCCGTACGCGGATGGGGAACCTTTGCGAGCCTTGGCTCCCTCGCGAGCTCGTCGAGCAGTTGTCGGAACGTCGCTTCGAGACCGGGAAAGCTCCGGGCACATGCGGCTTCCTTGAGGCAGTCGGCGAACACGAGGTTCAGGGCACGCTGTGCGTCCCGGCCGGCGTACAACGGAAGCTTGACGTCGGTCGGGACAGGACCGTCCAGAACGAGCCGCCGCGCGTGGGTTCGATACCGTCGTGCGTACTCGAGAGCGGCTCGCGTCCCGTAGCTTGCTCCCCAGAGGTTGATGCGTTCGTAGCCCAGGGTGGAGCGAACCTCATCAAGATCGTCCATCGCAACGGGGGTGGAGTATTCCGAAGGATCCGCGTCCAGCTTCCGCAGGCAGGTCTCGACGGCAACGGTATCGAGATCATCGGCGAAGAGCTGGGCCAAGGAACTGCCTCGTCTCGGACACGCAAGCGGTCCGGACTGTCCCGTACCTCGCTGGTCCACCAGCACGATGTCGCGGTGAGCTCGTACCTCTTGGAGCAGTGCCGCGATGGGAGCACCCGAGACGCTGGCAGACTGACCCGGCCCCCCCACCAGCAGAAACAACGGATCTCGCTTGGGACGAAGCGCTAGGGCTGGAACGACCACCACGCGCAAAGCAAGCTGGCGCCCTCGACCCTGCCTGCGGTTCTCTGGCACGCGGAGCTCGCCACACTTCGCGTCCAGGCCGACTCCGCGCAGGCGACACTCACGAAGCACGAGCCCCGTGCCGGATCCCTCTGACGAAACGCAGGCCCCCACCGCGGTACCCAGTATCCAGGACACAGCCACGGCTCGCCCCCAGCGCCGAAACGCCGCGAACCGAGGCAACAACGGAGGGAGTCGGTTCGGTAGCAGGGCAGCAGCATAGCACGACCCGACCTGCAGCCGACGCTTCTCGACTGTTGGGCCTGGAGGCGTCGCGCTTGCCTGGAGGCCTCCGCCTGGCGGGTGGACCCGCCTCCCTAGCGTTCGCCCGAGAAGTCAACCCATCGCACTTCGCGCGCGGTGGCCGGCCCGATGCCCAGCTGTTCCAGTTCGCTCGGTGGAGCGTCGAGGACGGGGCTCAACGGGCGCCCGTGCGCCATGACGTCCGCGGACGGCTGGGGGTAGAGAGGAACGCGGGTCGGTTCCACCAGCCCTCCCGGCACTACTGTCCGACCACTGCCGACGTACTTGTCCGAAGCACCAAGCGTGTGGAAGAGCTCGTGAGTCGTGACGAACAGGGCAAAGTCGATCATTGTCAGATCGAGCTGAACCGAGACAAACCCGAGGCGACCGCCCTGCTCGCTGAAGCCTTCGACGAAACTCAAAGGCGTGCTGCTTGGAGCGTTAGCCGCAATGTAGATGTGTGAATCGAACCCAACGAGCGGCGTCTGTGCCTGGCGGTTCACCTTCGCTGCATAGACGCGCCTTCCGAACCCATCGATCACCTCATCTAGGAGGCCACCCGAATCGAGCGGAGGCGGCGGCGGCGGCACGGTCACCGGGCCATAAACATAGAACCGGATCGGAGGCATGTCCGCCCTCCGGTACCTCGCCATCTCCTTCTGGAGGTGCCGCTCGAGATCACGGACACGCTCTCGAAATGCTTGAAGCGTCGCCGGCTCGATCGGGCGCTCAGCAGTGAGGACGAGAGCGACGTCAAGGGGTTTGTTCCACTCGAGACGCGACGAACGCCCCCATGCGTCGTCGACGGCCCAAAAACAGAGGAGCCCGAGTATCGTCAGCAGAACACTCACGCGAGCCAGAAAGAAGAGCCGCCAGAGGTCGGACGAAAACCGTCGGGCGGGTGCCCCGTTCGACGCCGACCAATCGATGACGTGACCCGGAGTCGGCTCCGAATCCACACGATAAGAACGACCGCCCGGGCGATGCTCATTCATGTTCGAGGAAGCCTCTTCTCAAGGACAGCGGCTGCCAATGCGGTGGTGCCGCCAAGCGGCGCACATATCGGCACTAAACCTACAGGTAGCTCATCGAACTACTTATGCAAGTTGCCCGAAGGGTCTGCCTACGCGCACACGCGTCCCGCGCGGGCGGCACGAGCCGGCATCCGATCCAGATTTTGAAGCCATTCGGCAGTCCAAGCTGCTCCGGACCGGCGAGCTCAACCCCCCTCTCGCAGAGTCACCCACAGCCTCTCTACCACTGATTCTTGCTCGCAAGCGAGGTCGGCCTGGGGGCCGCACGGGAAGGAGCTCCGCGGAAGCTCAGACTCTGACCTAATGGTCCGCCAGTCAGGTTCGGGTCAGGGGCCTGTCGGCGGTCCAGCCCACCGTTCTCCTCCGTGACGGATCGGCCAAACAGACTGCCTGAGTCGTGCGGGTTCGGGTCGGGTACCCCTCCGTCAATACTTGTGGGTGCCCCGGAAGGCGACTTGAATCACCGCGTGACGGCAAGGCAAAGCGAAAGAAACGCGGGTCTCCTCGGTTCGACCTGGAGCCTCGGAAGAGGTATCGCCGAGACGCTGCGAATCAGCATTGGCACGATTTGGGACGCACAACGCGGAACGGTGACGCGCGAGGCCTCCCAGCAGCGACTCATGACCTGGGCGCGGCGGTGTCTCCAGTATGCCCATGCCGACGTCGAGGTATTGGGACGCGAAAACGCGGGCACGCCCGAACGCTTCGTGGTCATGAGCAATCACCAGTCGCTCTACGATATTCCCGTGCTCTATGTGGCACTCGAACGACCGATCCGCATGGTCGCCAAGGAAGAGCTTTTCAGGGTACCAATCTGGGGCAGAGCCCTCGCGAAGTCCGAGTTTGTCAGCGTGAGCCGGACCGACCGCCGCAGCGCAGTGGCGTCTCTCGATGCCGCAGCAAAAAGTATCGCCTCCGGTCTGGACATTTGGATGGCGCCCGAGGGCACGCGGAGCGCGGATGGATCCTTGGGCGAATTCAAGCGAGGGGGGTTCCACGTGGCGCTGGCTTCCAAGGTCCGCATTCTGCCCATCACCATCGAGGGAACCGGCCGGATCCTGCGAGCGCGCGACCTGCGAGTAAGGCACGGAGTGCGGGTCACGGCCACGATCCATCCCCCCATTGACCCAACGGGGTACGGCAAAGCGCGCATGAAAGCGCTCGTAGATGACGTGCGCGCTGCCATCGCAGGCCCCCTCGGACAGTAGCCGCGATTCGACTGCAGGTTCCAGAGCTGGAAACGTACTCTGCTCTCACGCGGGATGCAGCGCTCGCCCCAGCAGACTCTCGCCTCTCCCGTCTCACGAGAAGAGTTCCGCCCAGGCGGAGCGCCATCATCGTGACGACAGGGTTTGCATGCAGGCCGGAAATCGCAGAACATGCGCGTCTGCAGTCTGCGATCGGATGCCCCGTGAGCAGATCAGCAACGAGTGCTCGCTGAGAGGACGCACGTCCCGAAGTCGGTGGAGCGCGGGAACAACGATTCGAGGACTGGTTCATGCGTGATTGGTTGATGTCTTGGGCAAGCGCGTTGGCGTTGACACTGACGACTGGCGTGACATTCGCGCAAGACCGGGCCGCCCAAACCGCGGCTGGCAATACCAGCGGCCCCTCCGCGTCCGCGACGCCAGGCTCGGCTGGGCAAGCATCGGCTGGTTCCCCCACCGCCGCGCCAAAAACGACGAAGCCTCGCACGGCCAAGCCCGCAGCCTCCGCCCCGCTTGAAGCCAAGCGTGCAGCAGCCGAGCCCGCGGCGCCTTCGGCCCCGTCCCAAGCGGGGTCCCCGCCCCAATCCGAGGAGGTGGCGCTCTCTGCCACGCGTCAAACGGAAGGAGAGTCAGACGCCGAGCCCGCACCAAAGAAGGCAGTGCTCGCGCCAAAGAAGGCGGGCACCAGAACTCGGTCGGCAGTGCCCGACTCCAAGGGGGGCGCCCGCAAGAAGTCTGCAACAGCACCACCGAGAGGTCGGTTCGTACTCGGTCTGCGCGCGGGCTGGGGCATTCCTCTGGGGGAGGCGCAGTCTGGCTCCGATCTTAGCGCAACTGCCACTGGAGAGGTCCCGATCTGGCTCGATGTCGGCTACCGCGTTCTCCCAAGCCTGATGCTGGGTGCCTATGGGCAGTATGCGTTCCCCTTCGTGGGCCAGTGCGCGGATGCAGCCGATTCGTGCACCCTGCACGCGGCCCGGTTCGGGCTCCAGGCTCAGTACAGTCTCGCTCCCAACGAGACGTTCGACCCCTGGGTTGGCCTTGGACTCGGCTACGAGATGCTGTGGGGAACGGCACAGGGACCAACCACATCCTACGACGCGAAGTACAGCGGATTCGAGTTCGCGAATCTGCAAGTGGGTGCAGACTGGAGCGCGAGTCAGGCTCTCGCTGCTGGCCCGTTCCTGAGCTTCTCCGTCGGACAGTTCTCCGCTGCAACCTTTGGTGCAACCTCCGGCGACATCGAGAAGAAGGCCCTTCACGAGTGGCTCCTACTCGGCGTCCGAGGCAACTACAGCCTCTGAGAGGAAATCGGTAGCTTGTCGAGAGAGTCGACTCTCGAGCCTGGAGGCCCGCGAAGGCGCGTGGTATGACGGGCCTCGATGGACTTGCTTGAAGATCTCAGTTGGCGCGGACTCATCCACCAGCAAACGGACGAAGCCCGACTCCGGGAGCACTTGTCGCAACCGCGAGTGGTCTATTGCGGATTCGATCCGACGGCCAACTCGCTCACCGTTGGCAATCTGGTGGCGATTCTCCTGTTGGCGCGATTCCAGCAAGCCGGACACCGCCCCATCGTGCTCATGGGTGGAGGCACCGGGCTCATCGGGGATCCCTCCGGCAAGAGCGCGGAGAGGCCAGTTCTCAGTCCCGAGCAGGTTCAGGCCAACATTGAGGGCCAGCGAGCGATCTTCGAGCACATCTTGTCCTTCGAGGGGGCCTGTCCAGCGACCATCGTGAACAACGTTGACTGGCTTGGGAGACTGGGCTTCCTCGAGGCACTCCGCGACATCGGCAAGCATTTCTCGGTCAACATGATGATCCAGAAGGACTCGGTTCGGGAACGCCTCCAGAATCGCGAGCAAGGGATCAGCTATACCGAGTTCAGCTACATGCTGCTTCAAGCCTACGATTTCTCGTATCTGTTCGAGCACGAAGGCGTGACAGTGCAGGTGGCCGGCTCCGATCAGTGGGGTAACATCGTCGCCGGTACGGATCTCATCCGCCGCACCCGCCGCGCGGACGCCTTCGGGCTTACGGCCCCCTTGGTAACGAAGGCGGACGGGGGCAAGTTCGGCAAGTCGGAGTCGGGAGCCGTCTGGCTATCGCCAGACCGGACTTCGCCGTACGCCTTTTATCAGTTCTGGCTCAACACCCACGACGCCGACGTTGCTCGCTACCTTCGCGTCTTCACGCTCCTCGACCATGAGGAGATACTGGCGCTCGAAGCCACGCACGCAGCCGATCCCGGGGCGCGGCGGGCGCACCAGGCTCTCGCTCGTCACATGACGGCGCTGGTGTTTGGGACAGAAGGGCTCGCAGAAGCAGACATCGCGACGAATGCGCTCTTCTCGGGCGATGTCTCGGGCCTCTCGAGGACGCTCCTGGACGACGTCTTCCAGAGCGCTCCGTCAACGGCGCTCGAGCGGGGGCTGCTCGACGGGGAAGGAATGCTCTCGGTCGATCTGCTCGTTCAGGCAGCGGTAGCCAAGAGCAAGCGAGAGGCCCGGGAGCTACTCAGCACGGGCGCGATCTCCTTCAATGGTCGCAAGGTCGGCGTCGACGACCGTCTGCGACTCGAGCATCTGCTCCACGAGGACACTGCGCTCATTCGACGCGGGAAGAAGAACTGGCACGTGGTTCGAGTGCGCTGATCCCACTCCAGCGGTTCCCCATTGGAATTCGGAATTCCGGGGAGAGTCCGACATGAGGAATGTCCCCCACTACTTGCAGCAGGGGGGATCGTTCCCGACCGAGGTCGTTTGTCACCGATGCATCCGAACTCACGGTTGTGGCGAGAGCCCGGCGGTCGTTGGCCCGCTGTCGGAGGTTGCCGTGCCGCACGGAACCTCTACCCGCGACGCCCCGGGGGAGCGTATGCTCCGGAGCATGCGGCAGCGCGGCCAGAATCCCGCCCTCATCATCGACGCTCTCCTTCGAGCTCGTGTGGTGTCCCGTCGACCACGCTGGCTCGCCCATCGGAGCAAGATACCGTGTGTTGGCTTGATCGCATTGCTCATTTTGGTCGGCGCGTGCGACTCGCGGACGCCACCGACCTCCTCGGACGGGGAAGCCTCCATCGAGAAGACGTCCAGCGAGCTTCCCACCCAGCCAGCGGTGTCACCCCCCCCCGCATCCTACCCCGAGGACCTGCCGATTCCCCAGCTCAAGCAGAAGCTTGCGTGCGGGAAGGGCAGCAGCAGGAAAGCTTGCGCGATTGTGGATGAGTTTGCCACGGCCCAACGCTTCACTGGGAAGACGCCCTCCGGCGAAAGCCGGTGGCTAGGCCGAGCACGAATCGTCGAGTCAGGAAATGAACGAACCGAGTACATGGTGCTCTACGTCCACACCGTGCCAACGGCACGGGTTGGGGCGAACAGTCTTCCGCTCATGCTCGGCATGTCGCTCCTGCCTCGGGATGCGAGACACGACGCTGCTCGCGTATTCGGCACGTTGTCGCGTAGCCGCCACCGAGCCAATCGCAATGAACCGATTATGCGCCTAGTCGAGACCTACGTACCCAAAACGGAACGCGGTCTCGTTAGTACGAAGGGCGCATCGGTGCAGACCATCGAGCAGGTGTCAGAGGACGCTTCGTACCTGCGTCAGCCCGAGCTCAAGAAGCTTCTGCTCATCAAGCCCGCTCTCGGCATGGACGCAAAGCCTGGCGATGGCACTTACGCGGAGTTCTGGCAAACGGCTTGGTGAAACCGGAGCGAGTGAGCCTCGCAGCGACGCGCCGTTCGCCGGCTGCAGCGCCCCCCACCAGAATTGCACCCGAGTCACTCATGCGACGGGTGTCGGATCAATCACGTGCCCAACCTTCACCAGCATCGGAAACGTCTCTTTGTGCTGGAACAACCCACCGGCAGTCACTCCGCTTTCATTCTCCATCACCTGGATGACATTCGTGTACGGGAACGTGTGAAGTGTCCCATCAGCGAGCCCTCGAACGGAGAAATAGCTCTCCGTCGCAGCGGTAAGCGTCGCGCCCTCCACGTGATAGGGACGACGGTAGTTGATGCCGATGGTTGCGTCGACATAGCGACTGAAGAGCGCCTTCATGGTCCTGATACCCCCACGACGGCTAATCATAGTCCACCGACGCCCGATGCCAACGGCCAAACCCTTGGCGCCGCCAACGGCGAGGGGTGCCCCTGGGACCGATTGGCGGTATGCCTGTACACTCACGAAGTTCAGGGAACGGCGCAGCTCATCGGCGGGAAGGCGTGACGTGATGCATCGGACTGCAACTCGACGTCGGAGTGATGGGCATGCCCGGCGACCGCGCGTCGACTACTCACTCGTCGAATGCACCCTGATCGTGTGCGCGCTCGGCCTGGGGGCGTGCACCAACGATGACTCAGACTCCCCCGACAGAGACGAGTCGGAGGCCTCTGCCGGGAGCGGCAGGAAGTGTTGGCGCGAGTACCGGTGGTGATTCGAGTGCGCAGGCTGACCTGGGAGACTATCGGTGTCTCCTCCCAGCCCGCTCGATGGCAAGACGACAAATCCGCTCGCACAGCTCGGTGAATCCGATGCCACAGGCAGCCGCGGATTGCGGCAGCAGGCTCGTTCGCGTCATCCCAGGAACGGTGTTCACTTCGAGACAGAAGAGCTTTCCTGAGGGATCCAACCTGAAGTCGACACGGCTGTAGTCCCCGAGCTTCAATGCGCGATGTGCCCGGAGCCCCAACTCCTTCACCTCTTCTGTAATCGCCACAGATAGCGGAGCCGGAAAGATCTCTTCGGCCCCCCCCTTCTGATACTTGCTGGCATAGTCGAAGATATCCGAAAGCTTCGGTCGTATCTCGCCAACGGCTAAGGCACGTCCGTCGAGCACGGGCACGGTGAGCTCGCGCCCAGGGATGAACGCCTCGATCATCGCCTCGTCATCGAAATGGAGCGCCGTCTCGATGGCCTGACCAAGGCCGGCCGGCTCGCGAACCACGGTCAAGCCCACGGTGGATCCCTGCTTGTTCGGCTTGACGACGACCGGGAAACCCAGCGTGGATTGGACATCCCCTTCGGACGCTGGCGCCATCAGCCAATCGGGGGTCGGAACATCCGCCAAGCGGAACAAACGTTTCGAAAGATCCTTGTCCATCCCGACCGCACTCCCCAAGTGACCGCTCGCGGTATACGGGATTCCTGTCAGATCGAGAAGCGCCTGAAGCGTTCCATCTTCGCCACTGCCTCCGTGCAGGGCAACGAATACGACATCAACTCCTTCGAGCTGGGTCACCGCGCTGAGGAGCCTCGACGCCCCGTCCCGGTGCGTGGGGCCGTCGCTCCGCGGTGGCATCGCAGCAATGCCCCCTTCAAGGAGGCGCTGAAGCGCCTCGGGAGCGAGCAAACCCCGCGCGGTGTCGATGGCCTGTACGTCGTGACCAACGCCACGGAGCGCCTGCACGACCTGCGTGCCGCTCACGATCGACACCTCGCGTTCCTCACTCGATCCACCGAAGAGCACTGCTATTCGCATGCGCGAGTTGTAGTGCGTCAGTCCGCGTTGGCCAAGTTGAACAAGCGTGCCCAGCCGCCGGTTGGATCCTGGAACAGCGCCCCCCCCGCCGAGCACGAGCGTGGGGCAGCCCTCCCGCGTCCCCCTAGCTCTTGCCGGTAGCTGGCCGCGCCGCGGCAACGCGTGTCTTGATCAGTGTCCGTTCGCCCCCTGCATGGGGGGGAGCGTCCGCGATCCGCCTCGCACCAAGAGACCGCGGCGCGGGGTCCCACCGGGGCGTTGCCCGCGCGGGGGCGCCCCGGGGAGTCACGGCTGTGTTCTGAGTGCTCACGTGCCCACGTGACGCGCCGGTACTCACTGCGCCAACCGCGCAAGGTGGCCTCGGGCCGGGTCTCTCAAGGGCTGTGAACTCACCACTTGACCATGGGGCTCCTCGCAGCCATGCCCGGCATCCCCGAGAACGAGCTGCGTGGGCGTGAGCGAGCATCACACGATGTGCGTAGATCGCTCCATCGGTACCCCTTCACGCCACCGCCAGAGGCCCCACCACGATCCGCGCCCGCGGCAAGGGCCCCCTCACCCAGCGCGCACCGCGGCTCGGAGCACGCCGCCCCCCATTCGCCGTCCTCGCTCCACTCGATCCGGGGCGACTTGCCCTGAACCGCGCCCCACTCCCCGCCGAGCCGGTGGCACTGTGCCTTTGCTGGTGTGGCGGAAATCCCGGCAGCCACTCGAGCACCGCGTCAGTCCCACCAGGCGGCCTGGCACACGCACGAACACGGCGGACCAGCTTAACTCGACTGGGGGGGCGTCGTTACCGGAAACGGCCCGTGGAGGATTCGGAAGGCAGACGCGGATGAGCACTCGAACGGGGGACCACTTCATCACAGTGAGAGCGACGCGCCGCAACGACGGGGAGCCAACCCGGACAATCCCAATGCCAGCCCAATACGCAGGTCCATCGAGACATGGAGATCGCCATGGCGGGTAGAACCCCGATCCACGAAGTGCTCGATGACAGCATGGTGCCGCGCCCCGGAGACCGAATCGCGAACAAGTACATCGTCGAACGCGTCGTTGGAGCCGGTGGGATGGGCATCGTGCTGGCCGCTCGCCACGTCCAACTCGACCAACGGGTAGCCATCAAGGTACTGTGCCGGAACGAAGACCCTGAGCACGCCCCAGACTCGAGAGCCCGCTTCTTTCGCGAGGGGCGAGCCGCCGCAGCACTCCACAGCGATCATGCCGTCAAGGTTTACGACGTCGGTGTTCTCGAGAGTGGTCTACCGTATATCGTCATGGAGCTGCTGGAGGGCTCGGACCTTGGCACCGTCCTAACGCTCTACCGGAGATTTCCTGTCCTGCACGCGGTCGAGGCGGTCATTCAGGCCGGAGACGCCATCGCAGAAGCGCATCGCCGTGGAATCGTTCATCGTGATCTCAAGCCGTCGAATCTGTTCGTCACGCAGCGCTCCGATGGAACCCCGCGTATAAAAGTGGTGGACTTCGGCATCTCGAAGTCGCGGAAGGAGACCCTGATCCAAGGAGATCTTACCTCAACCCGCTCGATGATGGGCTCTCCCTTCTACATGTCCCCGGAGCAGATCCGGGACTCCAAGCACGTCGATCACCGATCCGACATCTGGTCGCTGGGCGCCATCCTCTACGAGCTCTTGAGTGGACACCCCCCTTTCGTGGCAGACACGCTACTCGCCGCTTGCGCGGCCATCGTTGCGGACGATCCGCGTCCGCTCGCCCTGGTCCGCGACGACGTTCCAGGTGAGCTCGAGGCCGTCGTGCTCCGGTGCCTCGAGAAGGATGCCGCGATGCGGTACGACAGCGTAGACGAGCTCATCGCAACGCTGCAACCATTCAGCGCGCAAGCCCTGGGACAGCCACCGCCCCAATTCGATCCGAGTGGAGTCCCGACAGTTGTTCCCCCCAAGTCACCCGCAGAAATGGGTCTGCTCGTGGACACCGACGGGACCGCGAGCCCAACGTTGGCATCCGTGGCGCCTGAACGCCCTGCACCGGGAATTGCCAGCCACACGCGGGCACGCTCCGGTCCACGGTCACCACCAGACGCATTGGTTCCCCTGCAAGCAAGCCGCAATGCCTTGAGCCACCAGGAGGCGTTTGGATCCTCGCGGCAACCCACGCCCTGGCGGAGGCTCGGGGCGACCCTGGCGCTGGGGTTGCTTCTCCTGGGCGGCGCCTGGCTGGCGGTCGAGAAACGGTGGCAGCCCCCATTGCCGTCCGTCGCCGCGGCAAGAAGCAACCTCGTTCCCGCAAAACCGAGCAGCTTCGTACTCCTCGTCGAGTCTACACCAACCGGATCCGAGGTCTACGAGAACAACGAGCGGCTCGGCACGACTCCCTTGGCGATTCGAATCCGGAGTTCAACAGTCGCAAGCCCCCCGCGGGAGTTCGAAGTCCGGCAGGAAGGTTTCCAATCACACGTCTTCACGCAGGGGGTCTCCGCAAACGACGTCCACCGCGTGGTAACGCTCACCCGTGAGGCCCCCTCCTCGCCAATTTCCGTCGAACCGTCGAAGCCGCGACACGACTCTCCCGTGGTGAGGCGCCGCTCGGTGCGCCGCGTCTCCGCATCGGCATCTGCGCCTGAAGCCTCAACGTCTCACGAGATGGGCATCCGCCTCAACCGCTAGAACGACCAACGGCTGAGGGACAGACGCATCTCGCTGGAATCCACGCCGTGGAGTCCAGTAAGGTATACGGTGCCGGGCGAAGCCCAGCAGACGGCGCAGGCGGCAGTGAGCCGGAGTCGACAAGTGCAGTCTGCTGCACTCGTCAGCGGAGACTCACGGTCCAAGCGCGACGTGGAAGCGTATGCAGGGTACGTAAGCACCGGATGCGCAGCGCAACGAACCCGGAAGCCAAGATCGGCGGGCGTCCTCTCAGACAAGTTACCGGCACTCAATCAGCGGTCACAAATCTCGGACAGTGGAAGGAGTGGCATCAAGTGGCGCA
>CAYRKE010000038.1:0-8854 GCA_964424695.1 uncultured Polyangiaceae bacterium
GTCGCGGTCTGGGCATCCGTTCTTCTCCGGATCGTCGGAGGGCTTGCCCTTCTCGTCGACGCAGGCGTCTTCGGGGTCGAGGATGCCGTCGCCATCGGTGTCTCGCTCTGGGCAGCCATTGGTCTCGGGATCGTCCGTTGCGATTCCGGGTTCCTCGACACAAGCGTCTTCGTCATCGTAGATGCCGTCGCCATCGGTGTCCTTCCGGGCCGGCTCTGGCTTCGGCTTCTCGACGGGGCCGGACCACTCGATGCTGGCCACGGTCCGCCACACGGGCGCGCCGAAGCCCCGCGTCAGTCCGGGGCCGCCGCCCAGAGAGAACTTCCACTGTTCCGTGGGGCTCCAGTGCACTCCCAAAAGCCCCTCCACTGGCGTGGATCTCACGCTGAACAGGGCGTCGCTCTCGGACACAACGGTCGAGGTATAGACCTCGGGGCCGACCAACCACTGCTTGTTGGCGGAGCGGAAACCAGCCGAAGCCGAGAGGAAGACCTCGCTCCCGAAGGAGCCACCCGCCAGCTCACCATGCTCGGCGCGATAGGTTCCACCGAGGCGTGCGGCGTAGGCGAACCGGCCAATATCCCCTGCCATCATCACGTGGGGACCCAGCCGAAACCGCCCGTCCCCGGCGTAGGCTTCCTGAGATCCCGTGGGCACGTACCCCCACACCCCTGCAGCAAGGGAGAAGGGGGACCGATAACTGCCGAGGATGCTAACGGATGCTCCGAGGCGCAGATCCCCGATCCCCGGGTCTCCAGAGGGATCGAGCCTCGAGCCTCCGATGGTGCCAGCGCTGGCCTTCTCGTAAGCAAGGACTGGGAGGCTCACGCCGAGGCGAACCAGATCCTCGATGATGAGGGCCGCGCCGACGTGGGCGAACACTTGGTGCCGAATGATGGCGCGGTACTCTTCGTCGTCCCGGTACCAAACCAGCGGCTTGTAGGCCCAGTCCCCCGTGACTCCGATGACGGGTCGGAGCTTGCCCCGATAGTCGAGGGAATCGGTGACGAACCAGTCACTCCCCCGATCCGACGGTTCAAACCGATTGATCGCAAAACCATCCTGCGCGTTGGCTGCCCAGCTGAACAGCATGACGCATGAGAACCCGAAGCCAAATGGCCGTGGCCTAAAGTGCATCGCAGTACACTCCTCTTGTCCCTAGTCCTGTCTCAAGTGAGCGTTCCCGAAGCTCGAAACGGGGTTGTTGGATTGCAGGTCCAAGTGACGTATCTGGAACCGGATCGATTCTCTGGGCGACTCATTGGACCGATTCGAAGGTGGGAACGTTGCCGAAGGAAGCCTCGCGCAGGGATCGCTCGATCCGAGCCCGAGTTCCTGCGCCCGCTCGGCCGAGGATCGCTGAGAATCCTGCCGAGGACAAGTCTTGACGGAGAGCCCAGCGACTGGGAATGGCGACGCGTCGTGCGCACATTGTGCGCCGAGGCTTCCCGTGGTTGACGCTTGCATGGATGGGCGGTTCGCTGATACGACCGCCAGGATCCGGAAATAGCACCGCCCGTCACCGTGCTAACGACCAGCAAATCCTCGACCTGGATGCCACATGGCCGGGATTCCGCGAGAAAGGGCGCTTCCTGCAAAGTGGGACGGTCCACTCTGGGGCGACCGAACCCGTTGCGCCAAACAAGTCCAGTTTGAGGCTGCGGCATCCGCGGACGCATCGTTGGCCGCTGCGGCGCGGGCTCGCGTCCCAGAGCACGCCCCTCGCGGCCGGCCTCGCGCCCCTGCAACCCCACCTGGAGCTGTCTGGAGTGGGGGGAGTTGCTTTCCCGCCAGGCTATGGTGTTCGCGGAGGTCTGCCGCTCATCCCGGCGAGGCCGAAGAACGTCCGCATTCTCCGTAGCATGTCGAGTGCCGACTGCGCCTCGGACTCGCGATGGGCCGCGGCATCGAGGTCGTCGCGGGCCGCCAGGAGCCCAGCACGGCGCGCCGCGAGCTCGTGCGCCACGCCGTCGACGATCTCCGGGCGTTCGCTGATGAGCGCCTGGAAGCTCTGCTTGTCGAGGCGGAAGCATTCGACAGCCTCTACCGCGACGACGGTTGCCGTGCGCGGCTCGCCGGTCAGTAGGCCCATCTCGCCGAAGTACTGCCCGGGGCCGAGCCGCGCCACCTCGCGCTCGAGCTCGTCATGCCGGACGCGCACGGAGACCGTGCCGGACGCGATCACGTAGAGCCAGTGGGCTTCGGCTCCCTGTCTCGTGAGCACCTCGCCCGCGCTGAAGGGCACGGGTTGCAGCGATTGGGCGAGCTTCTCTATTTCGGCTTCGGAGAGGGGATTGAAGAGCTCGATGCGCCTGAGCCAAGTGGTGCGCCGCTCGATGTCCACGCGCAGCTTTTCGTGGCGGCGTTCGGCCGTGTCGGCGGTGAGGAAGACGGCCTCAGCCGGTAGGCTGAGCGGGATGCCCGCACGCTTCAGCGCGGTGATGACACGGGTTCGCACCGCACTGTCCGTCGGATCGTCGACCCCAGGGTTCAATAGCCAGTAGCGGACGGCGAAGCGGTAGTAGCTTTCTCCCATTTCCATGAGAAGGCACTGGGGCTCTGGGGTGTCCGCGACGTTGGGTGACTTCTCGCTGCGAAGCGCTTTGACCACGGTCTCCACGACCTGTTCGGGCGAGTAGCGGAAATCGACGTTGAACCACAGCCACCGGCGCCACTTAATGGGCTCGTTCTGCCGGCGCCCCTGGATGATGACCTGCCCCTTGACCAACTGGGCATTGGGAATGAGCACCGTCTCCCAGTTGCGGGTCTCGATGGCGGTGTAGCGCCACCGGATCTCCGAGACCCGCCCGCTCAAGTCCCCCAGCTTGATCCAGTCGCCAACCTGGATCGAGCTATCGACCTGGAGTGTGACCCCGGCAACCATGTTGCCCAGGGTGTCTTGGAGGCTCAAGCCGATGACGGCCGTCAGCACCGCGGACGTCGCGAACAGGCTACTCAGGTTGAACCCTTTGCGGGACAGCATCACCGAGATCGCGACGACAGTCACCGAGGCTACGACGAGATCGGCCAGGATTCGCGGCACCTGCAGGCGCACCCGCGTCTCCAGCACGGCGAAGGTCACGGTGGCGATGGCCCAGACGGTTGCGATGAGCCCCAGTGCATCGGCCGCAAGGCGCAGGTCCTGCAGCACCTGGGACGGCTGGCGCCGCAGGTATCCCGTGATGAGGAGGAGCACCAGAAAGATGCCCCCGGTGATAGCCGCCGAACGGATGCGGCGGAGGTGATTCCGAGCAAAGAAGCGGAGCGCGATGAATGATAGGCCGATCGACGCGAGAACCCGCAGGGCACTGTGGTCGCGGGCTTCAGCGAGTATGGAGCTCCAGAGAGACATGGGGCCAAGAGGCTATCATGGAGCGCGGCCCGAGCCTATCCAGCAGGAGCCAGGGGGCGCAGGGAGCGCCGCAGGACCCGGTCGAGCCACAGCAGCGATTCGAGTGACCCTGCTTGCCGCATCCAGGCGGCATCGTGGGCACCTTCACGGAGTTCCAGGCTCGACTGGAGCCCCCGCTCCAGGAGCGCGTCGTGAAGCGTCGTGTTCGACCAGCGGTAGGTATCCTGGGTGGCCGTAACGACCCGGATTGGCCTCTCGGTTCCCGGATCGAGCGCTTCGAAAGCTCGGTCCAACAGACCCGCGAATCGGCGAGCATCGCGCTCGCGGATGGCGATCTCGAGCCCGCAGTAGGCACCGAAGCGGTTCGGGAATCGCCACATCAGCTCGAGTCCCACGAGCCCTCCCATGCTCACTCCGGCGAGACCAACGTGCTCAGGGGCTGTCGAGATCGGAGCAAGCTCGGCGACCTTGGGAAGCAGGTCGCGGTAGATGAAGTCGGAGTAGTCGCGGATTGACTGCTCCACGTCCTTCTGGAAGTAGGGGACCAGAGTGATCGGGGCCACGAGCACCATGCCAGTGAACGGCGTGGTGTCCAAGGCGCGTCGGATCGCCTGGGCGCGTTGCTCGCTCAGTGCGGGGGTGGACGGTACTTCTCCTCGCTCGAGTTGGCGGTAGGCGGCCAGCACGTCGTATTCGTGTTCCCAAGCCGCGAGCGCTCGCCGAGCGCTCAGGGCTTGCGCGTACCCGTGGAGCAGGATCGCGACTGGCCAAGCCCCATCTGGTGGCGAAGTGAACCGCCTAGGTACGTACACCCGGGCTCTGGTCGTCGGGCACTCCGGGCTGCCGATCTCGAGCTCGTGAACGGTGAAGTCGCCTCGTGCCTCTGGGGCGACAGGGGCTTCGACGCTCTCTCCCGTGAGCGCAGCGGTGGCCGCCGAAGCCCAGGTGAGACCTGCTACCGCGACCATGACCGCTCCCAGACGTCGTCTTATCCGAAGGTATCCGTTCACGCCCTCCCTGCTGCCAGCACGCTGCGCGATCCACCTCGCACATTGCGTTGCGCCTGTGGGCCGGTGCTCACGTACCCACGGACGCTCCGCTCCGGTCCTCGGTGCGCCTCGTGGGCGAGGCGGCTTGCGCAGCGGGCATTCTGGAACCGTGAGCGAATACATCCGAAGGGGAATGAGCGGCGTTTGGCGGCAGTTCTTTAGCCACCTCCGGCCGCGGCGCTACTCGTTACCAAAGCGAGAGACGCGGGTGTGGCAGTAGGGCTGCTTGTGGGTTCGGGTGTAGTAGTCTTGGTGGTAGGCTTCGGCAGGCCAGAATTGCCTCGCGGTCTCGATCTGGGTTGCCACCCGGTATCCCCGAGCCGTTAGCTTCTGGATGAGGTGGCGTGCGACCTCTCGTTCTTGGTCCGAGGAGACGAAGATCACCGAGCGGTATTGAGCGCCGACGTCCGGACCCTGGCGGCCAACCTGGGTGGGGTCGTGGATTTCGAAGAAGAGCCGGGCAAGGGCCGCGTAGCTCGTGCGGGACGGATTGTAGGTGACTTTCACCGTCTCGGCGTGTCCCGTTGCGTTCGCGCTCACCATTTCGTAGCTGGGATTTGCCTCGCTCCCTCCCATGTACCCCGAAACGACGTCGAGAACGCCCGGAGCCTGCTGCATCAGGTGCTCCACTCCCCAGAAGCAGCCGCCAGCGAAGTAGGCAACGGCGGTCGCGGTTTCTGCGGCGTTTCCAGGACCGGCGTCGGACCTTTCGTGGGGTCTGGCGGGCTCGAACTCGAGAGATACCGAGTTGACGCAGTGTCGTGTGTCTCTTTCGCTGAAGCCTTCGCCCCGAAACACGTGGCCGAGGTGGGCACTACACTTGGCGCATACGATCTCCGTGCGGTCACCGTCAGCATCGGGGACCTCTCTGACTGCTCCGGGGAGAGCCTCGTCGAAGCTGGGCCACCCACTCTTCGAGTCGAACTTGGCATCCGACGCGAACAGCGGAGCGCCACAGCGGCGGCATGTGTAGGTTCCGTCGGCATGGTGGTCGACGAACTTGCCGGAGAACGGACGTTCCGTTCCCTTGTGAACGATCACGCGCTCCTCTTCGGCGTTTAAGGGCGTCGAGGGGCCAGTCGAGCTGGCGGCATACGGGCAAGCTGGCATTGGTTTGACCATGGGCTGGACGGGTTTTCCCGTGGGCTGGGGGGTAGAGACCTGCACCTCCTGGCGCTGACCGCAAGATGCAGCGCCGACTCCGAAAGCGATGACCACGATGAAGGCGCGCAGGACGCTGCGAAGCACCGATCGTCGGGCGGGGCTCGTCATGGCAAGGGCTACTGGGTGGGGGGCGAAATAACCACTCCGTCACACCATCGGGGTGGGGTGCGGCGATGCGTCAACCTTCTTACGAGATGGGGCCGAGGGGGGCCCATCACCAGGGGGAGCCGCACGTCCGGGTACAATTTGCAGCGGCGCTGCCGTCCACGGTGTGGCAAGCCGGCCGAGCCGGGCTCGCCGGTGACCGATGGGACTCGACGGCCAGGGGTCGGTACCGGCAGAATTGCCTCCACCATGACGACGAAGCGACTCTTGCAGGGGGCGGCAATATCTCTCGCGGCGGTCTGGATGGCGGTTGGCTGCGGTGACGATGGCGACGACGGGGCGGGTACCGAGGCCGACCGCATTGGGGTTGGCGCCGAGTGCACGCAGGACAAGGACTGCCCCGTTGTCGAAGGCGAGCCAGCCATGGAATGCCTCGAATTCAGGGGCGGCTACTGCGGCCTTTCCGATTGCGCGGGCGACGCAGACTGTCCCAGCGGTTCGGCCTGCGTCCAGCACGACGACGGGAGGACTTACTGTTTTCGGATCTGCCTGGACAAGGCCGAGTGCAATCTGAACCGCAGTGCAGAGAACTCTGCCAACTGCTCGTCGAACGTGGGTTTCGTGGATGAGCAGAACGAAATCAGGGCGTGCGTTCCGCCCTCGTCCGAGTAGCGCGACAGTATGCGTTCACGGCCCCAGAAAGCCCCGGCCGCAAGCCGCCTTGCGCGGAAGGCGCAGCGAGCACCGGAGCGGAGCGTACGTCGGTACGAGAGCACCGGAGCGCAGCCGCAACTCCCCGGGCGCCCCCCACTCGGGCATTGCCCGAGTGGGACCCCGCGCCGTGGCCCCTTCGCGCGGGGCGGATCGCGGCCGGTCCTCCAAGCAAGGCGTGAACGAATACGCGCGACAGACGGCTGGAGCCAGACGAAAGTAGGGCTACCAGCCTTTGGCGGCCTGGTAGGTCCCGTGTTTCTCGAGGAAGTGTCCTTCCTGGAACTGCACAGGGGTAAGCTCGCGGAGGCCATCGGGCGATAGTTCGATCACCCGGGTTGCGACCATCTCCACCATGTTGCGGTCGTGGGTAACGAAGATGCAGCTGCCCTCGTAAACCCGCATCGCCTCGGTGAGCGAGCGGATTGCCTCGAGGTCGAGATGATTCGTCGGTTCGTCGAGGAGCAGAACGTTGGGCTGAAGGAGCATGAGTTTCGCCAGCAGCAGCCGCACCGTTTCTCCACCCGAGAGGACCTCGGTGCGCTTGAGCGGCTCGTCCTTGCGGAAGAGGAGGCGCCCGAAGAGCGCCCGCAGGTTTTCCTCGTCGACGTTGGTGTTGAACCCCCACAGCCAATCGCGCGCGGTCTGGCTCGAGCGGACGATCGCCTCGGAGTGCTCCTGCGGCATGTACTCGACTCGCGCTTCATAGCCCCACTCGACCGTCCCCTCATCCGGCTCGAGCTCGCCGCGGACCAGGCGAAGCATGGTGGTCTTGCCGATGCCGTTCGGCCCCACGATGGCGATCTTGTCACCGCGCGTGACGCTCAGGTTGAAGTTCTCGCAGATGACTTGGTCACCAAAGGACTTGGAGAGGCTCTTGACGTTGAGGACGTTCTTCCCGCTGGGGCGGGCCTGGTCGAAGCGGATGAAGGGGCGCTGGATGTTGGAGCGCTTCAGATCCGTCATCGCCTTTTTCTCACGCTCCAGCTGCTTCTCGCGGGACTTGACCTGGCTTGCTCGAGAGCCGGCGCGGAAGCGCTGCACGAATTCCTGGAGCTGCTCGACTCTTTTCTGCTTGGCGGCGTTGGCGAGCTCGAGCGCCGACCGCGCCTCGGCCTTGGCCTCGATCATGTCGTCATAGTTGCCGCCGTAGACGATGATCGTTTCGTAGTCGATATCGGCGATCATGGTGGCCACGGAATTCAGGAAGTGGCGATCGTGGCTGATGACGATCAGCACACCTGTGTAGGCCATGAGAAAGGACTCGAGCCAGCGGATGCTGGCGATGTCGAGGCTGTTGGTGGGTTCGTCCAGCAGGAGTGCGGACGGCTGCCCGAAGAGGGCCTGCGCCAAGAGGACACGGACGCGGTCACCGCCCTGGAGGACCGAGAGCTGGTCCAGGTGTAGATCCTCGGGAATGCCAAGGCCATCCAAGAGCTCCGCGGCTTCGGAATCTGCGGTGTAGCCGTTCTCTTCGGCGATGGTCATTTCGAGCTCGCCGAGTCGGATGCCGTCCTCGTCGCTCAACGAGTCCCCTCTGGCGAGCAGCTGCTCCTTTTCGTGCAGCGCGCTCCAGAGCTTCGGATTGCCCATCATCACCACGTCGATGATGCGGTGATGGACGTGGATGGAGTGGTCTTGCTTCAGCACACCCAGGCGACCGCGGTGGGTGACGGAGCCCGATATGGGCTCTATCTCGCCCGAGAGGATCTTCATGAAGGTTGACTTGCCGCACCCGTTCGGGCCTGTCAGGCCGTAGCGCTCACCAGTATTGAACGTGACGTTCACGTGGTCGAAGAGCACCTGCTGGCCGAAGTTCATCGTGACGTCGTTGGCAGTGATCATGGTTCGGGACGCTTCTTCCGGGGGGGGGTTGCGGCTTCGGCGGCGAACCATCGTCGCGCGAGGGCCGTCCGCGTTGGACTGGACCGGGCCGGCTCGTGCGAAGGCGCTTCAGCTTCAGCCCATGGGCTATCCAGATCCGCTTGGGGGCGAACCCTAGCAGAAGATTGGGGGATGTCCTGGAGACTCCCAACCGCTGCCTTCGCTTTCGCTGGTGGGGGATAATGTTCAACAATTACGGAGCCTTGTTGTGGGTTGGGGGCTCGAGGGGGAGAGGATTCGCCGAGGAGAGAGCGGAAGCCCGTCGCCCGATCGCTCGGTCGATGCGCGATTCGTTCTCAAAGAGGGACCCCCCGCGACTTGGGCGGAGTGCCGTCGTCTCTAGGGACAGAGCTTCCAGTTCAGGCCAGCGAGACCCTGGCCGAAGTTCCAGTCCTGAGACGACGGAGAGGATGAGTTCATGATTCCATCGCGCACTTTTGCTCTATTGTGCTGCCTTGCTGCTCCCACGTATGCGTGCTCCTCCGAGGGCGGAGGGGCCGAGTCGGGCCGCGCCGGTGCATCGCAGGCGGGCGACGATGACCAGGCCAACGTTGCTGCTGACGATGATCGGGCGGACGATGACGAGGCG
>CAYRKE010000038.1:8954-28652 GCA_964424695.1 uncultured Polyangiaceae bacterium
GACGATGATCACGCCGACGATGACGAGGCGGACGATGATCACGCCGACGATGACGAGGCGGACGATGATCACGCCGACGATGAC
This sequence comes from uncultured Polyangiaceae bacterium, assembly GCA_964424695.1. Taxonomy (GTDB): domain Bacteria; phylum Myxococcota_A; class Polyangia; order Polyangiales; family Polyangiaceae; genus JAEWRL01. The sequence continues at coordinate 9,039 of CAYRKE010000038.1, forward strand.
GTGGACCCCTGTTCCGTGGGTGAGGAGAGGTGTGGCTGCTATGGGAATGGAACCTGCGACGAGCCTTTGACCTGTCTTTCCGGCATCTGTGTGGACATGGGTGGCAACGCTGCGGGCGGCGCGGGAAACCTTCCGGGGCAGACGGGAGTCGGGGGAGAAAGCGGGGGAGTTCCGCAGGGTAGTGCCGGCTCCGGCGGCACCCAGATCGGAGCGGGAGGGACGGCCTCATCCAGTGGTGGAGCCAGCGAGGCCAGTGGTGGCAGCGATGGCCCTACGGGAGGGACAACGGCGAGTGGAGCTGGCACCAGCGGCAGTGAAGCCTCGGGCGGTGGCACGACGTCGACCAGCGGCGGCGAGGGCTCGACGACTGGTGGCAGTGAAGCCGCAACCGGTGGCACGACGTCGACCAGTGGCGGCACGACGTCGACCAGCGGTGGCACGACGTCGACCAGCGGTGGCACGACGTCGACCAGTGGTGGAGCGAGTACCGGGGGCAACGATCCGGGCACTGGGGGCCGCGAGCCTGTCGAGCACGGCAATTCGGGCCTCATTCCGAGCGACAACGGGGACTACGTGTGGGACTGGGATGTGTCGGGGGTCATCGGATCATGGTTCACTTTTGCCGACAGTGAGGGCTCCTCGATTGAGTCGGTCTACGAGAACCCCAGCATTCCGGGGGCCATTGGCAGCAATGGGGGCCGCATGTGCTTTCAGGGCGCTGCCGTGGGGCACCTCGACGAGTATTGGGACACCCGCTGGGGCGCCGGAGTGGGGCTTCTCGTATGCGCGTATCCCGAGGACATGTCTTGGCTGCCCGAGGACATTCGGAGTCAGGCTGATGCAGAACAGAGCTTCCTCGCCGAAGACTGTCCTACGCTTCTCGACGGGGTCAACAGTGTCACCTTCACCGTCAGTGGCACCTGGGAGAAGATGCGCTTCATCTTCTCGGAATCCGAGGAGAACACCCAGCCCTTCGTCGAGATCCCCTTCGGCGACACCTACACGCTGTATCCTAGCGACGCCGAGGTGCCTCTATGGGAGAACGAGCCCAACGCGGGGGCAGTGGGTTCATCCAACGTCCTGTCTCTGAACTTCCAGATCGTGTCGCAGACGAGCACTGAGGCCTTCGAGTTTTGCATCGAAGACCTCACCATCAACTGACCTCGGAGTTCGAACGGTGCGGGCCGAGAGGGGGCTCCGTTGGCGGCTCGTACCGGGAGAGTGGCAAGCCCCCGCCTGTGACCTGGCGGCTCGTACCGGGGAGGAGCGCGAGGGTGTGGAGGGGCTGATGATGCCCAGAGACGAATGGGTCGAATTTCTGGCCGGTCCTGCCTCGAATTCGAGGAGCGGCCAAACCTCCACGCGCAGCGTGCTGCGGTGCTACCCTGCCCGCATGCGTTCGGATCTTGGCTGGCTTGTGGTGGGGGCGGGGCTCGGGTTGGCCTGCAAGGGCGATCCAGTGGGGCTCATGCAGCACCAGGCGGGCGCGGGCACCTCAGCCACCTCCGGGGAGGCCGGCGCCATCGCTGGCGAGGGGGGGCGATGGCCCCTCTACGGCAATCCCTCTGGGGCTCCATCGAGCGGCGGCGACGCCGGTCAAGGCGGAACCAGCGAAGCGCCATCGTCCGGTGGCGATGCCGATCGAGGCGGCAGTTCCGGACGCACGTCGAGTGGCGGCGACGCCGGTCAAGGCGGAACCAGCGAAGCGCCATCGTCCGGTGGCGATGCCGACCGAGGCGGCAATGGTGGGCGCTCATCGAGTGATGGGGGCGCCGACTCGGGCGGGTCCAGCGGAGGTCTGGGTGGCGACGCGACAACCGACGCAGGGGGGGCGGCCAGCGGATCCGCAGGCACGGACGCCGCAGGCAGTGGCCCTTGCGAGCCCTTGCTCGTTGCTACGGTCACCGACGCGGACGTCACCCACATGCCGCGCAGCGCGGTTGCTAGCACCGACGCCCGGGCTTGTTGGTGGGACGTCTTACCTTCCGCCAACACGTACTTCCTGCACTGTGGGATGGATCGAGGCATCATCGACTACGACTTCGAGGTGTATACCTACGTGTCGGTCGACTCCTGGGAGCTTGCCGTCAGCGACAGCCACATTCTGCATTTCGAGTACCACGGCTCCACGGCGGAGGGGACGCTGCTGGTTCGCTCGGCCGATACCGGAGCCGAACTCGCGAGCCTGGACGGGGACGATCTGGGGGCGATCGCACTCGATGGGGACGTCGCCTACTTCTTCGACTGGGCGACTCAGTCGCTCATGGAGTGGCCTCTTGCAGGTGGCGGAGAGCCGTCGGTTCTGGTTCCCTTCTCCGCGCTCGATTTGGACCCGAACGAGGTGCTGCTCGCCACGGCCTTCGGGGGCAAGCTGTACGTGGCCGAACCACGCCGGGTCACCCGTATCGATCCGAGCACCGGAGCGGAGCAACCCGTGCTGGATTTTTCCCGCAGAATCCCCGATAGTCCGGCACTTGATGGCACATCGGGGAGCCTCACGGTGTCGCGCCGCGGTTTGATGTTCGTCACTGACCCAGGCTTCGATGACTACTACGTGGCCTTCTCGGGGATCGCCGACGACCCGCAAGCGACCCCGTTCATCGGTCTCGCCGAGGCCCTCGATGCTCAGGTTGCTCCGGCGGGCTGCTCTCCCGGCGCCCACCGCGTGACCGGACGGGGGACGCTCTATTCCGGAGCCTCCAGCGACTATTACGTCTATCCGGGTGAGGGGGGGATCTTTGCCGCGAAGGTCGACGAGGCAGGGGTTCGCGAGCCGCGACTCCTCGTGTCCGGGACCTATGCGAGTGTCTTCGCGACGAGGAGTGGGTCGCTCTGGGCAGACCATCAGGAGGGGGACTACTTTGGCGACCATACCGTCCACCGGCTGGACCCGTCCTTGGGATCGCTCGGGTGGTAGCGCCGGCGCGCCGAGCGAGACTGCCCGTTCACGCGTTTGGCATCGAGGATCGGCAGCGTGCCGCCTCGCGCGGCGGGGGGCTTCAGGCTGGCGGCCCCGAGCCGGGGTTCCCGGGCCCGTGAACGCCAAGGAGAGAGGCGTGCGGCACTCCCCTGCGACATTGAGGCGCGCCATCCGTCCCCCATAATGACGCGGTACCAACGTCTGGTGCCTCGGTCGCCGACGGAGTCTCTTGATGCTACTCTCGGCTCGTGGACCAGTTCGAGCTTCGGCTCAGCACACTCAATGTCGGCGATCTGATCGATGGTCGCTACGAAGTGCAGGGCGTCCTCGGCTCGGGGGGCATGGGAGACGTCTGGCTGGTTCAGCATCGAGAGTTGGCGCAGCGCTTCGCGCTCAAGACGCTGAAGCCCCAACCCCAGCATTCCCCAGAACGGCTGCAGCGCTTTCTGCGGGAGGCGCGGGCGGCCGCGGCGCTTCAGTCTCGCTACATTGTGCGCGTCGTCGACGGCCGCAGCGACTATCACCATCACGGAGTCCTCTTGCCCTTCATCGTCATGGAATACATGAAGGGCGCTTCGGTAGAGGAGCGGATCACGCTGCACGGCCCATGTTCGGTGGCCGAGGCCTCTTGGCTACTCGGCTGCCTCGGCCACGCCCTGCGGGTGGCTCACAACGGCGGTCTGGTCCATCGAGACGTCAAGCCCGCCAATCTGTTCATCGCCGACGGCGAAGAAGGCGAGCCCACGGTCAAGCTGGGGGATTTCGGGGTCGTCAAACTGATGGACGAAGCGCTCCTGGCGGACTCCGCCATGACCGCTAGCGGGACGCTCCTCGGGACTCCCATGTACATGGCTCCGGAGCAGCTGCGGGGAAAGCGCGAGATCGGACCTCAAGCAGATCAGTGGTCTTTTGCCATGGTGGCGTTCTACGTACTCACGGGGAGCTCGTATTTCGAGGAGGCCGAGACCATGGCCGATCTGATCGCGTCGGCGCTCAGCGCGCGGTTGGTGCCGCCTTCTCAGAAATCATCGCGCTTTCCTGTCGCACTCGATCCATGGTTCTTGCGCTCCTGCAGTCAGGTTCCCGAGGAGCGTTTCAGGGACATCGACGACCAGGTGCGTGAATTCACCCGGCTTCTGGGTGAGCCGAAGCCGGAACCCATCCATCCGCACGGAACCAGTGGGGGAGCGCAAGCGGCTTCGCTCCGCTCTCGGGCTTCGGCGTCCTCGTGGTGGGGGGGCATCGCCGCAGGTGTGTTTGCAGCGGGCGCCGTGATGGCGTGGGCGTGGGTGAACCAGGATCGAATCGAGTCCGCGCTCTTTCCCGGAGTGCCCTCCCGGGCCGTTCCTTCGCAGCGGAATCGGCAGATATCGGGGGGCCAGCCCCTCGTCGACACCGCGTCGACCAGCCTGTCACGGTTGGGACCCGCCGTTTTGGCTTCGGAGAGCGGGACGCCCGCCAACGGCAGTTCTTCTCCACGGTCATCATCCTCGGTCGGACCCGAGCCCGCGGTCCGCGGCGCCCCGGCTGGGCGTGATACGGCCCGGCCCGCTCCCCTCATGACGGCGGCGGGATCGCCGGCGTCTCAGACGCGCGTGGCATCTGGCCGTCGATCGAGCCGAGCTTCGTCGTTGGCGAGCGCCCTCGTTGGGACGACCCCGAGGGAACCTAGTCGTCGCCCATCGGGGGCGAGCTGCACTCGATCTGCCGAGTGCGAAAGCGGCCTCTGTGTCGCGGAGGTGTGTCGCTAGACGCCATGGAAGTCGGAATCACGATCGTACACCCAAGAGACTCCGTTCCCACGCGCTGTCAGCTGCCTCCCCCCGCGTGTTCTCAGCCATTGCGTGGCCCGAGCGCCATCACGCGGTTGCGGCAGACACTGGCCTCGGCATCGCAGGCGCGAGGGAGCGTCGGCGCGCGACACCGCGCCGGAGTGGGTCGGCGGATCGCGATTGCTCTGGGATTGGCCGTAGCCGCTTTCGCAGCCACTGCGCCTGCCCGGGCGGACGCTTACGAGGCAGCGCTCACTCGCGCCGTTGCCGCCAAGGAGCAGGCCCTCGATGCCAATGATCCGGTCAGTTGGGAGACCGCCCTCAGCCGTTTCTTGGAGGTCCGTGCCATCGCGGAGACCGACGAGGCCATGTACGAACTCGGCCTCGTCGCCACGAGGCTTCATCAGGACGACCTAGCGGTTGAAGCCTACGCCGCCGCCCTGGAGCTCGGTCTGAGCGGTGAACCGAGAGCGAAGGCGCAGGCTTTCGTCGACGCTGCTGCGGGTCGGATGGCGAGCCTTACCGTCGAGGGACCGCCTGGGACGGTGGTGCTGGTTGCCGGGCGTCCAAGGGGTGTCCTCCCCATGAAGCGCCCGCTCACGCTCTTTCCCGGCAGGGTTGTGCTGAGTGCGCGCCTAGCCGACGGCCGCCCCCTGGAACACCGAGTGGTGCTCGCCGAGGGAGACGCCGCGAGCGTCCGGCTCGAGGAGCCTGCCCTTTTGGCCTCTGCGGGGGAGCCTGCCGAGCCCGGCGCTCGCGGCGAGCACCCGCTGCCATCGGTGGTTGTGTCCGACCCGCCACCTCCCGCACCGAGCAGCGCTTCCCAGCCAGCGTCCAGCACTGTCGCGACCTCGAGTGTACTCCTGTGGACTGGTGGGGCGCTCGTTGCGCTCTCCGCGGTGGCGGTGCCTCTGGCGAGTCTGCGGATCGGTGGTGCGCGGGACGAGCTGAGCCGCAATTGCCCCGAGCCGAGTGACGATGCGTGTCCGGGGGGCACGGAGCCCGAGAACCAGGTGGCGGCCCAGCGTGCGGTCGACGACATCGCCACGTACAAGTGGGTCCGAACCGGTGCTTGGATCGGCGCAGGCGTGGGGGTAGCGGTGTTCGCCACGGGGCTCGCACTGAGACTATCGGACAGCGACTCGTCGGAGACCGCTATGTGCGTTACGGCTTTACCCGGCGGGGCGGGACTCTCGCTGGGGCGACGATTCTAGCAGGAGGCCACCGCCGCGTGACGACGAACTCCTGCCCAGACGAGAACGATCTCGCCGCCTTTCTCGAAGGGAAGGCCGAGGCGGCGCTTCAAGCGAGCGTCGAATCCCACGTCGATCGCTGCGCTTCGTGTGCCGACCTCCTTGCGGCCCTTGCCGTCATGTACCGGGACCGCCTCTCGGAGTCTGCACCTGAGGATGCGACGCACCCCGGTGACCCCTCACTCCGTCCGCGCTCGATGGAGGCCCCTGCCGCCGCGGCGCCTGAGGACGACGCGCACCACCCCGTGCGGCAGCGAATCCGTGTCCTGGTGCTGGCGCTCGCCGCGACGCATGCCGTGACCGCGATCTGGTGCGTTCGGATCTGGCTTCGCGGCTGGAACGGCCTGACGGCGACAGCGGTGGTCACACCGGCTGCACACTTGGCGTTGCTCATACTACTCAATTCGGTGCTGGCCTTGCTCTTGGTTCTGATCGTCAGTGTCGGCCGTTGGTGGGGAACAGGCGCGCTCCCGAGCCTTGTTCTGGTTGCCCTGTCGCTACCCAATCCGGCCTCGTTCGTGTTGGCGATCGCGGGGCTCTGGGCGCTCACCCGCACGGTGCCGGTTGCCGCCGCGCGCGTGGTCACGCTCGGGCTCGTCGGGGGATCGATCCCGACGTACCTTGTGGCGCTTGGGGCGACGGCCGCCGTGGTGCTCCTTCCCGTCGGTTCGGGGCTCGAGTCGGGGTTCGCCGGTGTGCTGCTGACGACGCTGGGCCTCGCCGTGGCCCTTGCGCTGGCGACCGTGGCCACGCTTCGGCGACGGCACTGGGGCGCCGGGCCTCTCGGGTCCTTGTTTTGTGGAGCGGCGGTGGCAAGTGGAGTTGGATCTGGGTTTGGGCTTGGTGTCGCTCTGCTGCGGGTGCGTCGTCATGGCGCTCGCTGACGCCAGTCTCTACCGTCGCGCGACGCAGCCCTGCGACGGCAAGGCTACATGCGTCATCCCGGCCCGCAAGACCCTCCTCGCAAAGGCAGCCAAGGGCCGCCACGGGAGCGCTTGTGGTAGAGTGCGGTTCGGTGCACTCTACCGTTGATTGTGGGACACCGTCCCCAGTCTCCAAGCTCGCACTCGCAACAGGGACTGACGCCCATGCTGGAACTACCTGAAGTCATCACCCTATCGGGTCAGCTCAATCAGGCGATCAGCGGCAAGACGATCGCTCTCGCCGGCCGCGGCAATAGTCCTCATCGGTTCGCGTTCATCAAACCTTCCGAGGAGGAATTCTCCGAGCTGCTCGCTCGGAGGAAGGTCAAGTCCGTGACCGGGGATGGCAAATGCATCTCCTTCGAGCTCAGGCCGCGTGGCTTCCTCTGTATCGCGGAAATGGACGGCCGTATCCTGTTTCACGAACGAGGCGCAGCGCTTCCTCCCAAGCATCACGTGCAGATCTCCTTCACCGACGGAACCTCGGTTACCGCCACGGTTGGCCTCTGGGGCTTCTTCGGAGCGGGAAGCCCGGAGCCACCAGTGCTCGTCGATCAGGCGGGAACCATCGATCCCTTGGGTCGGGAATTCACCGTCGCACGGCTGCGCCTCCTGTTCGCGGAGTATCCCAAGCCGAACCACCCCATCAAGGCCTTCCTCATCAATCGCCCGCGCCTTCGCGGTTTTGGCAATGGCTACATGCAGGAGATCCTGTTCCGCGCCGGTATCCTCCCCACGCGCCCCGTTGGAACCATCGATGACGACGAGAAACGCCTCCTCCATCGTGCGATTCGCCAAGTTCTCTCGACGGCCGCCAAACAGGGGGGATCCTCGGACGCGTGTGACATCTACGGGCGCCCCGGGAAGTACGAGAAGGTTCTGGGGGCCAGGGTGAAAGCGTGCACGGTATGTGGCACGGCAATCCAGAAGAAGACCTTTCTTGGCGGTGCGACATACTTCTGCACGCACTGCCAGAAGTAGGCCTTCCATCGCATTGGTCGCTTCGCCGCTCCGCACTGGTTTCAACCCAAGTCGCCAAGACAGATCCGCGGAATCTCGACAGAGCGACGTGCAGTGTCGATCCCGTTCCCTGGAGCCGACGGTGAACCTCCCACTGCGACCTCAATCTGGGTGGTGCGCGGGCAACGAGGATTGGGCAGACTGGAGGATTATTCCTTGGGGGGGAGAAAGTTCTCTTCTTGTTCCTCGTCGTCAGCCGTGGCGACATACCGTGGATAGCCTCGCAGCTCCCCCAGCGTGCCACGAGCGCTGGGGGAGCCGCCCGCCTTGCGGCGAGCGACTCTTTTCCGGACGGTGAGCAGGCAAGGGATGCAGCCGTCGAGTCGCGCCCGGGACGTTGGTTTCCGGCTTCTGGCCCCGGCGTCCGTGTCGTCGGCTTGCTACCGAAGCTCGATGGTATCGAGCTGGCTTCGGTCGTTCTCCCGGTGTTTCGAGACCAGCTGCGCACCTGGGGCACGATGAAGCCTAGGCTATCCCCGTTGAAGATGGCTCCCAGCTCCTCGTCGGGATTGGGCAAGTGGCCAGTGACGACCGCGTGAGGCATCCACGCTCGGAACGCTCGGACTTCGGCGAACACGCCCTCCCGCCAGGCCGCATCCAGCCACTCGGGATCATCGGCCTCACCGTCGTCATTCGCATCAATGGCAACGGGATTCCCCCACATATCCTCGTCGAGCCAACTGATGCTGGTGAAGAAGTTGTCGAAGAAACAGCCGTCCGCGCTGAGGTTGCCTTCCAGAAGCCGTTGACAGGCAAATCGCGCTTGGAACTCAGCCACTTCGGGGCGCGTCAGGTTCAACCGCCAGGCGCCCGGCCATACCTCGATACGCTCCCCGTTTGTGTCATGGAGCCAGTAGCCGTCGGGCACCTCACGCAGTTTGGTGCAGGGCCAACCCCACCCCCTCCGGCTGCTCCGGTGTTTTCTGAGTCCGCCGCAGAGTGTTTGTCATGTGAACAGGCCAGCAGCACCGACGGCAACAGAGTCACAAGCCTGACGGTCATGGGGTCGCGCTCCTTCTGGCGGGGGTCCGATCATCGCATGGAACCCCGGACCGCGTCTGGATTTCGCGTCGCCCGACAGGTTCGTGGGGCTCTGCGCGGCCGCCAATCCCTACGTGGTGGTTGCCGTTTGGATATCCGCTCGTGGGTGAACCTCGACGGTAACGTGGGCGAGATCGGGTTGGCGCGCCAATAGGTTACGGTAATGCGCGGGAGGTTGGTGGCGAGCGGTGACCACGGATACGATCGCGGCGAGGTGTCTGGGATCGACGCGCCACACGTGGAGATCGGCTACTCGATTGTCGGATTCACCCTCGAGCGAATCACGGATCTGTTGCTTGCTAAGCTCCGAGACCTCGCCATCGAGGAGGACGGCGCTCGTCTCGCGCAGCAGCCCGAGCGCCCAGCGAGTGAGGACCAAGCCCCCACGCCCCCCATGACCGGGTCCAGCCAATTCCAGCCCAGGGCTTTCCCCGCGAGCAGGGTGACGATGGCTAGAACGGAGGTCAGCGCATCCTGCAAGGACGTGGAGATAGGCACTACGGAGGTTGTGGTCGTGGTGCCGGCCGTGCCCGTGCTCGGGGTGTTCGGCTTCGTGGTCATGCTTGGGGTGTTCGGCTTCGTGGTTATGCTTGGGGTTGCGATCATGGCGGTGCATACGGTCGTGACCATGGCGGTGTTCAGGTTCGTGATCACTCAGGAGGAAGGCGCAGCCCAGATTCACGACCAGACCGACCACTGCGACCGCGATGGCCTCGTCGAAGCGGATGGCAGACGGCGAGGCCAATCGCATGGCGCTCTCTCCGATGAGGAGCAGCGCGACCACCGCCAATCCAACAGCGCTGCCAAATCCGCCGAGAGCTCCGACCTTGCCGGTGCCGAAGGTGTAGCGTGGGTTGGCAGCGTGTCTGCAGGCATAAACGTACGCGAATACGGCGAGTCATCCTGTCTCGTCTGGCATGGACGGCGTCGAGGTTTGGGGCGGGCTGCTCTCGAGCGGCAGAAGCCACGCGTCGCAATGGTGGACGCTCTGCACGACGCGGGATGGCAACGGCGATTCGGGCTCGAACGCCCCAAACTTGCCGGGCTCGCGGGCGAGACTTCCGGTCGCCCGTGCGCCCCGGTGGGGGCTCCGCTTGAGGATACACACGGCGAAATGTTTCGCTGCCATCAGCAAACCCACCAACGGTCCCAGTTTTTCGTGCGATTGCCCCCCAACCTGGGGGGGCCAACGCTGCCGCACGCGGAGCCCTACATAGCCGCACAAGACCGTCGGAGTTGGTGCGAGTGTCAGAGCTTGTTCGGGCAGCGTTTCGGGGAGCCGGGGGGGGAGAACGCGCTCCCCTGGTAGCGGTTCTGCGCCGTGGAATAGGATTGCTGCGGGAGACCCATCGCTGCTTCGACTCCCCTCCGCACCTCCTGCACCAGCACGGCACCTGCCGCATTTTCGCTCAACGAGGACTACCCATGTTCCAGAAGAGAATCTCGGTTCCGATGTTCACTGTTGCGGTCTCCTTGTGTGCGTTGAACTGCAGTAGCGACTCGGACTCGAACGATTCCTCGCCTCAAGGAGCAACCACCGGTGGATCCGGCAGCGGAGGCGCCACCGGCACGGGCACGCCTGCCGAGACAGGCGGCCTAGGGCAGACCGGCGATCCGTCTGCTCTCGTCACTGGCGGCAATCTCGGCAGCGGTGGATTCGTCGCAACGGGAGGGCTCACGAGCGGGAGTGGCATGAGTACGGGTGGCACCACGAGCACCGGACCCACCGCGACCACAGGGGGCGTTCCAGCTACGGGTGGGATCGGCGCGGGTGGTACGACTGCCACGGGCGGCAGTGCCAACACCGGAGGAATTGTCGCAATCGGAGGCCGCTCGAGCACCGGAGGCGGCCCCTCCACGGGCGGTGGGGCTGGCACGGGGGGGCGCGGCGGTCTGGGTACCGGCGGCGTGACCGCAACGGGGGGGCGCAGCAGTATCAGTGACGGTGGGGCGAACGCGAGCGGTGGGGTCGGGCAGACCGGTGGGAGTGAAGCTGTCGGCGGCGTGGGCGGTATCGGCGAGGGCGAGACCGCTGGCTTTCCATCGACCGGGGGCGGGACCAACACCGGAGGCACCAGCCAAGTCGGGGAACCGACCTTCCACGTCTTTCTCCTCCTCGGCCAATCCAACATGGCAGGATATCCCAAAGCGGACGACGCTGACAAAGTCGAGGACGAGCGTGTCAAGGTGCTCGGTTTCGATGACTGTGCTGACACCGGCCGCAAGAAAGACGAGTGGGATATCGCGGCACCACCGCTCCATGATTGTTGGAATGGCGCGCTCGGACCTGGCGACCATTTCGCCAAGACGCTTATCGACACCATCCCCGAAGGCGACACGATCGGGCTCGTACCCTGCGCCATCAGCGGCGAGAAGATCGAAACCTTTATGAAGAACGGCGGCTCCAAGTACGATTGGATCGTGAGCCGCGCGAGGCTGGCGCAGGATGCTGGCGGTGTCATCGAAGGCATGCTCTTCCACCAGGGCGAATCCAATAACGGCGACTCCAGCTGGCCCGGCAAGGTCAACACGCTGGTGCAAGATCTGAGGACGGATCTCGGGCTCGGGAGCGCACCCTTCCTTGCTGGCGAGCTCCCCTACGGCGGCGGCTGTGCCGGGCACAACACGCTGGTCAATCAGCTGCCGAGCGTGGTGGACAATGCCTACGTCGTGTCTGCAGAAGGGCTCGTGGTAGATCCCGCCGATACCCAGTGGAACCTCCACTTCGACCACGATTCCCTAGTGACCTTTGGTCAGCGCTATGCGCAAACCATGATGGACGCTCTCGGCTGGTAGGAAGGGGTCCTGACGGCAACCAGGTCTTTTCCGTCTCGCGCCCCGACGCAAGCGCCTCTGCCAGCTTGCGGCAGAGGCTGGTGGGCAGCCGCGAAATGCTCCAGGGGGATCTGTGTTGGAACCGTACAGTCCCCCATCGATGACATTGCTCGCGCGCCTCTGCTGCTACATTGTCTCGACCGAGCGGTTCAGCTCGTGCACCCAGTGGGTGCGCGGGCGAAGTAGATAGGTTCTGGCGGGGCGGTGCCCCAACCTCAGCAGCCATCCTTGAGCCTCGGTGCTGACACCGGCGAGCGGGTCGTCCAAGAACTCGTAAGTGTAGCCTCGCTCGGGGATCGTCTCGCTCTGGGCGAGCGCGGAAGCCGAGCAGAGTAGTGTGGCGACGAACACGACGGCGAACGGTCTCGACATGTGGGAACCTCCGTAGTCCTACGACAACCGCGAGCGGCGCAGCTTGGGTGACCGAGACTCGTGCGGCGCTGCTGCAACCGGTCGCCGATCCGGGGACGCCGCACGAACTGGCCCGAACACCGTGGCGGCGTCCCCGTCGGATTGCCAGACTGTTGTCCTTGGGCTAGCAAGAGAGCGTCGTGCAACTGACTCAGGATCGCCTGAATGCGCTCGCCCAATGGTTCGAGTCACCTTTGTCCGTCGCGGCAGAGTCCGAGGCCGCGCGTGCCGACGTCGCTCGAGCCCTGGGGGCCGTCTTGGAGCGTTGCCGGACCGCATGGCCTGCGCTCCGCGTGGACATCGACGGATTCGTGCGGCACCTGGCCAGCAAAAGCCTCGGAGAGAACCCTGCCGAGGCCCTTCAGAAACGGTTCGTCGAGGATCTCTTCCTGGCGTTTGCCTGCGCGGCCGGCTCGGAGCCAGCCCTGGCGGCGTTTGCCGCCACCTACCGCCAGGACGTGGACATTGCATGTGCCAAGGCGAATGGGGCACCTCCAGCTGCGGAAGTACTCCAGCAGCTGGCTCACAAACTATTCGTGGCGGCTCCTCCCGCAGTGCCAGGCATTCTGGATTACTCGGGACAAGGTACGCTGAGGGGGTGGTTCCGGGTGGTGACGAGCCGGCTGATCCTCGACAATCTTCGGGGCGCAGCGCGAGCCGGGCACCCCGTTGCGGAAGACGCCGTGCTCGGCGTGCCGTCACCTAACGATGATCCAGAGACCGCGTACCTGAAGACTCGGTATCGGCACGAATTCCGTGAGTCCTTCGAGCAGGCCGTCGCCGGGCTGCAGCCGGAGGAGCGAAACGTGCTGCGCGCCTACTACGGCAAGGGGCTGAGCATCGACGAGCTCGCCGGTATGTTTGGGATCCATCGAGCGACCGCAGCCCGCCGCGTCCATCGCGCGCGGGACTTGCTGATGGCCGAAACGCGACGGCACCTGACGTCGCGCCTCAAGTTGTCGGGCACGGAGCTCGAGAGTGTGCTGCGGCTCATTCAGAGCAATCTCCACGTGAGTGTGGGCCGACTCATGGAGTGAGGGCGGGGCGTCCAGCGTCCATTCGGGGCTTTCGATGCACGACCCCCTGGCGGCCGTCTCGCGCGGGTTGCGGCTCGGGCTGGGGCAACCGGCGCGGGCCGCACTTCGTGCGCGGTTGCCTCGCAGCCGCGGGGGTCTACGTGGGGGGCCGCTTGCTACTCGTCGTAGCAGCCACACGTCTTGGCGGTAGCCCTGATCCCGTTGGTCCCGTTGATGAGTCGGTCCCCCCAAGTGCTCAGGCTGCTTACGTCGAAGTTGTTGGTGATGTCTAGGGTGCCAAGGCCGCTGCCGTTTCCGGACCAGGACCACCCCATGTAGCCAACGCCGTAGTCCTCCGAGGCGGCCAGGATCGCATCCTCGTCAACGTTCCCGCTGCTGCCGTGGTCTGCTGCAAACTCACCAATGACCAGGGGGAGGCCCTTCTCCAGGAAGTTCTCGAAGTACTCCCAGACGGCGTCCGAGGTCCCATACACGTCGTACATATGCACCGAGAACACCACGTTCTTGTCGGGATCGGCTTGGAAGATCTGAACCGGGCCATTGCCGTCACGCATCGTATTGGTCCAGTCCTGTCCCCAGTTGGGGGCGTCCACCATCAGCGTGTGACGGATCCCAGCGTTACGGAGCGAGACCACGGCTCCCTGGTAGAAGGTGGCCCATTGATCCGAAGTGTCGTTGCCAAAGGCCTCGTTCGCGATATTGATGATGACCCAGGGTTCCTGATCCCTGATGGCGCCGAGGATGTCCTGACTCGTCCAGTACGCCACGGCGTCGTCCGGGTGGACCCCGTTTGACGCAGAGTCACCCCAGCCCGTTGAATCGTGAACCTCGAGAACCGCCACCATCTTGTTGGACTTTGCCCAAGAGATGATGCTGCTGACGGTCGAGCCGCTGGTGCGCGTCCATTGGGCACCCGTGGCCAACACCACGCGGACTACGTTGCAGCCCACGCTGGCCATGTCTCCGAAACGGCTCTCGCCCAGATCGGTGTACCAGGCATAGGGGTAGTTGACACCGCGCAGGATGAACTCCCTGCAATGGTCATCGTAGAGCTTCCCATTTTCGACGTAGAACCCGGAGCGCAAGGTGCCGTCGCTGCAGGACGCCCCGCCTCCTGTTCCATTGCCCGTCCCGCCTGCCCCGTCGTTTCCGCCAGCACTTTCTGCTCCCCCGGTGTCGTCGGTCCCCCCGGTATCCGCGTTTCCGCCGGTGTTCTCGACTCCGCCCGTGCTCTGCTCGCCGCCCGTGGCCTGCATTCCCCCCGTGCCGTTCCCGCGCCCACCGGTGCTCTGGACGCCGCCCGTGCCGCTGGTGTGCCCGCCGGTGTTCCCGATGCCACCGGTGCTTGGTCCCCCGCCGGAACCGTTCGGTCCGCCAGTGCCTTGCTCGCCGCCCGTGCCAGGTCCGCCACCGGAGCTGGCGCGCCCGCCGGTCCCTTGCATGCCGCCCGTGCCTGAGCCACCAACGGAGCTGCGCCCCCCCGTGCCGTTCAGTCCTCCTGGGTCATCCACGAGCCCCGACAGTCCACCCGTTCCACCCACGGCGCTGGAGCTGTTGGCACCACCCGTGTTGCCGATTCCACCCGAGGCGCTCGCCCTTCCGCCGGTGGCGGCCGCCTGTCCGCTCCCTCCGGTTGGCGAGCTGGAGCCCCCAGTGCCGAACGATGCTGAGGTGCCGCCCAGACCGCCGCCACCTGCGGCAGTGTCCCCTCCCGAGTCGGTGTCACCTCCACCGCAGGCTCCGAGGAGCAAGGCCGTGGCGACTCCGCAGATGGGAACGAGAGCCGCGCCGCGTGAAGCAAGTACCGACGAGTGACGGAAGGTGAAGCGTTGAGTCATGGCTCGTTAAGACGGCGCCTACAGCCGATTGGTCACGCTCGCTCTGTCGAAAAGCGCTTTCTCTCGCGTGTTTGACACGAGAGGGACGGTTGCGCTCATCCGATCGCGACGGCACTTCCAGCGGACTGGAAGATTCCCTCGGCGCGCCTGCTGGCCCGCGCGTCCCCAAGACCCTGCATCCCATCTCGCATTCTTGTTCTGGCGCGCTGTTGCCCGGAACCGAGCGCATTTTCGCGGATCTCTCAGATCGAGACACTTCAAGCACAGTCCATTCACTCGCCACGAGGCGCTCGCGGACCGGCGTGGATCCAGGGGGGCGACACCACACGACGCTCGCTGGGCTGTGCTTACGGGGTGGTGAGCTGGCCCCCATCATCCGGTTCGGGTAGGGCACGGGCGCCGCCTCGCTCCCAGCGCGAATAGGGGATATAGGTGTTAGGCGGCGACGCTTGGTTGTAGTGGGCCTCGAGATAGCGGTTGATCTCGCTGGGATCGGCATCGCGCGAAACATTGGCGGGCTCGGAGAACTCGATGGTTACTGGTCGTCTCGGGGCAAACAGGAGCCCGCTCTGCATCATCCCGAGGATTCCGCGCTTGATGGCTGCGCCAATCGTCGGGGTATTCCCACTGGCGCGACTGAACGAGCTGCCCCAGAGTCCGGTCGTGCGCACCAGCACGACTCGCGCCGAGGGGCAGGCGCGCACCAGGAAGGCTGCTCCTCCGTTGTTGCCCAAGTCCTCGAGCTTCCGCCGATAGACGCGGCCGGCGGGATAGAAGAGGATTGCTTCGCCAGCCGCGAGTGCGCGAGCCGTTTCCCGCAGCATCGACGCTACACGGTGCCGAGCATCGCGGCCGCGTTCGTGAGCGTCCGGGATTTTTAGCACCATGACGCGGTTGGCGAGCCAACGAATGCCTGGGCGTTCGATCTGTGCCCGTCCCGCCAGGGGCCGAACCGGAAATCTTGCCCAGACAACACAGAGCAGGATGAACGGATCGATGAGCGCAGGGTGGTTTGGCAGAAAGAGAATGCCGCGCTGATCCTTGGCGGCAAGCTCATCGAGCCCCTGGACGCGGATGCGGTAGCGGAGGGAGAGAAGCAAGCGGAAGAGGACCCTTAAGACGGAATTCAGCATGCTGAGCCGGTCTCTCTAGCATGCGGCCCAACGGGTCTCCATGCGCGACAGGTGGTGTGTTGGCCCGTCTTGTAGGGCGTGCGGCGCCTTCGGGGGATCCCCGACGACGTCGGCGATTCAGGTGGTGTGCTCAAGGATGAGCCGCGCCAGCTGCCCGTAGAGCGCAGGCGACAGCGCGTGACCCATGCCACGCACCTCGACGAGCCGGGCATGCGGCATCATTTCCGCGAGGTGTTGGCCGTGCGGTGGCGGGTTCAGTGGGTCTTTCGAGCCCTGGATCACCAGGGTCGGTCTGGTGACACGATGGATCTCACGGCCGCGCTCGATCGGAAACGGGGTGATGCGGGCGTGTGCGCTCGGCTGGACGAGGGTTCCGTCGTGCTCGATGGCTCGCTCCTCCAAGCGGCGATACTCCTCCTCGAAGAACGGAAGCTCGTCTTGAGAGAGGACTCTCCACTCGAAGACCCGCCGCGCGATTTCTGCGTCGCGGTCGGGGCTAGGCGTTCCACGGCGTGCCAAGACCTCCAGGACCCGCGGATCCGGCGTCGGGAGTCCGTCCGGCGAGGGTTCGCCGCGCAGCGCCCGCCCGACGTTGCCCACGAAATCCACGTCGAGCGCCGCCGTCATCGTCACGGTGAGGCTGCGCACCCGTCTTGGGTACTCGAGGGCAAGGATCTGGCCAATCGTGCCGCCCATCGAGAGTCCCACGATGTGAGCACTATCGAAACCGTATCCGTCGAGCACGGCCAGCGCGTCGTAGGCCAGGTCTTCCACGCTGTAGGGGTGGGCTTCGAAGTCTCGCTTCGTGGACCGTCCCGTGTCGCGGTGGTCGTACCGCACCACGTACCGCTTGCCCCGAACGAGCAGCGCGATGAACTCCTCGGGCCAGTACATTGCAGAGGCGTTCGCCCCCATGATGAGCAAGAGGGGCGCGTCCGAGGGATCTCCGAAGCCTTCGGTCCACAGTGCGATGCCATTGGCCCGTATGCACTTCTGGGCAGCCGCGGTCACAGGGGGGGGTGATCGGAGCGTCGACATGCTGGAAAGCGTACCACGCGCCGAGCCCATCACCCATCAGCGGTCATTGTCGGGAGTCCGTGCGCTGGGCCGAGGGCGTCTGGTCGCCGTCGGTTCGCGGAGGGCGCCTCGCCGGCACCGCGCATCCTGCCCTCGGTTGCGTTCCGGGGGGTGCTCGGGCTATGCCCCTCGCTTCGTGACGAAAGGGTTAACGAGCCATGCTTGCCATCGCCATCTCAGGGAGTCCTCGGGAAAACGGTAACACCAGCATCCTCCTCAAGCGCTGCTTGTCGAAGTTGGAGGAGCGAGGGGTCCGCACCAAGTACGTCTCGCTCGTCGGGAAGCGCATCGTGGGGTGCACTGCTTGCGAAGACTGCTTGAAGCTTCGGGACGGTACTTGCACCCTGGGGGACGACTTCCAGGACCTCTACGAGGATGTCGTGCGTGCTGACATCGTCGTGGTGGGCTCCCCGGTGTACTTCGGTTCCGCCACGCCGGAGTTGATGGCATTCCTTGACCGCGCGGGATTCGTCTCCCGCTCTTCGGGTGGAGCACTCTCGCGAAAGGTGGGAGGTCCCGTGGCCGTGGCACGACGGGCAGGTCACAACTTTACCTATGCCCAGCTTCTTATGTGGTACATGATCAACGACATGATCGTCCCAGGATCGTCATACTGGAACGTTGCGCTTGCGCGAGAGCCGGGCAAGGTCGAGGAGGATCAAGAAGCCCTTCAGACCATCGACCGCTTCGCGGACAACCTGGCGTGGGTCGCCCAGAAGACGCGAGGGTAGAGTTCGAGCCGGAAGCCGGTTCCGTCCACTTCCTCGCGCAAGGGAGTGGACTCGCCGGCCTCGGCGCATCGTGCGCCGGCTTCGACTGCGGGGTAGTAACGGCTTGCTGTAAAGGTCGTGCGCCGACCTCCATTCCAGGGCAGCAATGCCTAGCCGTAAAGGGCGGTCTTCGTCGTGAGTCCGGCCCTGATCTGCCAAATCCCTGAGCGGCCCCGCTTCATCGCGCCGCCCACGACGTCGACGAAGACATCCGGGTCCACCGGCTTGTTCAGTACGGCGTGACACAGCTTCGTCACGCCTTCCGCGCGGGACCGATCGACGGACCCCGAGTGCACGACGCGCGCCATGGCCGGGCAGTACCGACTTGCGTACTCGAGCAGCGCCTCTCCCGTCACTTCGGGCATGTTCAGATCCGTGACGAGCACGTCGAAGTATCGTGCCCGCAGCATGTCGATCGCCAAGACCCCATGGCTTGCGACGGCGAGCTCCCAAGTGGGCCGCCGCGGCCTGATGAGACGGACGAGCGCGCGCAGTACCGGCTGCTCGTCGTCCACGAGCAATACTCGCTCGGCGCGCAACAGAGGTCGCGATGCTGACGGAGGCAAATGCTGGGACACGGGCCCTCGTGCCAGGCTGTTTCCGCAGATGGCCAGCCCATCTGCGACAACCCGGAAGCGGCGCATTCTTGCTCCGGGCATCCTTGCGATCAAGACGCTCGCGAGCGTCTTGATCCATTCCAGTCGACGGGCCACAGGAGCCATCGCGATGTCACCGATTCGTCGGCGATTTTGCGAGAGAATCGCGGTTGTCTGGTCCAATCGTGACGCTCTCCCCTGTGGATAGAGCTGTGTATAAGTCTCCGCTCGGTGAGGACGGTGGGCCCCCGAATGGACTCGTGGACGCGTGACTGTGGATTGTCCTGTGCATAAGTCCCCGTCATCGATGCGACGCACGGTGAGGCGAGTTCCGGGATTGGTGGCACTTCGCTTGCTCTCGAGGTGCCGCGCCCCTCGTCGCGGCACTGTGCCGGGCGCTACCCCGTCGGGCGGGCTAGAACACGGGCGTCGGTGGTTGCCTGATGAATACGAAGCTTTTGATCGACGCCATCATGCGTCAGACGACGGTTCTGGTCGCCGAGCTCTCCACAGCTGCCGGGATTCGTGCACCCCTCGCGCACATCGCGGATCAGGTGTTCCTCGAGCTCTCGAGGGAGATCGAGGGCCACGGGGTCTCGCGCAAGGTTGCTGCCGACATGTTCGGGCTGGCAATCCGTACGTACCAGAAGAAGGTCCAGCGCGTGACCGAGAGCGTCGTCGCTCGGGATCGGACGCTCTGGGAGGCGGTCCTGGAATACCTGCAGGCATCCGGGGTCAAGACGCGCCGCGAGCTTTTGGGGCACTTTGGACGCGAGGACCCCATCGTAGTCGGCTCCGTCCTCAACGATCTTGTGTCGAGCGGGCTCGTGTACAAGACGGGCGTTGGGGACACGACCCTGTTCGGGATCACTGGGGACACGGATCGGGCGCGCGCGCTCCGGGAGCAGCGGAGCGAGTCACTCGGTCCCATTCTGTGGGCGATGGTGTATCGAGCGGGCAGTGTGACGCTGGAAGCGCTCCGAGAGCA
>CAYRKE010000038.1:28752-31138 GCA_964424695.1 uncultured Polyangiaceae bacterium
GAGCAAGGTGAGGCGTGGCCGAGCTCGCTCGACTCACGACGACGTGGTGGGGGGCGCCACTCTCACGTTCGACGTCTGCCCAGGGCACCCCTACATGGAGCAGGCCACCGGGCTCCTCCGGCGGGTGCGAGCCGAGGTGAATGAGCTCTGGGACGAAGTCCAGCGGTACAATGAGGACCATCCGATTCCCGAAGACGACATGACCAGGGTCTCCTTCTACTTCGGACAGTCCGTGGCGAGCCCCGATGAGGAATAGCATGACTGCTCACGTGTTTGCACGCAGCTGCACGAAAAGGCGCGCTGCAGGGGTCGTGGTGTGCTCGCTCGGGCTGGGCCTTCTTGGGCTTGAGTCAGCGCTGCTGGGCTGTAGCGAGCCGAGGCCCGGCCCCAACGTTGGCAGCAACTCGAATTGGATGCGCTCCTGCACCTCGAGTGAGGAGTGCGGGTCGCCCCTCACCTGCCAGTGCGGGGCCTGCACGGGCCGCTGCCAGGGCGACGCCGACTGCGAGGGCTTCGGGGACGCGCGATGTGTGCTGGAGGGCGATCCCTCGGCCTCGGCGTATTGCAGGGATCCCGATTCCCTGTCGAGTGGTGGTATGTGTCGTCCGCGCTGTCAGGCTGGAACGTGCGCTTCGGGACAAGCGTGCGTGCTTCTTGGCTGCACGCCGCTCGACGTGCCGAGCTCCGGTGAGTGTGCGACCGTGGCGACCCAAGCGTCCGAGGGGACAGTAGAGGAGGACGAGCTGGTCGACATCGTGGAACGGGCTCGGCAAGAGGGTTCCATCGTCTGCGCGGGGGGTGAGGGCTCCTCGGCTTCGAACGTGGTGCGAGTCGACGAGCGGCTCTACTGTGCTGCCCGGCTCTTCGCCGCAGATCTGGCGATGAACCACAGGCTCAGTCTCGTCGATTCGCAGGGCCGCGGGACGAGCGAGCGCATGGCTCTCGCAGGGTACGCTTCGAGCTTCTGGGTCGAAGGGTACGCGGATGGGGTCCAGAGTGCCTCGGAGGCATGGTCCACGATGCTGAGGGACGGGGACTTCTGCTCGGCCGCTGGGGGCGCCAGGGTGCGCGACGTCGGGGTCGGAGTCATCGGCGGGGCATACGTGGTGACTCTGGGCGCCGAGTGAGCGACCGCGCCGAAGAGCGCCGGGGGTTCGCGATTCGACGAAGGCCGAGCCACAGCGCGCCGGCTAGCCCCAAGACGGTACCTCTTCTGTGGGGAGGTCCCGCGACGGGGACGTGCTGCCGGGCACTCGACACGAGCAGCTGCTCGGGTCCTCGGGTTCTGTCGCTGCGGTGCTGCCTGGGGTGGGGTCTTCTGCTCCCCCACCCATTGGCGTGCCTACGAGCCCTCCGGACGCACCTTCGGCCGTCTGAGAGGTTCCCCCTGCCACCGACCCTGCTCTTCCTCCAGAAGGGCCGCCGCTCGGACCCCAGCTCGAGCCTCCGGAGCCGAGTCTCTCACCGCCAGACGCCAGAGGAGCGGTTCCGCCAGTCGTCGAGGTGCCACCAGAGCCCGAGAACGAGCCGCCCGTCGAAGGGGACGCACCGCCTGTTGAGGTGGCCCCGCCACCAGAGGGCTCAGGCACCCCACCCGCAGCCGACCCGCGTCCACCGGAGGCCGCGGATACTCCGCCCGCAGCCGACCCGCGTCCACCGGAGGCCGCGGACACTCCGCCCGCAGCCGACCAGCGCCCACCGGAGGCTGTGGACGCGCCGCCGGCGGCAGGAGGTGCGCCGCCCGCGGTCGCGACCGTTCCTCCCGTGCCAGCCAGGGTGCCTCCGGTGGCGTTGGGGCTGCCCGCCACGCCAGGGAAGGCCCCGCCCGCAGACGCTCAGGCGTCGCCCGCGGCTTGGTGGCCAAGAACGCCGGGTCCGAGAGACTCCACCGTGGTCCGTCACTTTTCTGAACCGTGGCGACCGCCCTGGTGGCACCTCCACCGCTGGCCGCGCATTGCGGACCTCATCGTTCTTTGGAGTCGCACCGGATGCATCGATCTTTTTCGCACGGATACCGCTGGAATTCCGCCCGTTGCGTACCGCCTGTCGGGGTTGGCTCGTCGGTCAGCTTCGCTCGAATCAGGTGGCCAAGCCTGATGGTGTGTCTTGGGTTGGTCATGGGCTGCGACGACTCCAGCGGAGCGATCGTTGATGGCGATTCGGACGGAGCGGGCGCCTCAGCAGGGGCGTACGGTGGGGGAGGCGGCACCGCCGCTGCAGAAGACGGGGAACAGCGTGCCGGCCGCTCACCATCGGACCCGCAAACGAGCACCAATGCCCCCGCTGACGACGACGATGAGCAGCCGGTAGATGCTACAGACGAGGGCGAAGCCGCGGACGAGGGCGAAGCCGCGGACGAGGGCGAAGCTGCGGACGAGGGCGAAGC
>CAYRKE010000038.1:31238-33628 GCA_964424695.1 uncultured Polyangiaceae bacterium
GCGGACGAGGGCGAAGCTGCGGACGAGGGCGAAGCCGCAGACGAGGTTGCGGGTGCTGGCGGGTCGTCCTCGGTGGGCACTGGTGATTCGTCCTCGGCGGGCACTGGGGGATCTGGACCATCGTCCGATGCGGGGGAGGGGGGCAGCTCGGTGGAGTGTGAGCCGCGCGACATGAGCGATTGGTCCGCCCCCGCCTACGTTCCGGCCAGCTCCCCCCAAGACGTCTGCTCTGAGTCCGACATCGTCCGCTTCTATGCCGACTGTCTCATGGGCAACGACTGTTCGGCCTTCGAGGCCGACGGAGACGACGCCGAGTGCGGCGCCTGTCTTCAGCCCGACCCGATCGATGCTGACGACTATGGTGCGATCTTCCAGCTGAGCCCCCGTCCGTTCTATCGCTGGGAGACCAACGTCTCGGGGTGTATCGAGCTCTTCGGCGACACGACCTGTGCCGACAAGATCCAGGCGGCTCAGTCGTGCGTGAGGGAGGCCTGCGCGTCGAACTGCGGTGTCGCAAGCGCCGGGTACGATGAATGCGTCAGCGCGGCTCGGAGCGATGCCTGCGGAGAGTACGAAGCTGCGGCCGTGTGCATCACTTCTGCCGAGGCGCTCGATGCGTGCTCAGGAGGTGACTTCGAGACCATGGTGGTGAAGCTTGGCCTGGTGTTCTGCGGCGGCGGAGTCCGCACGCCCGAATGAGGCACACGATGACGATTCTACCGCCCATAGCGCGTGACAATGGTGATGCCGGGCGAACCACTCGGCGTCTGTGGGGCCTCGGTTGCGGGACCGCAGTGGCGCTCATGCTGGCAGTCAGCGCCTGCTCGAGCAGTGGGAAAGACTCGACCAGGCCTGCCGATGAATCTGGCGATGGCGGGGCAGGGGGGGCCGGCGCGGGTGTGGTCGACGGATCCATCAGTCTGAACGGCGGCAGCGGGAGAGCCGACGAACCGCAAGACGCCGCTTCGAGCGACGAGTGGACGACGGTCACCGAAGACGGTCAGTGCATCATCGCCGAGGACGAGGAAGGCTGCACTGGCTCCGCTTACGAGAGCGAGAGCCTGCCGCTCGATATTTACATCTTGTTCGATCAGAGCGGGTCCATGTGCAACTGCGTCGACCCGCCCAAGGATCTCAACCCCTGCGATGATCCTGAGTGCAACAAGACTCGCATCGAGGCTGTTCGTGAGGCGGCTGAGGCTTTTCTCCTCGATCCGGCGAGCGCCGGCATCGGTGTTGGACTCGGCTACTTCGGGCACCAGCCCATTGGGGAGACCACCTGCGACTCAGCCGACTACGGGGCGGCAATCGAGATCGGCACGCTGCCCAGCAGTGCCGAGGCGCTGGTCGAGTCCCTTCGCTCCGTGGAGCCGACGGGCGAGACGCCAACCGGTCCGGCCATCGAAGCTGCCTGCCAGTACGCTCGAGCGTGGAAGGAGGAGCACCCCAACCGCAAGGTCGTCATGCTGCTTCTCACCGACGGCGAACCCAAGGCGCCGGTCACCTGCTACGGGGGGGAGGGCCCGTGCTGTCCTACCCTGGAAGATGCCGTCACTCGGACCCTCGGATGCACCCATGGAGACCTCCCCATCGAGACCTACGTGCTCGGGGTCGGTCCCTTCCTCGAGAATCTCGCGGATATCGCCGAAGCCGGGGGCACCGGCGACGCTTACCTCGTCGAAGAGGGCGAGGAAGCCGACGTCGCGGCTGGGGTTCTCGATGCGCTCAATGCCATTCGTGGAGATGCGGCGATTCCCTGCCATCTCACGTTGCCGCCCGCCCCACCCGGCGAAACCCTTGCTCTCGACCGCGTGAACATGGTCTACGTGGACGCGGACTGCGAAGGAACACTCTTCGAATACGTCGACTCCCAGGCTGCCTGTGAGGGAGCGCACGGCTGGTACTATGATGACCCTGAGTCTCCCGAGACCATTCAGCTCTGCTCGGTGAGCTGCGAGATGGTTTCGGCTGCCGGTGGCAGGCTGCTGCAGACAGTCGGCTGTCGGCAGCGCGTCAGAATCTACTGAGCCCATTTCGGCGGACGCGCCTTGGAGGAGGAACTCGCGCGAGCGACCCTGCAGCAGCGAAGCCTCTGCTTCGGAACGAACGCAGACGAGCACCCGCTCGAGCCCGTGCAGAAGCAGTGGCTCAGCGGAGAAGACCCACTTTGCCCCGGCAAGACTGCCCGGACACCCTACCACCACGAATGACCGGCCCCTAGGAGCAACCACCATGATCAAGACCGAAGGACGCAGATACAGACACCTTGGAAGTTCCCTCTTCATGCTGCTGCTACTGGCGGGCTGTGGTTCTTCGGACAGCGAAGCGGGGTCCGACGCCGGAGGAGGCCCCGGGGGCGGTGGCGACACGTCCGTGGGAGACGGCGGCGC
>CAYRKE010000038.1:33728-35449 GCA_964424695.1 uncultured Polyangiaceae bacterium
ACGCCGGAGGAGGCCCCGGGGGCGGTGGCGACACGTCCGTGGGAGACGGCGGCGCCGCGGAGAACCCGATCCATGACGCGGACGACGATGGTGCCGGAGACGACGATGGTGCCGGAGACGACGATGGTGCCGGAGACGACGATGGTGCCGGTGACGACGATGCCGAGAGCGGCGCTGGCGGTTCGGGCTCCAGCGACACGGGGTCTGCCTCAGCGGGCGAGGCCGGCAGAACCGAAAACGTAGGCGGATCCAGCGGTGCTGGGAACCCATCAACCGCGGGTACCGGGAGTGCGCTGGTCGTCGGAGAGACGACGACGACCGGTCCAAGGTTCGCTGGTAGTGGCGCCAGTTTCCTTCCCATGACCACGGGCTGCGGCCCTGAGACCGCAGATCTGTGTACGGGCGAATGCGAAGGCGAGGGAGGTGTGGTCGATACGGTCGTGGTGCGTCCGCCCGCGACCCTCTGCTTTGCGGGCGAAGGAGACTTGACGCCGGAGGATCCGGCGGTCGTCATCGAGCAGGTGATCGAGGCCGTCGAGGACGGGGAGTACGTACACCTGCGCGTCACCTTCGATCCCGCCTTCACCGACAACACCTACGGTGAAGGGAGCTGCTGCGGATGGCCCGAGCGCCGAGGACACACGTTCAGCGACCTCTACAAGAGCGACCACACCGAGCTGCTTCTGACCGATGCGAACGGCGCCACGGTGATGAACTTCAAGCTGGATCTCATCACCGAGGATCCCAACTCTCCCTGCGGATACGGGACGCTGGGGGTGAGCGGTGGTGACGGAACGATGATCGAGGGTGATCCTAGCCACATTCTGGCCGTCGCAACCTCCCTCGATCGCAATCTGAATGGTTGTGGGTACTGCGAGGTGGAGGCTTGCGGCGGAGACTGCCGACAGAACTCGCCCCCCACGGACGAGGCATATACGCCCAACGAAGCGACACCAGACTGGGACTACCGTCAGGTGTACGAGGCGTGGGTGAGCAGCGAAGCCTTCGGCGACGTCGGGTTCGGCCAGGCATATGTCACCTACACGCATTCGTCGCCGTCCAAGGGTCAGGACACGATCGAGGTCGAGCCGACACCGTGCCCTCCGGAGTGGGACAGTCCCTACTGTGAGCCCGGAGATCCGGCGTGCGGAGACGATTCTGGAACGGGTGGAGCGGGCGGTTCGGGCGCTGGTGGCGCCTCCCAAGGCGGTGCCGGAGGCACGGGCGTTGGCGGATCAGGTCAGGGTGGGGCCGGCGGTGACGGGACCACGGGCAGTGACGGCCCTGGGGAAGGCTGTCCCCCCAATCAACAGATCTACATGACCAGCGCAGGCCCGGTGTGTACGCCCATCCCCTTCGCCAACTACCCCGGAATGGCCGCCTGTCCCGAGGGGTGGGTCATCGACGTTGCCAGCGAAGGTCAGTACTGCTTGCCGGAATCCTGACGGGATTCGCGCGGGTGGGCGGCGCTCGACGCAGGGCGCCGCCTCACTCGATGTTCTACGCCCCTAGCGTGGGCCCGACGAGCTCCAGCAGTTGCAGTCGGGGCCGCAGTTGCAGTCGGGGCCGCAGTTACAGTCGGGGCCGCAGTTACAGTCGGGGCCGCAGTTGCAGTCGGAGCCGCAGTTGCAGTCGGAGCCGCAGTTACAGCTGGAGCTGCCGCGGTCTCGAATCCTGCCGGGCTTCCGGCCCTCAATCACGGCAGAGGTCACGTAGTCTTC
>CAYRKE010000038.1:35549-45123 GCA_964424695.1 uncultured Polyangiaceae bacterium
CTCGAATCCTGCCGGGCTTCCGGCCCTCAATCACGGCAGAGGTCACGTAGTCTTCCACGCCACTTCCCGGGAACCAGTCGCGAATGAACTCGCGGCTCTCCGGGCGTAGCGTGACTTGGATCTCGGTGAACCCAGCATCGCACAGCATGCTCTCGAGCTCGCCGACGGTGGCGGCGCCAGCGACGCAGCCACAGAGCGACTCTTCAGCTTCGGAGAGCGCGCTCGGAAGCTCGGCGATGGCGACCACGTCCGAAATGGCGAGGCGCCCGCCCGGACGAAGCACCCGGAAGGCGTCGCGAAAGACCTGCTCCTTGTTGGGGGAAAGGTTGATGACGCAGTTAGAGATGATGACGTCGGCCACGCCGTCGGCAATGGGCAAGTGCTCAATCTCGCCCAAACGGAACTCGACATGATTCATCTGGAGCTTGTCAGCGTTGCCCCGCGCTAGGGTCAGCATTTCGGGCGTCATGTCGACGCCGATGACGTGGCCTTGGGCTCCCACTTGCCGCGCCGCGAGAAAGCAGTCGAAGCCACCTCCGCTGCCGAGGTCCACCACCGTCTCTCCGGGGCGGAGTGCCGCGATGGCCTGAGGGTTGCCGCAGCCGAGACCCATATTGGCTCCGTCGGGCGCCAGGCTCAGCTCCTCCGCAGAGTAGCCCACGCGAAGGGAGTCTTTCGGCCTAGCCCCGCAGCAGCCAGACGCGCTGCAACACGATGGGGACGCCGCAATCTTGGCGTAGTGGGTTCTGACGGCGCCGCGGGCCTTGTCTTCTGATTCGATTGTCGACATGGGGGAAGCCTTGTTCTTGCTCAGTTCTTTCTGCATGTCGATGATCTGGGGCCGAACACCCGCGCATCCGACTGAGCAGTCACGAGCTTGCATCGGGTCTGGGGCGAGCAGTCGATGCTGCCCGGCGCCTGGCCTGCCTACCGATCGAGCAAGGCGGCCGCTGGCCCACGGTTCGTGTACTGAGCGTCGACAGTCCCGCTGGCGCGACGATTGCTGCCGTCGAGATGGCAGACGATGCCCTGGAGTTGGCGGTGCCGGGGGCGCATGCGGATGATGGGGCCTGATCGCGGGGAGACACCGCGCGCCGGATCACTGTGCGTACCGTCATGATCGCCGAGTCTCGACTGTGCCACGAGTGGGCCACTAGGACGTCGGCGGCGCGTTGCGTCGCGAGTTGGCTCAGCCACGCGATCACGGTCTATCGCGGAAACCGTGCCAGTCCGAACGGCACGAGATCTGCTTGACGCATCCCGGCGGTGCGTCACGGTACGACGCCCGCCCAAATCGGAATGCGCCGTGGTACGGCGCCCCCGCGTCGAGCAGTGCTCCTGCCCGGCGCAGAACACTCGAGGTATGAGTCGTGTCTCCTGCTTTTTCTTCATCCTGCAACACCTTGCGAGCCAGCGGCATCCGTCACGATGGCGCCTTCCGCGCTGCTGGGCACCTCAGTCTCGTTGCCCTGATGGCGGCGCTTGTCGCTTGCGATCATGACCAGTCCAGCAAGCGGCCAGCAGTCGTGACGGCTGGAGCGGCGGGATCTGGCGACGCCGCCGGGGCCGCTGGACAGAGTGGGTCATCGGGGGCGGGCGGTTTTCATGCTTCAGCGGGCACTGCCGGGACTGGCACGCCGAGCGAGGCGGGTTCGTCCGGGGCGGCGGGTTCGCCCGGAGCAGGCGGGTCGGCTGGCGCGAGTGGGAACCAGAACGTCCCTGAATCGGGGGGAACCGCGGGGTCGACGGTCACGGGAGGCACTGCCGGCACGGCGGGCTCGACGGTTACGGGCGGTTCCTCGAGCACAGGCGGTTCCACCATAACAGGTGGAGCGAGTAGCTCAGGCGGAACGACGGCTGAAGGCGGCTCTTCGGGTGCGGCCGGTTCCGATGTGCCAGAGGCTACTGGTGGAACCTCCGGCGCTGCGGGGCACGCCGGCTCCGGGAATGAGAACGAGACTGGTGGCGTGGCTGGTGAATCCGGCGCGGCCGGCGCGGCTGGGGAACCGGGCGAGCACCCCTTGGTCCTCGGTGGGCTCGAGGTGTCATCGACGCCTGCGGACCTTCCGATCGACCTCTTCGGGGTTGCCGGCCACCGCTTCTGGTTCGAGGTCAGCGAGGAACAGGTTACGCTGATGAATGACGGGCTGTATGGGGGCGGATGGTACGGAGGGGGGGACATCTACACCCCGGGAGGCAGCGCCGACACCACCTACGCCGACCATGTCTTGGTGGAAGACTTCACCACGAAACGGGTGGCGGACCACGGCCAACTCGAGGTGAAGCTCGTGGGCGAGAGCACCGGGCGCCAGTGGACCGAATCCTCGATCCCCAACCTGCGGATCGACACCGACGAGTTGCAGGACGGCATGCGGATCGGGACCACCGAGCACTTGCGCCTGAACAACTCCCTCGTGGGGTCGATCTTCCGGGAACACATCGCCCACCGGATCTACCGCGAGCTTGGATACCCAGCGCTCCGCTCCTCGTTTGCCTTCCTGGGGAGCAGCGTCTGGGGCGAGGACGTCTGGGTGCCGATGACCCTCATCGAGGTGTACAAGTGCCGGACGATGGAGGATCGCGAGGACGTCGTCGGTGGGGCTTGTCTCAACATGTGGGAGTTCGCAGGCGACGTTGCCTACGACATTCCTGATGATGCATGTCAAAACAAGGAGTGCGACGATACTCGGCTCGAGGAGCTCTCCGACGCCCTCAACACGACGCCCAATGGCCCAGGGTTCATGGACGCCCTCGCCGACTACATCGATTGGGACATGTACCACAAGTTCCAGTGCCTCAGCTGGATCATGTGGACCGGCGATGACCCTCTGCACAACGCCAACAACAACCTGATCATCGAGCGCGAAGACCATCGCATGGTCTGGGCTCCGTATTCGGTGGATATCAGCGCCGGGCAGGAGTGGTATCAGAACACCCCCCTCACGGGCTTCAGCTCGATTCCCACAGGGTGCCAGAGCGACCCCGCATGTTGGGAGGAGACGATGGAGACTTGTGCGGAGCTGATCGCCGACTTCCAAGCCCTCCAGCCTGAGACCATCGTCGATGAGACCGTGGCCCTGCTGGATGGGCTCGGGATGATGCGCCGCGGCGACGAGGAGCGTGCCGAGACGCTACGGGATTGGTTCGTACAGCGTCAACTGGACCTTCCGACCGAACTCGAGATGTACCGCGTGCTGCCCGACGAGTTCGGCAACTGTCCCGATGGTCTCGAGCGATGCGAGAACGGAGCATGTGGCACTTCCGAACAGTGCTCGTTGGCGTGCGGCAATGGTTACGAGTGGTGTTCGGTGTATGGCTACTGCGTAGATCCCCAATGGGATCAGTGTCCCGATTGCAGCGGCGACACTCCCGTGTGGTGTCCGATGCTGGGCTCGTGCGTGGCGACCCAGGACGATTGCTTCGTCGAGTGCCAAGATGGCCTCGTCTACTGCGAGATGTTCGGCGAATGCGCTCGGCCCGAGGACTGCTACGGGTACTGGGAGGAGTAGCGGCGGGAGCAAGGGCACGGCGCAGCTGACGCCGTGCCCGGAGGGGGGGACGGCTCGACGGCATGGGCACCTCCATCCACGCGGGCTAGGCCTTGTCATGGGCGACGTGGCTTCGACGATGCAGGGGCACCGCTTGCCAGTGCCCCTGCAGTCGTATCCGTTCACGCCTTGCTTGGAGGACCGGCCGCGATCCGCCCCGCGCGGGGAGTTGCGGCTGCGCTCCGGTGCTCTCGTACCGACGTACGCTCCGCTCCGGTGCTCGCTGCGCCGTCCGCGCAAGGCGGCTTGCGGCCGGGGCTTTCTGAGGCCGTGAGCGCATACCTGCAGTCAGTTGCCTGCCGTTGGTGGTGGAATCACTCGGCGCACGACGGATCGTTGGGTGCGCGCGGGGTTGGGTTGGAGCAACTCACGAAGTCCCCCGTTCCATCTGGAACTCGGGCCATCGAGACGTCGGTGACTGCGTTCTCGTAGTCGATGGTGTCGAGGAGCTCGCCCTCGGGGGACGTGAGCAGCACGCTCTCTCCGGCCATGGAGAGCTTGAAGGACAGGTGATCGGCACCCTCGGCGACATCGCCGTCGGCCCAGAGAAGGAGCATTCCGCCGGCTGAGATGACCAGGTCCGCACCAAGCTCGGTCTTTTCCGGATCCATCGGATCGTCGCTGACGAAGTACCCTTCGAGTGCGACGTCATGGCTTCCCGGATTGTAGAGCTCAATCCAGTCCGGAGCGCCGCCCGCCGGGTCGGTGATCCCCGTCTGATTGGAGGCGACGAACTCATTGATCACCACGGTCGGTTCGGGGGGCACCTCACCCGAACCAGCGGCGCCGGCAGAGCCAGCGACGCCAGACGCTCCGCCTCCCGCGGCTCCGCTGAGCCCTCCGGAGCCGCCCTGTTCTGGCTGTCCCGCTCCTCCACCAGCTGGTGGGCCTCCAGCGCTTCCCGCCGTGCCCGCACTGCCCGCGCTCGTACCGCCCGAGCCGCTGTTTCCACCCCTGCCAGCGCTTCCGCCGGTGTCGCCGGGCGTGTCGTTGCCTGCACTGCCCCCCGCGCCGGCGCCAGAGCCAGCCGTCCCCGCCGTGCTGCTCATGCCCCCCGCGCCGCCAGCCGAATCTCCCCCACTCGCGGAGGTTCCGGAGCCGGCGTGGCCGCCGTTCTCAGAGCCCGCGTTGGACGAGCCGGCGTTTCCGGAGCCAGCCGCGCCGGTGCCAGCACTTCCTGAAGTACCCGCAGCCTCGCCACTGGTGCCCGCGGTTGCATCCGTTACGTGACCGGCGCTTCCCGCGGTGCCCGCAGCGGCTCCAGAGTTGCCATCGCCGTCTGAATTGCAGGCCGTAAGGGTGGTGAGGACAAGGCAAAACGCCGAAATGCGAAGGGGGCGAAGGTTCTCGTTCATGGTGTTGGGGTTCTCGGTGCGCGCGGCCCGGGCTGACGCGCTGGGGCAGAGAAATCAAAGAGAGACGAATGTGCGAGCCGGACTGATTTCGGGGTGTGTCCGGGCATGGGTCACCCAGGTCGCGGACGCACCAACGCCTGGCACTTAGCAAAACGCGAGCCAAGAGCTGCATCTATGTGATGGGTGAGGCTCATCCTCAAAAATCGAGTGCAGCCCCGAAGCCTGCGCTACACTGCCTGGGACGACTCTGTCCGCCAAGAGCGCTTCATCACAGTGTTTTTCCCTGGATCTGCGCTGTCAGGGCGCCCTCCGAAGACGGTGGTGCGCTTGGTCGGTGTCAGGACCACCTGCATGGCCAGGGCTTGCCTCGGGCGCACGTCCGATACTTGCGAGCAGAGCCCACGGGCACTGCCCGCGCACTTCGAGTAGAGCCTTACATCATGAAATGGACTTCCTTTGCATTCCTCGCTCCCATCGTCATCATCCTCAGCGCCTGCTCATCGAGTGACGAGGAGTCGGGCTCCCCTACAGGAGGAGCGCCGGCTTCTGGGGTTGGCGGTGGATCGTCGACCGGCGGCGCGCCGTCGAGTGGTGGTGGCGACGGTCTCGGGGGGAGCACGGCGGCGGGGTCCGGGGGATTGGGCACCGGGGGTCATGCGACGGGAGGCGTCTCGTCTGGGGGCACGTCCACGGGCGGTGCTGGTCCCGAGCCTGGTACCGGCGGCGCTACTGGGGGCACGGCCACCGGGGGCAGCGGCGGGACGGGCGGCGTTTCGAGCGGGGGCGCGAACACCGGGGGCGAGTCTACAGGCAGCGCAACCGGTGGGATGACGGATACTGGCGGCTCTCCCGGGTCTGGGGGGGCGTTCACGACGGGCGGCACGTCGGAAACCGGGGGGATGACCGCGAGCGGAGGTGCTGGTGAGACGGGCGGCGCGAGCCAAACCGGGGGCTCCAGTGACCTTGGAGGTTCGGGAGGCCTCGACACGGGCGGGGCAGGAGGGAGCACTGCGACCGGTGGCGCAGACAGTGGAAGCGGGGGGGCGTCCACGGGGGGGGCCGCAGCAGCGTGGCCCACATGTTCCATTCCCGATTCGGATCTCGAGGCCGCCTTCACGGCTTGGGAGGGGGCCTACGTTACTGACTGCGGAGGTAACGGGAAGCGCGTCGTCGGTTGCGGAGCAAGCACCTGTTCGGAGGCCATGGGCTACGGAATGCTCATCGCAGTGAACATGGGGCGCCAGGAGCTCTTTGATAGTCTTCTGACGTTCGTCCACAGTCTCATTCCCATATCCCAGCAGGGCAGTTTCTCCGGACGCTATCTGCTCCCCTGGAGCATCGGGGGATGTGATGGAGCCTCGGACTACAACAACGCCACGGACGGCGACCTGGACATAGCGATGTCGCTCGTTCAGGCAGACGCGCGCTGGCCCGGAAACGGCTATCTCGATGCGGCGATCCCGATCATCCGAGATATCATGACCTACAACACGACCACCTACTCGGGGCGTCGGGTGCTTCTTGCCGGGGATGGGACTCTGCAGCCCGCCGAGAACGGCAATTACCCCTCGTACTTCGCCCCCGGCTACTATCGGGTTTTTTCCCAGGTGGTTGCCGCGAGTTCAGAGCCCGACGGCGCCGAGCTGGCGGCGCAGTACCTGGAGCTAGCCAACGCGACCTACGAGCTCTTTGACGGCTATCAGGCTGCGA
The DNA here is from genome assembly GCA_964424695.1 of uncultured Polyangiaceae bacterium. Taxonomy (GTDB): domain Bacteria; phylum Myxococcota_A; class Polyangia; order Polyangiales; family Polyangiaceae; genus JAEWRL01. The sequence goes on from CAYRKE010000038.1 coordinate 42,163, forward strand.
TGACCAACAAGCTCTGGCCGGAGTTCGCCAATCTGGACGGAACGCTCCGCAATGGGGATCAGGGGTACTGGTGGAATGCGTGCCGTACACCTTGGCGAATTGCCGCGGATTGGGCTTGGTTCGGGAGTGCCGACGCCGAGCGCCAGCTGACCACGGCGGCGGCTGCCAACGCCGATCCCTACGCAGCTGCACCCGAGAAGAATAGCGCATTCGTTGGTGGTCTCATCTTCCTGCACATGCCAGCGGGTCAGGCTGCTTTTGAGACGGCATGCTCGGCCTGGCTGGGGGCTCCTTCTCTCGCTGACGGCGTCTACTTCCAGGACTCCTTGAAGCTTCTGTACATGCTGCTTGCTTCCGGTCACTTTCCATCAGGGCTCTGACCTAGGGCTTGCGCTTCAACCATGGGTATCCCGATGACACCGCTGCTGGACTCGGATGCGATGGCACCGGGGGCAGGCAAATCCTCAGGCGCACGCGCGGTGTCACGGCGAACCGGGTCGGGTCCGGTCAGCGCTCCCGTCGTCCGATCGCCTTTCGGCACGCGTCAGCACATGAGCCTCCTCTTGGCCGCGATCCTCGTGTTCACCGCGCTGCTTCAGGTCCTGAATCAGCGTGAGGGGCGAGGTGAGACCGCACGGGCGGGGAGCGCACCGGGGGCCGCCCTTTCCGGCGTTCGCGTGGTGGATCTCCATGTCGACTTGGCCTATGCGCTCCACACTCGTCGACATGGCATTGCGGGACCCGCGGCGCCGCTGAGTCCTGATCGCGTCCTGCGCGGCGGCGTCGGCACGTTGGTCGTCCCGTTGTTCGTCGAGAGCGCACACCGTCTCACGCCTGCCCGAGCGCGCGATGCTTACGACGCGACCTTGGCCTCGCTCGAGTCTGCCCTTCGATCGGATGCGGCGCGGGGCGTATTCGGTCCGGTCGGCGCCGGCGAGGTAGGGGACCGGGTAGCGGTGGTTCTGGCCTTCGAGGGGGCGGACGGTTTCGCGGACGAGCCCACCAAGATCGTGCCGTGGATTCGACGCGGCGCGTGCCTGGTGGGGCTGGTGCACGGTCGCACCAACGCGCTGGCTGGCAGTAGCACCGAGCCCAAGCGCGAGCGGCGCAACCTCGGTCTCACCGAGCGAGGTAGAGCGCTTGCCGAGGTCGTTATTCGTCATGGGGGAGTCCTCGACGCGGCGCACGCGTCGGACGCCGCCATGGACGATCTGGTGCGCCTTGCCAAGGCGTCTGCCGCACCGCTGGTGGTTACCCACACCGGGCTCCGGTCTCTATGCCCCATCGACCGAAACCTCGACGATGCACGGCTCAGCGCCATCGCCGAAACCGGGGGAGTCGTCGGCATCGACCTTCACCGAGGTCACCTGGTGGCGGGTTTCTCGAGGCCCGCCACCGTGGACGACGTGATCGCGCATCTGGAGCACGCGGTTTCGGTGGCTGGCGTCGAGCACGTCGCCATCGGTAGCGACTTCGACGGGGGAATTCGCCCGCCGCGCGGTGTGAACGGCGCCGACTTCTGGTCCCTCTTGGCCGATCGCCTCGCGGCCCGCGGCTGGACACACCGAAACATTGCCGCCGTGCTTCAGGACAATGCGGCTCGCGTTCTCACTTGGGCACGCCAGCACGGTTGCGGATCGGGCTAGAGGTTTCCGGCAGCAGTGCTGGACGGCGATTCGAGCCGCGGGCTATTCGGACGCGGGGAGCTGCCCCACGACCCGGCTGAGCCTTGCGTGAACCTCGTTTGCGAGCTCGGCGATGGCCGGCTCCGCGAGGGCGGCGGGGTTCACTCGTGGATCGACCGCGGCCACCTCGGCCTTGCCGTCGTCCCGTTCCCAGAGGACGATGTTGCACGGCAGCATCACTCCTGCGATCAGATTCGCCGACAGGGCACGATGGGCAAGGGTGGGATTGCAGGTGCCGAGGATGCGATATCGGCGAAAGGGCTTGCCAAGCTTCTGCTGGAAGATGCTGTCCACCTCGATCTGGGTGAGGATTCCGAAGCCTTCTGTCCGAAGCGCCTCGGGCAATGCGGCCAGGGCCTCGTCGAAGGACAGCGAGAGTGGCTTCGTGATGGCGAATTGAGTCATGGCGTACTCTCCTTGATTCTGATTGCGGACGACAGCCCAGGAGCCATGTCACACAGCCCGTGACTGGGGAGGAGCCGATCCCTTGGCGCCTGACTGTGGGAGCCACCCGGAGGCGGAAAGGGTTCGCGGCGGGGGCGTCCGACTCTCCGGCACCCACCGGCGCCACCATTGCCGCCGTCCACGGTAGGACACAAAACTGCAGTGACCCTGCGATTCTCGGTTGGGCCTGGTGCCCTGGTTCGGCAGGCGCCCCGGTTCGACTCACGAGCGATCTGCCGTTCGTGAAGGGGTTTCGGGGGCCTCAGGACGCTGGGCATCGCTCCGTGTGCGCCGCGCAGCAGCGGAGAGCGGAGTATTGTGCTCGGCGGTCGGTGCCGAGGGCATTCTCCGAGGACGAGCCATCAGTTCGTCTGGCGAACGGCAGGCAGTCGCTCTAGGATGGCATCGCTTTCATGTCCTCGGAGCCGAGTAGTTCACCCAACGCAGGTCGCGTGTCCGATGAGGAGCCAGTCGAGGGAGCTCAGCATGGTGGTGACGCCGCGCACGGCCGCTCCCAAGAACCCGAGTCCCCGGCTCGGCAGAGGCGGTCCCCGAGCGGGCGACCCTCCATGGGGTCGCTGCCGCCTGTGCCGGAGCCTCCGGTTCGGCGGGGGAGGACGCCCAGTGATCGGGCTCCGGTAGACGACTTGTCGTTGGATCGCGACACACCGACTCACGTACAGATGTTGCCGAGTGATCGGCCATCGAGTGGGGTCTTGCCGCCAGTGCCAGAGGCGCCGACGCGGCTGCACGTGCCGGCGAGCGATCGGCCATCGACCGGGGTTCTGCCGCCCGTGCCGGAGGCGCCAACGCGGCTGCAGGTACCGCCCAG
>CAYRKE010000038.1:45223-46516 GCA_964424695.1 uncultured Polyangiaceae bacterium
GGGGTTCTGCCGCCCGTGCCGGAGGCGCCAACGCGGCTGCAGGTACCGCCCAGTGATCGCTCCTCGATGGGTGACTTGCCGCCCGTGCCGGAGGCGCCGACACAGCTGCAGGTGTCGCCGAGCGATCGCTCCTCGATGGGTGACTTGCCGCCCGTGCCGGAGCCCCCGACGCGGCTCCGCGCGAGCGATCGGGCGCCGATGGATGACCTGCCGCCAGTGCCAGAGCCGCCGACGAGGCTCCACCTGTCCACCACGGGCGCTTCATCCGGTCGAGGAGCTTCGTCGGGCCTGGTGCGCCCATCCATGCGGCCCGCTGGCCCCGGCACGGAGAGTCGAGCCCAGGCGTGGGTGCGCGAAATCGCCAACAGGGCGGGTCAAGCCAAGGAAACACTGGCGAGCTGGGCCGTCGCCGCCCGGAACCGCCTGCAGAGTGGTCTCGACGCCAGCGTGAGCTACGTCGAGGCCCGTCGGGCCACCTTCCCAGAACCCATTCGTCGGGTGCTGGCGAGGGTGTCGTCGCAGGTGCTGGTGGGGGGAGCTCTGGTGTCGGTCTTCCTCCTGCTGGTGCTGGGGTCGTGGCTGGCCCTTGGGCGGCACCGAACGGTGGTGCTGCCACCGCCAGTGGCAAGCGTCGCGGCTCCGGTCGCCTCGTTCGCATCGCTGGCCTCGACGGCTCCTCCCGCTGCACCTTCGGCGCCTCTGCGGAGCGACAGCTGGAAGCAAGGGTTCGCCCTGCTCGAGCAGGCTGCCTCCGAGGCTCAGAACCGCAGAGATCAGCAGGCCGTGGCGCTCGTCGCGCGCGCCTTGCAGATGGAACCCGACCTGCGGAGCGAGCTCAATGCCGCCAAGGTGGTCTTCCAGGCAGCCCAGTCCTCGTCCAGGGTTGGGGTAGACACGGCGTTTGCCCTGCTTCAGAGCGCGATGGGGCAGCGCGGCGCCGAGCTTCTATATCGCGTGGCACTCGACAAGAACACCCCAGGTTCAACCAGGCGTCGCGCCGAGAAGTGGATTCGCGGCCTCGGGTTCCAGCGCCTTGCCGCGGAGGATCTGTACGTCGCTAGCAAGTTCGTCTTCACCGAGACTTGCGAAGAGAAGCGCGATTTTCTCGACCTGGCGGGTCGCGTCGGAGGGACCCTCGCGCTCGAGGCGTTGCGGGGCCTACTGTCGCGGCGAGGGTGCGGGCTAACGGGGGAGGACGACTGCTACCCCTGCCTGCGCAAGGACAACCGATTCGAAGAGACCCTGAAGAAGGTGGAAGCTCGCGCCAAAGGCTGAGCGCCGCGGCGCTGTCCG
>CAYRKE010000039.1:0-14994 GCA_964424695.1 uncultured Polyangiaceae bacterium
GCCGGCCTGGCATCCAAGCCCACCCTGGTTCAGCATGCAGGAACTAACTTGCTCCAATCGCGAGCGCACCGTGAGGTGATGCGATGACTTGGCAAAATTCCAATAGGCTTGTCACTTATGGGCTCATCGTCCTTGGAGGCGTCGCCCTCATTCACTGCAGCGCGGGCACCGAAAAGGGCGGTGACGGCACTGGCACTCCGGCAGAAGCCACCGACGTCAACGGCGACGGGGTTCCCGAGAGCAACTACGGCACCGACGGCAGTGGCACCCTGTGCCTCAGCGAAGGCTGCGGCGAGAGCATTGCTGCAGACTGCGATGGCGGGACCATCATCGCTGTCTTCGACATCGTCAAGTCTCGCCCCGGGAAATCCTTGGAGACAGCCCAGGCCGACGCTGGCGCAGAGCCGCTCCCCCTGCTTGGTCCGGGCACGGCCGCAGCAACAGATGACCCGTGTGTCCAGGAGGTAGAATGGGAAGCCGAGATCCCACCAGCACCCGTCGACGAGGATCCGCCGCCGAACTACGAGACCTTCAGCTGCCCGAATGGATACACGCGAGTCCACGTCCGTGACATGTGGTCAGCGGAGGTGACGCCGAGCTTCGGTACGATGTCGGAGCGGCCCGAAGCCGTCGCGCTCATCGACACGGCCGGAGCGTGGGACACCTACGGCATCCGCCGGGACTCGGCGAACTGCGACTGGTACTCGGCGTGCATTCCTCCCACGGTACTCGGAGCCTTCCAGCTCCAACCGGTGGGAAGCGAAGGGTGCCCGGAGCAGGGGAACTGGGCCACCCTCGACGCAAGTGACGCGAGCGCGGGGCCCGATCTCTACATCTACTACGCCGGCTCGGGCAGCAGCGGCGATGTCTCGAGCTACACCATGACCACCGACGAGGCTGACGTTGCCTCGATGTTGTGCACGGATACGACTCTCGAGACGGCAATCCCCGAGGGCTTCACCAAGCTCCACATCCGCTACCCATGGGGTGACCCTGACATCACCGGATTCGCCGGAACGTCGTGCAATGACGATCTCCTCGGTGAGGAAGTCCCGATCTACCCGTCGAGCCTTCGAGTCAACATCACGGAAGGGGGCTGCGACAAGCGCCTCGCACTCCTCGAGTTCCAGAATGGGGATTGTCCTTGGTACTCGATCCTCATCCGGAACGATCTCTGGGATGGTGGAAGCATCACCGTTAGCCACCCCGACTCGCCGAGTTCGCCCCCCATGGCCTTCAGCGGCCTCGCTCTCCCCGCCCGAGAAGGCAATGAGTACTGGCTCACGTACTCCGGTCCTCCCGATGACGAGACCTTTGGCCAGGGCACGCCTTGCAACAATTGGTCGACGCGCAACGACGTCTTCCGCTTCTACACCAGCAACCCCGGTCCCGGCTACGCCGGTTGCGGCTCGAACGGAGACGTGGTCATCGACCCGTGTAACCCCACACCTGCCCAGGGCTTCCACACGGTGCACTTCCGCTACATCTGGGCGGGTCAGAAGATCTTCACCTACTTTCCCAAGCCCGAGTTCATGCCGAGCTGGATGATGATGGAGGTCAATAGCACCCCAGTCATCTGCACGCGGGAGGCAGACCGCCCCTGGTACAATTGCCCGGTTCCGGACAGCGAATTCCATGAGGGGGCCACTTGGCGAGCCGTCGACAAGGCGCACGTGCCCGAGTGGAACACGGTAGCCCCGCGCCCCTTCCCCTCGACGCCAGGGGAGTACTGGGTGCGATGGACCTACGGCAAGCCCGACATACCCGAGTTCAGCGAGTTCACCTTCTACGACTACTACCCGGACGCCACCAATGGCGACTGGTCGGCGACCGGTGATTGGAACGACGAGAACTGCGCCCCGAAGCCGCCAGCAACCCCCTTCACCGTTGGCTACGACGGCTGGTTCCCCTACGACGAGACACGCTACGCCTACCCCTTTGGCTCGTCGCTGGCACGAACCTTCCCCGATGAAGAGAGCGTACAGGATCTGCTCAATGCGTTCGTCGCCGAGCGCTACGAGATCTGGAAGGAAAACTATCTCACGAGTGACCACGTCTGTGGCGACGGAACCCTCCGCGTGATCCGCGAGGATGGTACGACGGTGAGCGAGGGTCAGGGCTACGGCATGGCGATTGCTGCCGCAATCGGCGACAGGGAAACCTTCGACCAGCTCTGGCGATTCGCCCGCCACTACCTGTCGCAGAGCGAGAAGAAGTACTGCGGCGGCTTCATGGGCTGGATGTGGGATTCGTCGTCGCTCTGTCGGGACCTCGACGCCACGTGCGACCCGGACTCAGGAAGCTGTGGAGGCAATCAGGACAGCGCCTTCGACGGCGACGTCGACATGGCCATCGGCCTCGTCTACGCGGCGCGTCAGTGGCCCGAATACGTCCCGGACGCCACCGACTGGCTCCTCAAAATGGAGTGCATGATCAATACGGCTTATGATGGGGTTTGGTATTATGCGACGCCGGGTGACACCTTCGGCAAGGCCTGCGACAAGTATCCGAACGAGCCGTGCTACTTCCCGTCCGGCGGCGGACAGGACGATCGGGTCAACCTCTCCTACTACCCACCAGGCTACTTCCGCGCATTTGGGGATTATCTCGCCACCTACCTCGACTCGCGGTTCAGCGCCGAGGAGAAAGCACGGCACCGCTCCTTCTGGTATCGTACGGCCGAGACGGTCTACGAGATGCTGGAGCGCTGCTACGACGCACCCGGCGTCGACCCTGCACTCGTGACCGACTGGGGCTCGTACGACCTGCCCTGCTCATCCAATAGCGACAATTACAACTGGGCCCGTTCGCTGTGGCGCATCGGAGTGGATGCGGCATGGTTCGGCAATCGCCTCGAGCTCCCCGAGAACCGTCCTGGTTCGTCGGAGCATTTCGCCCCCAAGTCGCGGATGCAGGCCAAGATCGACAACATCCAGGACTTCTACGCAAACTTCTACGTAAACAACCCCGTCGAGCCCAACGCCAACCGCTTCTCGACGATCTGCAACAAGCTCGATCCGTCTGGCACGGCCACGGGGTGCGACCCAGCATACGACCACAATTCGTACTTCGTCACGACAGGCCTCACCTCCTTCGTCAGCCTCTTCGACGACGACGCCAACACAGACCCCGAGCTCAGGCGCGAAGCCCTCGAGGAGGCGGTGAGCACCACCGTGATCAACGACAGGTACTATCAAGAGTCGATCGGCGTCTACACAATCCTCTTCATGACCGGGAACTTCCCGAACCCCATGGACGTCCCCTAGAGCACCGATCAGCTTGCCCGACGCTGAAAACGCCGGCCTCCGCGTGCGTGCCCAGGCTGGGCAAGGCGCGCGCAGCCTGGACGTTCCGGAGACTTCGTGGGTTTGGACCGCCCGCTGATACGTGCGCGCCTGCGACCGTTCCATGGCTCCAGCGCGGGCCCTCCGCCTCGGGTAGCTTCGCGGCACCGCGCCGCTCCGGCGGCGCAGTGGCTTTGCCACCGGCCTCCGCCGCCGGGTTGTTACGGCACGTGCTTGGGGTATCCGGTCACGCCTCGCCAGGGTAACCCCGCCCGCCATGGGTGGAACGTCCGCAGGACCTCAGAAATCGACCGGCTCGCCCTCGAAGCAGAATCGAAGCAGCCTCTTCGCCTCGTCGAGGTTGGGCTTGCGCGGGTTAGCTCCGGTGCAGGCATCGCGCAATGCGTTTTCCGCCATGAGCTCAACCTTGGCATCAAACCTGGCCGCGGGAATTCCGTAGGCCTTGAGGCTGTCCTCGATCCCCACACTGCGGCGCAGCTCCTCCACCGCTACGGCAAGCTCGGCGGCACTACGTCGCCCCGCAACCGGAGCAATCCCGGAGTACTTGCCAGTCTCCGAGGAGTTGTAGCGAATCACGTTGGGCATCAGGATTGCGTTGGCCCGCCCGTGCGGGATGCCGAAAGTGGCGCCCAACTGGTGAGAGAGTCCGTGCACAATCCCGAGAAACGCGTTGGTAAACGCCATGCCAGCCCAGCACGAAGCATCGTGCACGGCCTGCCGTGCAGCCAGGTCCGATGGCGTTTGATAGGCCACCGGCAAGCTTTCGAAGATCGCTCTGGCGGCCGCACTCGCCAACATGTCGGTGTAGCTATCGGCCCCTGCTGCGACGAAAGCTTCGATGGCGTGGGAGAGGGCGTCCAGCCCCGTGTTGGCGGTGACGTTTGGCGGCATGCTGGCGCAGAGTTCACCATCCACGATGGCAATATCCGGAGTGAGCTCATACGAGACGATGGGGTATTTGACGCCCTTCTCCCGATCCGTGATGACGGCCGCACACGTCACCTCAGTCCCTGTCCCGCTCGTCGACGGTATCGCAACGAAGGACGCCTTGTTGCGCAGCGGCTTGATTGAGAAGGGAGGAATGACGTCCCCCGGTTTCGCGTCAGGATGCTCGTAGAACACCCACATGATCTTGGCGGCATCGATCGCGGAACATCCACCAAGCCCGATGACAAGATCGGGCTGCTCATCGCCCAGGACAGCTGTACCCCGCGTCACGGTTGCGAAGGAGGGATCAGCTTCCACGCCCTCGAACACGCTGGCGCTGATCGACGCACTTCGCAGGATACCAATCGCCCTATCGAGGAACCCATGCTTCCTCATCGAAGCGCCGCCAGTCACGATGACCGCCTTCTTTGCACGCACCTCCTTGAGCTTCTCGAGCGAACCCAAGCCGTGGTGCACCAATCGTGGGATAATAAACGATGACATATTATTCTCCGAAAGAAGAAACGCGCGACGCCATGGAGAACCAGAAAGCCAACACCAACTGAACGAGGCGACCAGGGCATGTACCCGCTCACACTGGGCTCCCCAGCAACCCGCGCCGGGCAATCTACCGGAGCGACTCGGTACTGTCACCCTCGTTAACGTTCTTCACACCGAGCGGGACGCTCGCCAAGCTTCGGCACAGCGTGGTGAAAGGCGTACACGGCGTCAGGCAGTGACCGCGGGCACCGTGCACCGGCGTTAAGATCGATAGCATTGGCTCCTGGCCTCGTTGGGCACGACGTCACTCAGCAACCTCGTGCCCGAGCGTAACGCTCAGTCGCGGCCGTCCACTTCGGGTTGGGCTCTCCAAAGGGAGGCGTCCGCGGTCCCAGAAAGCCTCGGGCCGGGGCCGCCTTGTGTGGCAGGCGCAGCGAGCACCGAGACAGAGTGTGGGTGAGTACGTTAGCGCCGAAGCACAGCTGCAACTCCCCGCAGGCCACCCCAATCAGGCATTATCCGAGTAGGCCCCCCGCGCCGTGACCCCTTCGCACGAGGCGGATCGCGGTAGGTCCTCTATGCAAGGCGTGAACGGATGCCGTGGCCCCTTGGCGGTCTGAACAACCCAATCGTGCCCTGACACGCCCGCCCCCCCGGATACCGACAATCGAGTGGATACTTCGACGGCTGAAGACCATCCAGACGAACCAGACGCTGCCCGTGACCCACTCCGCCTGCCTTTGGCCTCAGGCCTAGGCCTGAGATGACGTCAGTCTCCAGACGCCGCGCTTTGCGCGTCGAATCCTGCCGTCCCGGTCTCGGCGCAGCCCAGGCCGGCCAAGAGGTTCCACCAACAACGCCGACGCGCGGCAGCCAAGTCCGTCCCTGCAGAGCTCATAGCCAAGCGGATTCCTCGTCACCCCGTCGCTGACGCCCGGTATCCCCCAGAGAAACCTGGGACTCGCGCTGTGGTCCAGTGTTAAGCTAGAGGCCAAGAACATCCCATGGGCTGGCAAAGCGGGCAGCCCGACAGGGAGTCGGGCTCCGGTTCCCTTCGGGGCAACGGGTGTGGGGGCGTCTCCTCCTTCAGTTCTTCGCTCAAGACCGCTTATGGATCCCCGCGATGTGACGCATGCGACTATGTCCGGCCCCAGTAGCTAGCATCAGCGCCAAGGCGCCCGACCCGACTACCAAGCCCTCTCCAACCCGCATCGAGCACTCATCGTGGCCTTCCCGCAATGCACTGAATCGGTCGACTCTGCCCGCAAGGAAGCCGCGGTCTTGGTGCGCTTCCACCCTGCCTGGGCGTATCTCAAGGGCATTCGCGAGTTCGGTCGCTTCTTCTGCGCCACCACAGCCCATGAACCTCAAGCCGCCGATCGGGTCGAGGTCATGATCCAAGAGACGCTCGAGAACGCGGTCAAGTACTCCGACCAGGACACGCTAGCCGATCTCGAGCTGGTCATGGATACGGGGAACAGGAAGCTGCAAGTCTCAGTCTCCAGCTACCCATCGCCAGAACACTTGGACACGTTGAAACACGAGCTGGAGCAGCTCTGTTCCCAAGATCCCGAACAGGCCTACCTCGCGGCGTTCGAGCGCGCGTCACGAGACCCTGACGCAAGCGCCAGGCTGGGCCTTGCGCGACTCCGCTTCGAGTGTCAGGCGGAACTATCGTTATCCGAAGACGAGGGCGGTCGAATTCGTGTCACCGCCAGGACGGCACTGTGAGTCAGCTGCAGAGTATTGAGGTCCCAGTTCTACCCACTGTGTCCGCGAAACTGGATCCGAGAGGGAGCCTAACGCTCGAAGGCGAAATGGCAACCCGGGATCCAGCGGAGACGATGTCGCTTTTCTTTCACGACGTTCACCGAGCGCTCGTTGCTGACGGTTTCAAGGAGTTCACCCTCAACGTCGTCGGCCTGATCTTCGTCAATTCCTCGGGCATTCGACTCTTCATCAACTGGGTGACTTGGGCAAGACAGACCCCAGAACAGGGCCGGTACAACCTGATCATCCGACTGGATCAGAAAGTGACCTGGCAGAGGACGAGCCTGGCAGTCCTGAGGGCACTCGCCCCAGGCGTCGTCACACTCGATCCCGTCGAGTGACCGACGCGCCCCCAAGGCTTGCTCGATGACCGTTGTCGTCTTGCTGGCAGCTGTGCCCCACGCGACCCGTCCAACGGCAAAAGCGGCATTGGCACTCTCAGCAGCCGCAACTCACTGAAGGCAGCGACACTGTTGGGTCTGGTCACTCCGAGTCAGGCGACAGCGCAGGGCGAGGCGGATTGCCTGCGCCGCACGAGGAGAAGGGTCCAGTCGTCGTCGCGCACGGGTGCATGCTCGGACACGGTGGAGAAGATGCTCGCCGCAGCGTCATCCAAGCTGGCGTTGCGTCTCAAAGCATGCTCGACGGTCTCCACGAAGCGCGCCATGTCGAAGAGCGCGCCAGCCGCGTCACGAGCCTCGGGAAGCCCGTCGGTGTACAAGCAGAGGACGTCTCCAACGGAGAGCACCAAGTCGCGCTCGACAACCTCGGCCAAGACGGCATCGATGCCCAGCCATGCCCCTCGCACATCGACGACTTCGCACCGCTGCGACTCCGCCCGAAACACGATGGTCGGCTGATGGGAACCAGCGTAGACAAAGCGCCCCTGGCCCCGATAGGTAAAGACCTGGCCCGTCACGTACTTGGAATCCTTGAGCCTCTCGGTGAGGTTTGCGTGGAGCAGTCGGTTGACGTTGTGGAGCGTGGTGGCTGGGCTTGCCCCCGGATTTGCGCAGAATTGGGATGCGATGGCGGACTGGGTCATCAGCATGACCAGCCCGGAATCGATACCGTGGCCGGAAACATCGCCAATCGTCAGCCACATCGCGCTGTCAGAAGGTGCGCGCAACACGTCGTAGAAATCCCCGCCCACCTCATCGGCTGGCACCATCCGCCCCGAGAACTCGAAGTCCGGATGGTGCGGGTTGAGAGGAAGCACCGAACGCTGCAGCGATGCTGCGATCTCGAGTTCGCGAGCCATGCGGATCCGATCGCTCAGCGCAACGCGCGCGCGCCCCAGCTCCGCCAGCATCTCGTTGAATGCACGACCCAGCTCACCGAGTTCGTCCCTGGCACTCTCAATCATCCTTGCCTCGAGGTTGCCCCGACCGACCTCAGCGAGCACCCGCCGAGCCGCTGCCAGCCGCCGAGTGAGACCTCGCGCGATGAGCCATGCGAGAAGGAGGCTCGACAGAATGATCCCTCCGACCAGCGCCCCACTCATCCACTCGGCACGCTCGGTTTCGCGAATCCGCTGCATCGCAGCCTGTGCCACTCGATGGTTGAGCTCGCGTTCAACCATCGAGATCCGCGATAGCTTCTCCCGCTGAGCCCGCATCCAAGCGGACGGATCGAGATTGAGCTCATCCGACGCGCTGTCGATGGCCGCTTTGCGCAACTTCAGCACCGGCGCCACCACGTCGCTCGTAACGTGACGTTCGTAGCTCTTCATCTGCTCGGAGGAGGCGATGATCTTGAAGGCCTCGAAAAAGACCCCCTCCTCGGTCGCAAGGGTCAGTAGCTGGCGGTAGGTCCCTGGTGGAAAATCCCCGAATTCGAGGACGTAGGCCAGGATGGCATGCTCCTGACTCCCACGCTCTTTCAATTGAAGGACGGAAATGAGCGACGTGGTGAGGCGAAGGATCTCGCCGTTGTCCGTCTGCTCTGAGACTCGAACAATCGCTCTGATCAGAGACTGAATCAGTCTGTCATAATGCCGCACGGTATCGCCCAGCGATCGCGGCCTCAACGCCATATCCTGTCGCTGAGCCTGCAGATCAGCCCGCGCGGCCGCACCTTCGCGCCGAGTCATTGAGGTAAGCCCGGAGAACTGGCCGAAGTCCCCAGAGTCGAGCAGGGACACGAGTGCCTGTTCGGCCCTCAGAGTCAAGCGCAGCTGACGTTCGAAATCCGCTTGGGCCTCTGCCCTGGTTCGAGCATCTCCGCCACTGGGTTGCTGAATGCCCGCTTCGACCTCCGCAGCTTTGGCGAGCTGCCCCTGGACTCGGGCGGCGTACGCTCGTTCAAGCTGCAGCTCGTGGACCAGACTCCCCAGCGCTCCAGAGACTTGCGCAACATGCTCGATGGATGCGAGCGCCTCGTTCTTCTGTACCTGCGCACGTGCGACCACCACGATCTGGACTGCCAGAACGATGGCACCGAGCATGGGGATGCCCGCGAGGAGGGTCAGCTTGGTGCGGATCGGTAAGTCCATCTTGTCGCGACGCCGGTCACCCTTCGCTTACACAGAGTACTACGGCGCCACCATGGAAGGAGTTAATCGCGCTGCGGCCCACGGACCTGACCAGAGCGACCGCGTCCGAATCACAAAATCCCGGCGGTCGAGTGCGCCAGCCACCGTCAGTAGAGGGTCTCCCAACGGAGAGATGCACTCCGACTCAGTAGAAAGAAGAACAACCCGTCGAACGGCGGTGGTCGCTGGGGCTGGCCTCAGCGAAAGGAGTCGGCTGCCGGCAGCAATGACTGGACACTCGAAGCGAGGCGCAATGCCCCAACAAGACCGACTAGCCGATTGCGGGAAGCGCCTCTTCCGCGTGCAGCGCCCCTTACGAGAACGCGCCGCGTGACGCTTACCAGTGAGTCTGCCCACCATGACCTGCCGTGTTTTCCGCGCACTTCACCCTGGAAGCCGAGCCTCTTCAACGAGCACGGCCCAGCCCGCCGTGGCCCACCGCAAAGGGCCCGCCCTCACTTCATGCGTACGCGGCGCGCAAGCCTGGTTGACTGGCGACCGGCCTGGGTGGGCCGATTCCTGGCGCATGCGTGAATGCGCTCGTTCATCGTACTGTCGGGCAGCCCGAAGGCGTGAAGTCTCCCAATGTCCTCGGTTCATACTCCAGCCCCTTCTGGAAGAGGGCTTTGGGTTCCCGACGCTTCTCGCTCTCTGCAGAATCGAGTCGCCCCTGGATACGAGCCCCAGCGAGCTGCCCGCCGCAATCCCACGCTTGGAGTCGCTGGAGCGCCCGTCCCTTGCCCAATGCGAGTACGAGCGGGAATGCGAGCGGACTCGCCGTCGGCCCACTCTCGCCAACTCGGGGCGCCTCGCACCTCACCCTGCCCCACACACGCAACGGGCCTTGCCTCGACCCTACGACACTTGCCAGGTGCCGCGCGTGAAGGCCCACGTAGAATGCAGCAGAATCGGTTCCACTGTAAGGACGATCCAATGAGTGAGCTAGAGAATGTCGAACTCCCGACTGTTCCAGCTGTGAAGATAGCCCTAGATCCGGCAGGAAGCCTGACCCTCACGGGCGAGATTTCGACCCGAGACCCGGCAGAAGCAATGTCTCCATTCCTTCAGAGGATACACCGAGCCATCATCGCCGACCGGCTGAAGGTGTTCACCCTCAACGTCGCGCAACTCACGTTCGTCAACTCGTCTGCTATCAGGCTTTTTGTCAACTGGGTGACGTGGGCAAGGCAGGAGGCAGAGGACACCCACTACGACCTGATCATCGAGATGGATCAGAACATCACATGGCAGAAGACCAGCCTCGTGGCAATCAAAGCCCTCGCGTCAGGCACCGTGTCGCTCCACCCAGTTGGATGAAGTGGGGGGGAATGCAGACGTGATGGGATGCCGTCGGGAGATCCAGCGAGGCTCCCTGGCGAAGCGAGCCTTGGAGGCCGATGCGCGGAAGCAGCTTGTGTGAGTGCACGTGCTGCCTGCAAGAACGCCGAGACTGCCAAGCCACAGGTAGACAGTACCGACTAGTGTTGTCCAGCGATTACTCCCAGCGAAACCCAAAGCGACGGACGATCAAGCTTGGCGACGCGAGTACCATTGAAGTAGAGGAGCGGGGCGTCAGCGGCCGCAGTGATGCCGCAGCCCAGGAATATGCCGAGCTGATCTGCAAGCTGCTGCGCTGCGCCGAGTTCGAGTGCGACTGCAGCCGTTGCGTGCTGGCGGTCGAATGCCGTAAGGGCTGCCGCGGCGTGCCCCTCGATGACGTACTGCCGATACCCGCCATTCGTAGCAACGTATACCGAGGTGCTCGAGCCAACCGCTCCCTCCAGTTTGACGGAGAGCTCCACGTCCGTGCGACGCGTCAACGCGCTTCCCTCATCGCGCGCAATGGAGTTCAAACCCCAGACCTGCCGAACCCCCACTCCGACGGCGTACCAGTCTGCCCCGCCATAGAGCTGCACCCGACCGCCACCACTGGCCTCTCCAGCCCGCAAATCGACGCGCGCTTCAGGTGCCAGCCAAAGACTGAGGAGGACGCCATCTCGCGACTCCGGTCGGCGCTCGCTCGAGGATCGAAAGGGTAACCGCGAGGCCTTCTTTCCTGGATCCCGCCGCGACGTCGCTTTGGATTTCACTCTCGCGAACCGGCCCACGGCAGCAGGAAGCTCGCGCCGAGCTCTATCAGCAGACGCGGCATACTGCACCATCGCCGCACGGAGAGCCTCCACCGCGCGCACCGCGATCACCTCGGCGTCGACACCTGGAACCTCGCTGTCGATGTTCTGGACCACAGGCTCGTCGAGGCCTGGAGAAATTGCCTCTATGCGAATCACCGAACCAAACTGCTCGAAAGAGAGACGCCCATAGACGTCAGGATTCTCTCGCCACGGGGAAACCTCAGCCCCCGTGAGGCGATCCTGGGGAACAATGACCGTAAGCCCCGCGGCCGTCACCTCCGCGCGGGCTCGAATCAAAGCTTCTTCAAGCAGCTGGGTTCGCGAAGACAGACACTCGACAACGACCGCTGCCTGTCCCTCGGACGCGACGGGGGTCCGCCGAACATCCGAACTCATGGCAGAGCTCGCCCCAGAACCGCTAGGCGCAGCAGGCTCAACGACGTCGGACGACGTGGCGAAGGTCCGTCTGGCAGACTGCTGTGCGGGAACGCTCGCCGTCGCCAACACGACGGACAGCACGACGCTTTGCGCCACAGCCGTGGGACACTGTGGGCGCGTACTTTTTGGCCACCAGTTCAATCCGGTTGGAGGATATCACGAGCCGTCCCGGCATAGGGACCGGTCGGATACCGTTCGATGTAGTCCCGTGCCAAGCCCGCCGCAGCCGCTTTGCCCCTAAGACGCCGGGTCATCGACAGCTTCCGCCCGAGAGCTTCGGCCGCGTAGACGCCACTCGGCGACTCGGCCAGGTAGACGTCCAGCCAATGGTCGGCAGTGCTCGCCCTGCCCTGTTGCTCGTATATGCGAGCAAGAAAGAACGCCGCTTGCTCTGCCCCCTGTGAGCTGGGAAACCGACGACGCAGTGCCTGCCAGGCGTTGAGCGACACGTCGGCTCGCCCCACATAGCGGGCGGCCTGCGCCAACGCCTTCAGGTCGCCTGCGTCACGGCTGGCCATCGCGCTGCTGATCCCCATGGCTTCGGCAGCTCGAAGCACCTCCTCGAACTTGCCGCTCCCCACAAGCTGGGCCCAACTGCGCGCAGACGGACGCCGCGCTTCCGGTGCTTCAACTCTGGTTGGCTTTGGCGCTACCGGCACGACATCCGGAGAAGGATTGGCTGCCTCAGCACTCGCCGCGGTCGGGGACGCCGGCAACGGCGCTCGAAGATCGAGCACCTGCCCAGCTCTCACCGACCTGGCCTCAGCCCCTTCCTCAAGCACACGGACGTGGCCCTCATGCAGCGCAAGGTGAAGCGACTGGGCATTCGGATCCCAACTCAGATCGAAGCTCGTGCCAACCACCACAACCTCATAGGGGCCAGCAAGAAAGCGCCAGTCGGTGTCTTCCTGATGATCAACCTCAACCCTGAGACGGCCACGGGTCAACCTCGCAAGAGCACCATGCTGCCCTCGCATCGTGACGGCAAGTGCAGTGTTCTCCGCGGCCTCGATGACGCTGCCATCGGAAAAGGACACGGTCGCAGGCTCGTTCGCCGTCTTGATGAGACCTTGTGACTCCTCTGCTCCTCTTACCTCGTAGTGAAGCGGGGTGGATGCCGAACTCCACACCAACACGCCAGCCACCGCCACCGCAGCAGCCAGCGCCCCCCAAAACAGCGGCCGATTCCGGCGCTCCATGCGGGGGTTGACGATGCTGCGGATCTGCAGTCTCGTCCACGCCTCATCGGAGTCGTGACTGCTCCGTCGCGTCACGTGCTCGTCCGAGAGCTTCTTGAAGACATCCACGACCGCCTCGGGCGTGATGGGAGCACGGACCTCAGTCATGATTCGACCCCCGTCCTCTCAAGGATGTAGTCGGACAAAAGTGCGTTGCGACTCACACGCTTGGTGAGGTGCTCGAGAGCTCGCTTGACCCGTCGCTTAGCAGTCGAATGTGACACATCGAGAGCCACCGCGACATCCTCGAGCTGCATCCCCTCGAGGCTGTGCAGCACGAACGCCATACGCTCACCAATGTCGAGTTCATCTAGAATCCTGTCGAGCTGAAGGAGCGCCGCCTTCGCCCGTGGGTCATCGGACCCTGGACGCCGATCCAGTTCGTCGCTCGCCCCCGCAAGCCCGCCGAGCCATGCCCGCTGCTTCCGCCTCCGAAGCTCCCGCCTCGCCGCATTCATCGCGACGGACACGACGTAGCTCCGTAGAGACGTTGCAGAGCGAATGTTCCGCCCATTCTCAAACAGGCTCAAGAAGACGTCTCCCACGATGTCTTCGACGTCAGCGTTGTGCCCAAGGGTTTTGACGAGCAGCCGAGACACTAGCACGTTGAAGAGCTCAAACGTTTCGCGCTGCCAGTCGGCACTGTTCGCCTGGATCTTCTGGTAGAGCCGCTCTTCGGGCGAAAGCGAATCCGGCGGTGGGGCGCTCTCCTGCGCTGACACCAGCCGAAGCTCTACTCGCTGCGATGGTCGCTGCATTGGATCTCCGCGCCGAAGTACGTGCTGAAGCTGAGTGTGACGCAGAGTGTCGGGGTCAACTATGTTGGAAGTTAGAGACGTCTGCAAATCGCGGAATACCGCTTCCGGTGAAGTCCTTGAGCCTGCCCACCCGGATCGGCCCTCGCCCCACAGTGACGTCCGCACGCGATGCCGCCGTCGACCGGATGCCAGCAGATCCCCAATCCCGTCCCATGAACCGACTGCCCGAGCCCAAACAGCCACCCGACCGCACCCTGCGGATACGGTCAGACTCGCCTCAGTGCCCCGCGGGAGAAGGGCGGGTCATGCCCAGTACCGCGAACCTGGTCATCGACCCAACACCCGGCCGGCAATGCCCGAATGAACGGCCGCGGAGTGGCGGCGAACCGGAGTGCAGGGTCGTGCCGACCGTCGTGGAGCGCCTTCGCGGCACAGTGGAAGGAGCCCGCCGATGCGCGACTCGACAGCGCAGGTAGGCGCAGTGGCCGCACATCGTATCGCGGCCGTCGAGTGCGTCCTCTTGCCGATGCAACCGAGGGCCGTCACGCTGCAAGCGATGATCAGGCCAGCAGCAATCCGCGGGCTGATTCGGGCAGGGGACGACTGCTCCTGCAAGCGCTCTCTTCGCCTTCCGGCGCCACAGCCACCGGCGCCGTCGCGATTCCCTCGACCAGTGGCGTCACTGCCCCTCTTGCGTGGTGTTCGCTGGGGCATTCTGCTGGGCGGGCTTGGCGGGAGCGTGGGTTGCGGCGTGACACGCCTTGACGTCATCGCGGAGAATAGTGGTGACCTCATCAGCAACGGCGGGGGCGACGGCGGGGGCGACAGCGACGGCGGGAGCGACAGCAACAGCCACGCGACCAGCGGGGGCACGGGCGGGACGGGCGGCGGGGACTTCGCTGAGACAGGCGGGACTTCGGGGCAGGTGGTCTCCTTCCCAGTCAATCAGACTTGGCCAGAATGCCTCCAGGGAACCACCCCTGACTACGGGGACTACCACCTACGGCTCCGCTCGACCCAAGCCTGTCTGGCCGCCGGCGCAGAGACGGTTCTGGCAGAGTATAGGCAAAACCCCATCAATGGCTACTTCGTCGACACGGTGTTCCCGTGCGTCACCAGCAACTCGCAGAACTGGACGATTTCGTCCTACATGGGCGTTCAATACAACTCCATGTTGATCAACGCCGCCACCGATAATGCGCTGGACGTCAAGTTTCAGGGAGTAACGGCTGGAACAGAGATCGTCCTGTACGACGTGACTTTCGGGGCCAACCAGCAGTACACCTTCAACGCTCGCACAGATGGAACATACGGAATCGAGAACAAGAATGCTGAGGGTTTCTGTGTGACCGCGTCCAATGGAGGCGTCGAAATACAACCGTGTGACCCCGC